>JASHNX010000063.1 GCA_030041415.1 Candidatus Sulfotelmatobacter sp.
TGTTTTGCCACAGCGATGACACGTTGTGCCTGGATGCCTTCAATAACGGAAACTGCCATTCTTGAGGCGAGAAAGGGGTCTTCTCCGAAATATTCGAAGTTGCGGCCATTCATGGGCGCGCGATAGATGTTCAAGCCTGGACCGAGAATGAAGTGCACGCCCCGGGCACGCGCATCCTTTCCCATGGAGGCGCCGAATCTCTCGGCGAGCTCCGTATCCCAGGAAGCTGCCAGCGCGATTCCGGCAGGATATGCCGTGGTGAGTCCATAATCATGAACGCCCAACGGGCCATCGGACATCTTCAGTGCTGGTATCCCCAGCCGAGAGATCGGTCGAGTGAAAAAATCGTTGACGCCTCCAATGATCTCAATCTTCTCCTGCAACGTCATTTTCCCGAGAATCGACTCGACTCGCTTCTCGACTTCCGTGTTCGGCGCCGTTGCCTGCGCTGTGACCCGCTGAGCAAAAGAAAAAAGAACGATGGCGCCGATCGCGATCAATAGCAGTGTGCAGATGTTGAGTCCGAAGGTAAATAAATGTGGCCTCCGCCTCGAAAATGGACTGGGTATCACTTGTGGTCTCCTCGGCGAAACTGTTCAATCAGATACTCGCTGGTGCGTAGTGTGAAGGCAAGAATCGAAAGCGTAGTCGTCTTGTCGGTGCAGTTCAGGAAAACGCTGGCATCGCAGACATACAAATTGGCGACGTCGTGAGTCTGGCCAAATCGATTCGTAACAGACTTCCTGGCGTCATTCCCCAAACGACACGTGCCCGTCTCGTGCAAGCTATATCCAGGAGTTTCGGGTTCGTCGGCAGCGTATTCTAAAACTCCGCCCGCGGCCTGCAACACATCTGCGGAGGTTTGCTTGGCATGCTCGAACATCTGCAACTCGTTCTTTCCCCACTGAAAATGAATACGAGCCTTGGGAATTCCGAACGAATCCTTCGCTACCGGATCTATGTCCACAAAATTCTTGTCGGAGGGCAAAGTCGGAGCCTGCAGTGTGAGGCTGACCGGTGCCGGATAGCGGCGCTTGATTTCGTGCTTGAATGACGAACCGAAACCTTCAATCTGATCATAGTAGGAGGGAAACTCTGAACAACCTCCATCGGGATACATGGAATAGCCACGAACAAATTTTTCGTCATGCGCGTGTTCCAGATTTTGCCAGCGTGGCATCCATGCGATCGAATTGGCGCCTACATTGTCCGGGAAGCTGGGCTGTCCTAGAAGTTGTGGCAGATAGCCGCTGGCCACGGTAGCGTACAAGTGGTCGCACAGGTTGCGCCCCAGTTGCCCGCTGGAATTAGCAATGCCATTCGGCCAATGCCGCGATTTTGAGTTCAACATGATCCGGGCGCTTTCGATACATGATGCGGCTACCACCACCACGCGGCCGCGGACCTCATATTCCTGCCGCGATCCGCGATCAATGTAGGCCACTCCCGAAGCGCGTCCGTTTTCGTCTACAAGAATATTCTTGGCGATGGCGTTGGTTCGGAGTTCCAGATTCCTGCTCGCTTCAGCCACCGGAAGCAGAAACCAGGGAGAAGAAAAGAAGGCACCCACTTCACAGCCAAAAGTACAATCTCCACAGAAGTGACAGGCGGGATGCCCCTCATGCGCCACGGTAAGCTGCGCCAGACGATCCGGTAAATAGGGCACGCCAACTTTCTCCGACCCCTTCTGAAGAATCCAGTCGAGACATCTGAAATTAAACGGCGGCAGGTAAACTCCGTCAGGATTGCTGGGACGGTTCTGCACGGTGCTGGCCACGCCAATCATCTTTTCTACGCGAGTATAGTAAGGCGCAATCTCGTCGTAGGTGACCGGCCAGTCGGCGTCATGTCCATCGAGCGTCGCGGCCTTGAAATCGATATCGCCAAAACGGGCCGAGCTTCGTCCCCAAAAATTGGTTTTTCCGCCTACAGCGGAACAACGCGGCCACATCCAGTTCGTGCCGGGTGCAGTGGTATATGCGATGTCGTGTTCCCAAGCGCCTTTGTTGTACTCCGAATCCAGAAAGTCGGGCGTGTCCTTCATGCGCGTCTTGGGGTCGCCGAAACCTCGATATTTCATTTCCCATGGCATCCGGTGGTTGCGAAAGTCCTTTTCCGGATCGAGCCGCCGTCCGGAATTCAAAGCACAGACTTTGAGCCCAGCCTCACATAAGGTCTTGATCGCCATACCTCCTCCGGCGCCGGTTCCGATCACGATGACGTCGTAAACCTGTTTTGGCATTAAGGCCCTTGTTATTGAGAAGGTGCAAGGTCAAGGTGGCGGTGTTCGGGATCATCCCTGTGGGGACAAGCGGGGGACTCGGCGTAGAACCTCAGACCGGGAAAATCCAACTCCTTCAATCCGATTTCGCTGGTGTAAAAACCCATCACCGTATATTCCCGGAGAAGATTGAAGAACCTCTGGCCAGGTTCGTCGCCCGGCCGGGATTTCTTCCTATACGCGAGAGATTCAAGAAGGGTTGTTTGCTGATCAGGATGAAGCATTAAGAACGATTTGTTCCAGGTCTTGTGGGAGCGCGCGTTTAGCCAACTCAAGCCGGCGCGGAAATCACGCTGTAACGCCGGATCCCGCGACACCATGAGGTCGACAAATTCCGAGACTCCGGCATCGCGAGCGCCCGGCGTGTCATCTGCGGGAATGATCAGATCGGTGAGGCGCTCAATGGT
>JASHNX010000064.1 GCA_030041415.1 Candidatus Sulfotelmatobacter sp.
GTAGACCGTTGCACGGTTCCAGCGCTTACAGCCTGCGTTGAGGGTGCCGGTGTTCGGCTGCACCCGCTGCCTGCAAGCGTGATCCCCCAGATAGCAAGAAATGCGCGCCAGCGGTACGACGAAACAATAGTTGTGATGCTCATCTAGTCTTCTCCGACGGCGCGTTCGAAGTCTGCTTTCGCTGTCCAGAAGGACGCAAGAGCATGCTGATATTCGGTTTCGGCTTTCGACACCGCGGATTGTTGCTCTAGCAGATTGGAAAGAAGAGTGGCCTTCTGTTCGTAGCTATTGGTCATCTCCTTCAATTTTTCCTGCGCCGCATGCCGCGCATCTGTATCGGCGTCGAGGAGTACTCGCGCTTCGTTTAGAGCGCGGTACTCTTGGTCCACTTCCACGATGACCTTTTGCTCTGTGTCTTGTTCCGACAGAACCTTCTGTTCCGCGGTTGCCTTTAATTCTCGAATGAGATGCTTCTTGTATCCCCAATCGAAGGGTTGCCAGCTCAGCGACAGACCGATGGAGCTTGCATTCCTCGGCAAGAAAACAACATTTTGAAAGGACAGGTAAGAGACATTCAAGCTTAGATCTGGGATGTACTCGGCTCTCTCACGCCGAATGTCGACTTTGGCCGAATCGCGCTGCAAGCGCGCCTCCCGGATTTCAGGACGCTGTTCGAGTGCTCGCTTACAAGCTGCCTCGAGATCGACTTCAAGAAACTCGGGCGCAGGCTGCACTTCGATAGAAAAAACAGTGTGAACGTCTCGACCTAGAAGTCGGTTAAACGATTCTTTCTGCACCTCGAACGCATCCTGCAACTTGAGAAGTTGGTAGCGTTGCTGTTTGAGGTTTGCGCTAACGGTCAGGGAATCCGAGAGCAGCACGGTTTGTTGCGCTAGTCTCCTATTGGTAAGTTCCGACAGTTCAGTCAGGTATTTCTCGGCAGCTTGTGCACTGCTGACTTCCGCTTGTGCCTGCGCCAGCTGTTGGTAAGCGCTTTTTACTTGCCTGGTTGTCTCCTGATGTTGTGCACGTTCAGCTTCCCAGGCGATCCGTAGACCGATGCCAGCTACATGCGACGCCAAGTCCAATTTGTAAAGCTGAGTCAGTGGCTGATCAGCAGATGCGTTGATGAAGCCGGTCGGTCTTTGGGGCGTAGTGATAGTGGAGTCCCGTGCTGGAATCGGTCCAACCGTAGGGTATGCGCCTAGGACTCCAGCAGGAACTGTGAATGACATGGGCCTCAGCGGGAATCCTCCCAGACCGAAGGATTTCAGGGCAGGGAAAAAATTCGTTCTAACCTCAGCGAGATTCTCGCGAGCTTTTACCACATCGAGACCGCTGATTTGCAGTTGCCTGTTGTTTCGAATTGCAATGCTTAGAGCTTGGTCCAGGGTGAGCGTCGGAACATCTGCAGAGCCTGGTGTGGCCGCTTGCCCCCGCGCATTGATCTGAGTGGTTATCAAAGCCATCACAAACAAAAATGCCCTAGCCAAATATGCACATGTTCGCACGGTCGATGGAACCACTGGATCGAAAAGCGAATGACGTTTGACTTCCGTCCCCGGATCCATATCGTCCTCCGCTCATTGGCGAGTGTAAGATCTGCTTAACGCCTAGAATTTTAACAGCGAACCGGAGCACTGCCAGCCGTACACTCCGCGCCACATTTCTATCTGGATCTGATCAACATAGTATTGAGTGCTAACGCCTGTTAACGTTTCTTGACCCACCCAACATGAAATCTAGGCGCTGCCTCATCACGTTGAATTGTGACCTCTCCCCTTTCACCTTGTTAGCTGACTCATACCATCACAAACTGACAGCGATGGACCGGGCCCGGAAGGTCGGAAAATTTACAAATCTCTTCCCGAATCGAGGAAGTCAAAGTGCCATGGCTGTACAACAAACAGACCAAAATCATGATCAGCTACGAGGACGTGCAATCGATTGCAGTGAAGGCACAATATGTCATTCAGAAACACCTCGGAGGAATGATGTTCTGGGACCTCGGTCAAGACGACAGCAGATCAGCTCTTCTCGACGCGATCCACGGGCAACTTGGCGGCAATTGATCCCTTGGGTCGATTGTCGTCGCAAAGTCCCGATTACGCTCATTGACCCTCCAAGGGGTTTGAGTGTAATTGATTACAGCAGTTATCAAGTTCGACTGCGACCTTTCAGGACCAAATAGGGAGAGGCCCCCGGCCTCATTGCCAGCCTTCCGCCTCCGGCCTTCCTAATAAGAAAATGGGAATGAATGAAGGTGCGCACTGTGGCACGCACGCCCGTGGCGGTTTGATGCTGTCCTATTTCTTCAAGGCCAGGTCAGACTGGGGCATTGGCGGACCGGCCCGCTGGGACGCCAGCGTGGGATTGTCCGGATTGCTAAACGCATAAATGGCAGGATTGGTACTGATTTCTCCCCCACCGACGTAGACCACTCCATTGGCCACTGCTGGGCAAGAGGTCACAGCAGCTCCGACGCTGAACTGCCACAGCTCAGCACCAGTGCTGGCATTAAGGGCGTAAATATTACCGTTGTCGGAGCCGATGTAGACCACCCCATTGGCTACTGCCGGAGAGGCGTCCACAGCATCGCCCGTACTGAATTGCCACAGTTCGGCGCCAGTGCTGGCACTAAGGGCATAAACATTACTGTCGTCCGACCCGATGTAGACCACGCCATCGGCTACTGCCGGACCAGCAGTCACATTACCTCCCGTTTTGAATCTCCACAGCCTGGTACCCGTGCTGCCGCTCAAGGCATAAACATGGTCATCGTCCGACCCGAAGTAAACGACCCCGTTGGCTACTGCGGGGGAAGACGTCACATAGCTGCGGGTGGCGAATTGCCATAGTTTGGCGCCCGTGCTTGCATTCAGGGCATAAACATTGTCGTCGTCTGACCCGATATAGACCACGCCATTGGCTACCGCTGGAGAAGAGAACACGAGGCTGCCAGTGCCGAATTGCCACAGTTTTGCACCGGTGCTGGCATTCAGCGCGTAAACGTTGTTGTCGTACGAGCCGAAATAGACGACGCCATCAACAACTGCCGGGGAAGAGTTCACGCTGTCCCCCGTGGCGAATTCCCACAGTTTGGCGCCCGTGCTCGCATTCAGCGCATAAAAATTGTTAGGAAGTGTTGCCGAGCCGACATAAACCACCCCATCCCCTACTGCCGGAGAAGATAGTACTTCACCGCCCGCCGCGAATTGCCACAGCTCGGCGCCAGTGCTCGCATTGAGTGCATAGACATTGCCGTCGTCCGAGCCGATATAGACCACTCCATTCGCCACCGCAGGGGAGGAATTCGTTCCCCGACCAATTGGATAACTCCAAAGCGAACTAAGTCCGTCAGCATTGGACGCATCCAGGATGTTCTCGTAAACATTGTATCGACCGCCGTAGGGCTGGAAGCCGAATTCACGCCAGTCCGTCTGCACAAGAAATTCCTGCTCGGCTAGCAAGCCTGTGATGGACGAAATTTCCTTAACCGAATGACTTCCTGGCAGCGCCGTCGCCGGCACCTGGATGACGGCATAAAGCTCTCCGATGGAGTTTGTTGCCACATCGACAAGGGCCGTCGAATCAAAATATATGGTGATAGTGATATCGGTAGGAAAGCCGCTGCCCGAGATTGCCACCTCGGCGGTGGGAGGCCCAATGTCTCTCGATAACCTCACGGTGGGCTGAGCGGTGCAAAGTCCGCCCAAGAAAAACAAGCTGAACAGCGTCAAACAAAGGTTGACTTTTCTTGAAGTGGTGTTCACTACGGCCATGCTGAGCTTCATGGCAGAGTTCTCCTTGCTGAGGAATCGAACTTTGTTCAGAGGAAGCCCGAGTCCTACGCGGACGAAAGCATCAGTTCCGGGCCGCCGAAGAGAAGCGTGGCATACAGCAGCTGTCATATAAGTTCCCGCACCGCAGCGGGGCTAGCGCAGAATTTCAGATTGACAGATGTAGTTGGCGTAACACCCCGATTACACTAATTGGCCCCGATCCTACTGAAACCTGACCGAGAATTATGCGTTGCGGTCATTTGCAGGCTACACCCAGCAACAAAACGTTTCGACGGAATTTCAATTTCGGTGAATCGGCTACTCTGCCCGATGATTTACGTCACGCGAAACTTCACGTTGCTGCTGAGTGTGCGGCCGGGCATCGACACCTCGACCGTTCCGGTGGTGGCACCCGTCGGAACCGTGACCTTGATTTCTGTGGCGGATACAACCGTGAATTGCGCAGCGGTGCCATTGAACGTCACACTCGTCGTGCCGGTAAGGCTGTTTCCCAAAATTAGAACTTGTGTTCCGACTTTGCCCGATGTGGGCAGCGTCTTCACAAACGGGCTCAGGCCCAGGGACAAACTGAAAACCGTACCATCGCTGCTCGCTCCTCCTCCCTCATAGGTGGTTCCATACAAATCCCCGCTGGTGGCTTGCATCAACTGGGCTACCGGAACTTCACCGTCAGCGCAACCGGTCTGGGAGCAAAAGCTGTAAAGCGTGGTCAACGCGCCTGCCGGAGTGATTTCGAAAACCGTTCCCTGTCTGTTGGCTCCGCCAGCCGACGTCATGCCATAGAAGTTCCCGTTTGCAGCTTGCATTAGGGCATATGGAAGTTCGCCGTCAGTGCAACCTGTTTCAGAGCAAAAGCTGTACAGAGTCGTCAGAGTGCCTGTAGGGGTCATCTTGAAAACCGTGCCTACCTCGTTGGCTCCGCCCTCGAGAGTAGTCCCGTAAAAATCCCCATTGGCGGCCAGCACCAATCCAGCTTCTGGATTTTCGCCATCAGTGCCCGTGAAGCTGTGCAGCGTAGTCAAATCGCCCGTTAGAGTGATTTTGAAGACCGTGCCGTATTCGTTGGCCCCGCCCCCTCCCGTGGTCCCGTAGAAGTCTCCGTTGGCGGCTTGCACAAGAGTCCCGTACGGGTAATTGCCATCAGGGCAGCCCGCTTGCGTGCAAAAGTTATAGAGCGTGGTCAGCGTGCCCGCAGGGGTAATCTTGTAAATCGTGCCTTCGGCGGTGCCCCCGTAGATGGTTGTGCCGTAAAAATCTCCGTTGGTGGCCTGCACGAGGCCCGAGAAGGGGCTTTCGCCGTCCGTACCAACGAAGCTGTGCAGCGTGGTCAACTTGCCGGCCGGGGTGATTTCGAAGACCGTGCCGCAACCGTAGAAACCGAGGCAGGTCGAACTGGGGACTCCGCCATAGTACGTTGTCCCGTAGAACTTCCCGCTGGTGCCCAGCACGAGTCCTGCGGTTAGAACTTTGCCATCAGTGCAATCTGCTTGCGAGCAAAAGCTGTAGAGCGTCGTCAAAGCACCGGTGGGGGTCATCTTGAAAGCAGTCCCGACGTTGGTGGGGTCAGCCCCGCCATCTGCCGTTGTGCCGTAGAAGTTTCCGTCGGTGCCCTGAACGAGCGATCCATATTCGGGGTATGCGCCGTTGGTTCCGTCGAAAGTTATCAGAGTTGTGAAGGTCTGCGCCGATGCGACGCCAGCGATAGCCCCGCAGAACAGGGCCACGGCACAGCTCATTTTCCATCCGGGCAGATTCATCATGCTGTGAGAAACGTTCATACCGCCTCCTGGGTGCAAGTTCCGTCTCATCGTTGGAAGGACGGCTCGTCATCCCCTAAAGCGCAATCCGCAGGAAAAGTGGCTTTGCCGGACTCCAAAGTATCAGATTTGTAAAGCCCGGAAATCGTGAGGTTAGCAGGCGGGGGCTATTCCAATTCGACTAACCCATCAGCCGGCTCGCAGGTCAAACAAACGGATTGCGGGGCGGACGGATTTCGGCTATGCTCGCCCTGCTTTCTCACCTCTCCGGGTTCGAGCTTGCGGCTTTATACGACGGCTTCCCTAGCAAGTCATCATCAATTTTGGTGAAGGGGCGCTTTTATGGAGCGAGACCGGGTCATCGGCCTTTTCTACGAGGCTGCAGTTAATCCTTCTCTTTGGCCAAGGGCACTGGTGGCCTATGCAGACGCAGCTGGCGTCGATGAGGCCCATCTGGCGGTGCGCGATCCCGCTCAGAACATCTGCGTGGTTGTCTCGGGTGGGAGGCTTTTAACACCCGAGGTTATGAAATCGTATTTTGCCTACTATCACAAGGTGGATCCGTTACGGAAAATTGTGGGTGCGCATCGCGATGGAGACCTGATCCTGTGCGTGGGCCAGTACCTGACCGAGGAATTTATCAATAAAAGCGAGTTTTATCAGGACTATGCCATTCCCGCGGGAACGCGCTACATGGCCGCTTTTACTTTCAATAACACCAATGGCGTCCTCACGATGCACACTCGCCGTGCTCCATTCGAGAGGGAGAAGCTCGAGCGGCGAGCGGGCGTGATGGGCCGGCACGGCGGCCAGGCAGCGAAGCTCGCGCTGCAGTTTGCAGCCAATGCGGCGCGGGGAGAAACTCTGCGTCACGCCATCGACCACGAACGTATCGCCTGCTTCATGACAGATTCAGAATCAAGGCTTCTGGAATGTTCCAATCACGCATTCTCAATGATCGAAGGGGGCAACCCTTTTACGCTCCGGCAGGGACTGCTCACACTCTGTTCCGATTCCAGGACAAAGCAATTTCGCGAACTTGTGGCAAAGTGTGCCGCTGGAACCGGCGGCGGAATGATGCGCGTCGGAACCCTCAACGATTATTGGCTGATCGAAGTTGTACCCGCAGGCGTCACTTCGGACAATCCTTTCGACCTGCGGCGTGGAAACTGCGCGCTGGTATTCATTCGCAAGCCGGAAGCGCGGCCTCCGGCGGACGCTACAAGGATCAGGATCTTCCTCGATTGCACACCTGTGGAATCGGAGATCGGGGCCGCATTACTCAACGGCCGCTCGCCCGCGCAAATTGCCAATGAAAGAAAGGTTAGCGTGAATACGATAAGAAGCCAGATTCGCTCGTTGCTGGAAAGGGCTGGTGTCACGCGCATTCCAGAGCTAATGTCGCTGCTATCGAGGCTCGGCTGACAGTTCGGACGGATTATGTGTTGCGAGCAATAGGAGAATTCCCAGCGTGGCAGGGAAGGCAGTTCAATGAAAGTGTGGAAGTTGATTGCGTTCCGAAGAGTCAGTTGGCGATAAATCCCCATTTACGCTCGTTGATGGTCAATGAGTGCTAACGCCTGATTTTGTCATCTGAGCAGCAGGCTGGCTGCTGAAACCGAATTTCGCCATGCCATCACACTCAACCGAGATGCTTTTTCATGGACAGTAGTGATCTTGAAGATGGTGCCGCTGTCGTTGGCCCTATCTGAGGAATCTTGACCTTGGTCACAACGCACAGTGATGCAGGTTGCTGACACGCCCACCTTACGGCGGTAAAAAAAGTTGCAAGATCGGGCCCTCATTTTTCTCTCTCTATTCTTCCTCCCGGAGGGCAAACACGAAATCTAGGCACGTTCAGGGGCGAAGTGCACACAGCGCGTGGTCGACGACCTCGGCTCTCTATCTCCCACTATCCCGGGAATGTTAGAGCGTCTTTAACGAAAAACCCACTGAAGAGCCGAGCGGGGTTCCTGTGCGTTCCGTTTGCCGCCGCTTCTAGTGGGGTAGGTGACGCTTTCAGCGATTACACGCGAGCAGTCTCAAGGCCGCCTGTCCGTCGTAGCCAATGTCATTGAGCTGGGACCAGCCGGGCTTCGAGCTTGGCGAGGCGGTTAGCCAGGTCTCGGATCTGTTGTCTTTGCCGCATCATGGTGCTCTGCTGATCCTGATTCGGATAGCCCCCCTGTAAATCCACAATCAGGTTAGGGCAGCACCGTGAAGCTCTTCGTGCTCACGGCCGTGCCGCCGGGCGTGGTTACTGAGATCGGACCGGTGGTAGCCCCCGCAGGCACGGTCGCAACGATAAATTCGGACCCTTTTACAGTAAATGTCGCGGGTGTGCCATTGAAGCTTGCTGCAGTCGCTCCAATATAAGGGCCCTGAGTGATTGTTACCTTCTTTCCCACTGCTGCCGAGGCCGGGGAGAAGCGGGCGATTGCCGGTTTCGGCACTGGGAGGCCCAAATCGAGTACGGCGATCGAACCGTCGTCTGTTACGCCTGTCGCGTTTGTACCACCGCCGTTTTGGGTCGTTACATAGAGCCTGCCATCGCTGCCCTGAACCAAAGCGCCCACCGGAGCCCATCCGGTGTTGCCAGTGAAGCTGCCCTCCAGCGTGGCGACTCCGCCTAGTGTCAGTTGATAGATCGAACCGCTGTCATCTCCTCCGCCCCCGAGGGCGGTTCCATACAGGTTGCCATCGGATGCCTGAATCACGCCGGCCTGAGGGTAAGAACCGGCAGTCCCCACGAAGTCGTAAATCTTCTTGAGAGCACCGGCCAGGGAGATGCGAAACACCGTTCCCGCTTCGTCTGCCCCGCCGGAGTAGCAGGTACCATAAAGATTGCCGTCACTGGCCTGGATCAGCGCGCTTCGTGGTTCGGTGCCGTTGGGATCGTCGGACACGAAGGAGTGCAGGATGGTGACCGTGCCCGCAGGCGTTATTTTGAAGATAGTGCCGTAGC
>JASHNX010000065.1 GCA_030041415.1 Candidatus Sulfotelmatobacter sp.
GCTTGCGCTTCAGCGCTGTTTTCTTTCGCGAATCATCGCAAGACACTGCCGAGCGATTGCTTCCGCAAATCGGAGCGCAGGTTGAAACCTTGCTGTTGCCCGATCGACTGTTTGACAGCGTGGTCGATAGCGAGTCTCCGCAGGGCATAGCCGGGCTGGTGCGGCCGCGCCAGTTTTCTTTTGAGGATCTTGTCGAACGCTTGCACGTCGGGCCTATCGTGGTTCTTGCGGGTCTGCAGGATCCCGGCAACCTGGGAACGATTCTGCGTTCAGCGGAAGCCTTCGGCAGCGCCGGCGTGATCCTGGGCGAAGGAACAGTCAGTCCATATAATTCGAAAGCCATACGCGCTTCTGCGGGATCGGTATTCCGATTGCCCATCGTTCACGGGCACGGAAGCGAGAAAAAAGGCGCGATTGAAGCCGAAAATATTTGCAAGTCCTTGCGCGAGCGCCATGTGCACTTGATGGCAACGTCCTCGCATAAAGGAACGCCCTTGAGTGACGCGAATCTCAAGCAATCGTGCGCAATCTTTTTCGGCAACGAAGGAGCCGGCCTGCCACGGGACTTGATGGCAAGAATGGATGAAGTGCTCTCCATCCCCCACCTGCCGCAGGTGGAATCCTTGAACGCAGGCGTAGCCGCGAGCATCGTACTATACGAGGCGGCGCGGCAGAGAAGTTAGCCGGACGTTTTATCGTTTTCGTTGAACGCGATAAGATCTGCGACTAAGCAACGAACTGATCTTATGGGACTCTTCCAGCCCATTCCGAGCGCAGAAGGAGTCACTGACCGGACGCGACCGCTAGCTGACCGGATGCGTCCACGCACGCTCGATGAGTACATCGGGCAAGAGCACCTGCTTGGTCCGGGCAAACCGCTGCGCACGCAGATCGAGCGCGACGATACCGGCTCGCTCATCTTTTGGGGACCGCCGGGTACTGGCAAAACCACGCTGGCAAAGATAATCGCGAACATGACGAAGGCCGAGTTTATTGAATTTTCTGCCGTGCTAGCCGGGATTAAAGAGATCAAGCAGGTCATGGCCGACGCCGAGCGCGCGAAGCAATACGGCACGCGGACTATCGTTTTCATTGATGAAATTCATCGTTTCAACAAGGCGCAGCAAGATGCATTTCTGCCGCATGTTGAAAAAGGAAATATCCGGCTGATTGGCGCAACCACGGAGAATCCCTCGTTTGAGATCAACTCGGCGTTGCTCTCGCGCACTCGCGTCTGCGTGCTGCAGCCACTGACTGAAGATCAAATCGTTGCGCTGCTGCGACGTGCACTGTCGAACGAGGAGCGCGGTTTGGGAGCAATGAAATTGCAAGCTTCCGACGATGTGCTCAAGCTGATCGCTAGCTACAGCAGCGGAGACGCCCGGAGTGCCTATAACGTTCTGGAAGTAGCAGCCGGATTGGCTCAAGAGCCTGGCAAGAACATAGGTGAAATCACCGACCAGATCGTGCGCGACGCCCTGCAGAGACGCATCCTGCTCTACGACAAGGCCGGCGAAGAGCACTATAACCTGATCTCTGCGCTGCATAAATCCGTGCGCAACAGTGATCCCGATGCGGCGCTTTATTGGCTGGGCCGCATGATCGAAGCGGGAGAAGATCCGCTTTATATAGCGCGCCGGGTGGTAAGGATGTCGGTGGAAGATATTGGCCTCGCCGATCCTAACGCGCTCGCTCTGTGCATGGCGGCCCGCGATGCGGTCGATTTTATAGGCATGCCGGAAGGAAATCTGGCGCTCGCGCAAGCGGTCGTCTACCTCTCGGTCGCGCCCAAATCGAATGCACTCTACACAGCGTATGGCGAAGTCCAGCAGGATATCGAGCGCACTGCTGCCGAACCCGTTCCCTTACACTTGCGCAACGCTCCTACCGGGCTGATGAAAAATCTCGGCTACGGCAAGAATTATCAGTACGCTCACGACCTCGAGGGCAAGGTTGCAAACATGCAATGCTTGCCGGAAAGTCTTCGCGATCGGATTTACTATCACCCCACCACGGAAGGGATCGAGAAGCGGATTCGCGAGCGCCTCGAAGAAATCAAGCGTGTGCGCCGCCCTGCCGAACGATCAGAAAAGTCAGAATCCTGAAATTCGTTTGCCGCATCGAAACACCAAACGATTGGATTGTGGATAAGTATGGCTACCGCTCCTATCAATCTGGAACGTCACGGGCAGCCGCCACTTTCGCTCGATTTGCAGATCGAGAGCCTGCAGAAGCTGCAAAAGGCAGCTCAGAAGATCGGTTCGATTCTGGACCTTGACGAGCTGATTGCTAAGATTGTCAACGACATTTCCCACTCGTTCGGCCTGCTCGAATCGAGCGTCTATCTCCACGACAAAGACAACGGCGAAATGGTGATGAGCGGCGTTCACGGCTGCACGCTGCACCACAAAGGATTTCGTCTTAAAATCGGCCAGGATGGCATGGTCGGCTATGTCGCATCGACCGGCCAGATGCGCTACGCCCCGGATGTGGACAAGGATCCGTACTACATTGGCTGCGAACCAACCGTTCACTCCGAAGTAGCCATTCCACTGCACGTCGATGGCAACCTGGTTGGAGTTTTCACCGCGTCGCACCCCGACCTGGATGCTTTTCCCCGCCAGCAGTTGAAGCTTCTGCAGGCACTGTGCGATCAGATTGCCGTTGCCATTCATAATGCGCTGCGTTTCCAGTCAGAGCGCAGTCAGCGCCAAGCGATGACTCGCGAAGCCGAGGAAGCGCGCCTGATTCAGCAGGCGCTCCTGCCAAAGTCTTCCCCATATGTTCCCGGTTTTGCAATTTCGGGATACAGCATCCCTGCGCGCGCTCTTGGGGGAGATTGGTACGATTTCATTCCTTTTCCTGACGGACGCTGGGGCATCGTGCTGGCCGATGTCTCGGGTAAGGGCATGGCCGCCGCGCTGCTCATGTCGGCCACTCGAGGAATGTTGCGCTCACTGGCCGAAGCGTGCTGCACTCCCGGGGAGGTCTTGAGCAAGTTGAACAGTTTACTGGTGAACGATTTTCCCGCCGGGAAATTCGTCAC
This sequence comes from Candidatus Sulfotelmatobacter sp., assembly GCA_030041415.1. Classification (GTDB taxonomy): domain Bacteria; phylum Acidobacteriota; class Terriglobia; order Terriglobales; family Acidobacteriaceae; genus Sulfotelmatobacter. The sequence continues at coordinate 3,047 of JASHNX010000065.1, forward strand.
GCTTGTTTACGCTGTTCTCGATCCTGCGGCGCGCACGATCACGTTCGCCAACGCCGGCCATCTCCCTCCGCTGCTGGTGGAACGCGGCGGCACGCGTTTTCTGGAAACTGAGCGCGGACTTCCTTTGGGTTTGAGCGCCGGGGAATATTCCGAAAGCACAGTAGAACTCCCGGCGGACTCCCGGCTGGTTTTCTATACCGATGGTATTACTGAGGCATTCAATTCGAGCGAAGAGGAGTATGGTTCCACTCGCCTCTCCGAGCACGTTAGATGCCCCGACGCTTCCGCCTTGAGCCTTCTCGATGACGTTCGCGCTTTTGCGGGTGGAGTTCTTCTTGCGGACGACGCCAGCGTAGTCTTCGTCAAAGCTTCGTGATCCGCGCACGGGAGACGTTCCGTGCAAAGCCAGATCATCGGAATCGCGCCCGGTGCTCCTTCAAGATGCACCGGTCCATGACAACTAAGATTCCGTTCCGCCGTGCTTTTTCCGCTGCCTTATCGTGAACGACTTCTTCCTGCATCCAGATTGCAGGAACCTTAAGCTGAATTGCCTGATCCACAATTTCAGGCACGAATTCCGGCCGCCTAAAGATGTTGACGATATCGATTTTCTCCGGAACGTCCAGCAACGATGGATATGCTTTCTCGCCGAGACAGGATTCGATTAGCGGATTCACCGGAATGATGCGGTATCCGTGATTCTGCATGTAAGCGGAAACGCCATGGCTGGGGCGCATCGGATCGCAGGAAAGCCCGACGACCGCGATGGTCTTTGCACTTTTCAACAACGCGGTAATGGGATCTTCTTGCGGATGCGTTGCCATCAAGCTTGGGTGTTACTTTTTGCTGGCAGCTTCCATCTTCTGCTTGTACATCTTCAGAGCCAATTTTCGCACGGTTTCCGAGACTTCCTTATTCGCGGAGAGATTCTTCAAATCCTGCGCGAGCAGGTGTTTCATCAGGCCCAAACTCAGATCAAGCGGAGTGCGGGGGTTCGACACCAGATTTCTGACTACAACATAGTTCTTCATGAAGCGGCGCTTCAAAGGAATCTGCCGCAGCACCGCTTCGAGAACGTTTTTTTGCAACGCAAATTTTTCCACTTCCCCATCGGAAAGTTTAGGCGCTTCGAGCACCGCGAGTGCGACCACCTTGGTGCCGTCGCGAATCAGAATGGACCGCTCTTCTTTGTTGCCTTTGAGGGCAAGCTGAATGCGGCCTTTTACGTCAAGCTTGTTAATTTTCTGCAGCGTATTGTCGCGTCTTCCGTCATCCTTAGCAGAGGCAACAACTGGCTTGCGTGCCGTCGTGGAGGGATCAGCCGGTTTCGCATCAGGAGCATTCGCGCCAGGCTCTTCGTTCGCAGGTTCTGAATTGTCGGAATCATCTTGGGCAAGAAATCCGACCATGCCGCCGACCGGCTGAAATGGCTTTTTCTCCTCTGTCGAAATTTCCGCCGAATTCTCCGCCAAATACGCCAAGACGGCTTCATCCGGAACGTCGCCGCCTCCTGTCCGACCCTCGATGGAATCCGCAGCTTGCTGCACTCCTCCAATCCCGGACTCTTGGATGTTTCCCGCATCGCTTTGAGCTGCTTCCGCCATGCTGACACTCGGCGGAGTTTGCGCCGGCTGAGTTTGCCCACCCTTCAGCAGACTGTCAACCCTAGTGCCTTCATCTGGCTTCAGATAGGGGTTGGATCGCAAAGATTTCAGAATTCCGGAGGAATCCGTCACCCGCGAACTCTTCAGCATCACGTCGATCGATTCCCGGGATGCTGAAACCGCGAACTTGATCAACTCGGCTTCGGAGACCGATGGATTCTCCAGCAGCACAGGAAGGAGCTTCGGCCGAAGATTCTCCGGTGAGATCAAGTAGTTCAGCACTTCGTGAGCTGTCTTCGGACTGGAGGCCGCGTCAAGCGATGCTTTTTCGTCCCACCCGGCAAGAGTCATTCGGGCAAGGTCGCCGAACACTTTATTGTTTTTCGCCAGGTAGACGAGGATTTCGATGTTTTCATCTGGCGGCACGGAAAGCGCGCCTTTGGCAGCAAACTGCATCATGTTCGAAGGCAACTTGGAAGCGCGAAGTAAATCAATCGTGCGCGGCATGAACTTTTTTCCCTTGCGTCTTCAGGCTGGTGATCGCCTCGAGTTCCCGAACTTCCAATTCGTATTCTCGAATTAAGCGGCCGGGCTTGTCTCGCAGAAACTCATTCAGCAGAGCACAATAGTACCAAAGGGTTCCTGTCCTTCCACCGTTGAAACGCTCCCAGATTCCGTCGCCTAGTTGCCGGTAATCGGAAAGAATGGAGCGAATATTGTTCAGCTTATCGGCCGCTGAGACGAGCCTCGTCGCCGCATCCGCGGTTCTTAAATGTTCGATATAGGCGTCTTTACGCTCGCGCCAGGGCGGTTTGGGTGTGATGTAAGAATCGGTACATCCATCGACAATTTTCGCCACTCGCTTCCCAAACCTCCGACGCACCTCCTTCAGCATCGGTTCTCCCCCGCAATCTTCAACGACGTCATGCAACAAAGCCGCAATTGCCATCTCTTCGTCGCCACCAAATTCAAGCACGAGAGAGGCGACGCCCATGAGATGCGCAATGTAAGGAATAGTCGACGCCTTGCGCGCCTGTGCCGCGTGTTTCTCGGCAGCGAAAAGAAATGCTCGCCGGAAGCGTGGCCCTAGTCTGATCGGCTTCTGCTTCAATGCTGATCCGTTGGCGGGCTTCGCGTTCACGATTGCTTCTCTCCGCGGCGGGCCAGCAAATATGCACGAATGAAGGGCTGGAGATCGCCATCGAGCACGCGGTCTACATCGCCGACTTCGGCTTTCGTGCGATGATCTTTGACCATGCGATAGGGCTGAAGCACATAGGAGCGAATCTGCGAACCGAAGTCGCTATCCAGCTTTGAATCCTCGATTTTTTTCGTAGCCGCGCGCTTCTTCTCCATTTCGAATTCGTACAGCTTGGAGCGCAACATGCTCATGGCGCGTTCGCGGTTCTTGTGTTGCGAACGCTCGTTCTGGCAGCTTGCCACTAAGCCAGTGGGAATGTGCGTGATTCGCACTGCAGAATCAGTCGTGTTCACGTGCTGGCCGCCTTTTCCGCTGGAACGATAGGTATCGACGCGAATATCCTCCGGCTTGATTACGATCTCGATGCTTTCGTCGATTTCTGGAGAAACAAAAACGCTGGCAAACGAAGTGTGGCGGCGCTTGGCCTGATCGAAAGGCGAAATACGAACCAGTCGATGCACGCCGATCTCGCTGCTCAGAAGACCGAATGCGCATTCGCCGTTCACTGCGAATGTCGCCGATTTCAGGCCCGCTTCTTCACCCGGCTGATAATCGTAGAGAATCGTCTGAAATCCCTGGCGCTCGGCCCAGCGCAGATACATGCGCAGTAACATGTCGGCCCAATCCTGCGACTCGGTCCCGCCCGCGCCCGGATGGATCGTGACAATCGCATTCAACGGATCGTTTTCCCCGGAAAGAAGCGTTTCCGTCTCGAGTTTATCGACAGTCTCGCGCAGCGATGAGATCTCTCGCTGCAAGTCTCCATCGACATTTTCCCCTTCTTTGGAAAGCTCCAGGTATGCGGAGATGTCATCGCCGCGCCGCTGCAGATCAGCATCAGTCGCCAGCAAGTGCTCAAGGCGCTTTTTTTCGCGCATGACTTGCTGCGAACGCTGCGGATTCGACCATAGGTTCGGGTCGGCAGCTTGCTTTTCAATTTCGGCTAGTTGGGGACGGAGCTTCTCCGCGTCAAAGATACTCCCGGAGTTCGTGGACCTTCTTGCTTAACGAACCATATTGCTGTTCCAATTCTTGATTCATGCTGACTTTTTTGTCTTCTTGCGACCCAGAAAACGGGTGAGCAAAACTCCTGCCGAAATTATCGCACAGAGCCATGCGAACCAATCTCCGTGGCGCGTGTAGAAAGTGGTTACGGAAGTGAGGGCGTAAGGCGCAAGCAGTGCGTCGCGCTGCTTGCGCGGCAGCCGGGCAACGATGCGTCCGTAAGGATCGATGGACGCCGTTACTCCTGTGTTCGTCGCGCTTAACAGCCAGCGGTCGTTCTCGATGGCGCGCATGCGCGTCTGATTTAAATGCTGAGCATAAGCGCCGCTATCGCCGTACCATCCATCATTCGATAAGTTAACAAACACCTCTGCGCCATTGTTTGCGAACTCGCGCACTTCACTGGGAAATACCGACTCATAACAAATAAACACCCCCAGCTTTGCGTCTCCGGCGTCGAGTGGCGCGCGTGATTTTCCGGCCCCAAATTGCCCAACCTCTTTGGTCAATCCCCCTGCGAACGCGAACAGACTCGGAAACGGAAGATACTCTCCGAACGGGACCAGATGAACTTTGTCATAACGGGCAGTCCAATCGCCTGCGGGATCGATCAGCGCCGCGGAGTTAAACACTTGTGCCGCGGCGCCGATCTGTGCCGGTTCGCTTCCGATCGCTCCCGCCACGACCCAGGTGTGCGCCTCCTGCGCCACATTGCTCAAAGCACCCCGGAGAAGAGGATCTCCGGTGTAGAAGGGAGCGGGCGACTCGGGCCAGATGATCAGACCGATAGATTTCGATTCCGGCCGGGAAGAATTTTCGCCCGCCGTTCTCCTGATGCTGAGTTCGGTCAAATCTGTTACTGTTCTTTCGAATGTGCTGCGCGTCCAGTTTTCATCGACTGGAATGTTCTCCTGCAGCAAAAGCCCCGTGCGATTCGTTTGGAGCACCGGAGCATCTACCAGGACGCCTACCTGCAGCACGAGTGCAGCCGCTAACGAGGCAATGAGCAGCGTGCTGCGTTTCTTTTTGGGGACTAGAAATGCAGCAGCTAGGGCCACATTGACCAACATGATCTCGAAGGAAATGCCAAAAACGCCCGTGAGAGTGGCAATGCGCGTAAGAGAAAGATTGTTTACTTGCGCCGTGCCCAGCAGATTCCAGGGAAAACCGGTAATCCGTTCTCGCGCAATTTCCACTGCGACCCACAGAAATGGGGCCGCAACCAGAGCCCGCCGAATATCCCGCCCGGGCCCCACGCACAAGCTAACCAGCAGGCCAAAGAAGCCGTGATAAAGTCCCAGATACAAACAGAACAGAACCAGAGCGAGCAAGGCGAAGGGTGGAGTCAGGCCTCCATACTGATGCATCGTGTCATAGATCCAGTAACAAGTACCGGCATACCACAAAATTCCGCAGACGTAGGCGAGCAGAAAAGCCTGAGACGCCTTGGCTGGCGCAAGATTAGGCAAACCCTCAATTTCAAGCGCTCCCTCTGGCCGCGCTCGCAGCAAAGCGACAATGAGGGGAGCGAAAGCAACCCAGGAAAAAAAAGAGAGACCTGAAAGAGGAAAGATGACTACCTGGAGAAATGACGACAGAAGAATCAGCAGCCAGGCACTGGCATGAATTTGCCGCACGGGGAAGAATAACAAACTGGTGGTCAGTGGCGAGTCATGGGTTCTCGTTTTCCACGGGCTTCAGTAATCCGGCTGCGCACAAATTCGACGATCTCCGGCGTCATGTAAGGCGGAGGGCTGATGCAGAACACCGGCCGGTTGGCAACCGGCTTCAGCGAAACGCCTTGCCAACGCAAATTGTCTTCGCCGGAAACGTTGTGCAGAATGACGGCGTCCGCGCGGTCCAGAAATTCACGCGCCGAGGTCTTGAAATCTTCGGTCCCTGGATCGAGAACCATAAGATATAGATCTGGCCGCAGAAATTTCATCACGCTGTTCGATTCGAAAATGACGTTACCCGCGTTTTCGAGCCGCTGCCTCAGCCCAGGCATGGCCTCGGCAAGCCTCCCCTGTTCCGTGCGCACCCAAAGGGCGCGAACGGCGCCGGCCACTAGAAAGCGAGAACTGTCGGACTCCCCACCGCGGTCCTTTTCTTCCGAAATGGCCCAGCTGTGGTCAGTCGTTGCGCAATCGCAAGGCGCTCCGTTCGCGGAACAAATGCCGTGACCGTATTGCGTAATCTTTACCGCGGTCCACTCGAATTCGGGCAACGCCGAAATGAGCGCAGCAACGACGCTGGTCTTGCCCACGCTTCGCGAATGCCCGCCAGTCACGACAATCGCCACACACCTACCTCTGTTTATCCAGTTTTGCCAGTCGGGCGAGTTGCTTCAAATATTGCTTCAGAGGCTGAACGGGCGTACCCCAGAAAACGATCCCCTTCCCGCGCAGAATCTTATTGGAGAGAATTCCGCCTTGTGAGCCCACGATCACTCCTTCTTCCAGCCGCGCGTGGTCGCCAATGCCGACCTGCCCGCCGATCACGGCGTCCCTTTCAATCGTAACGCTGCCAGAGATTCCGGTTTGCGCGGCAATCACAACATTTTCCGCGATCCGGCAGTTGTGACCAATATGCACCAGGTTATCGATTTTCGTTCCCCGACCGATGCGGGTTTCGTCGAGCGCTCCGCGGTCGATGGTGGTGTTCGACCCGATCTCGACATCGTCCTCGATCACGAGGCGGCCGATTTGCGGGAATTTCTCGTAGCAGCCGGTCTCGGGATCGCGAACATACCCAAATCCGTCGCTGCCCAGAACCGCCCCCGCGTGCACCACAACGCGAGCGCCGAGAATCGTGCCCTCGTAGATTACAACCCGTGGAAAAAGACGACAGTTCTCCCCGATCCTCACACCGCGGCCAACAACGCAACCCGCGGCGATCCGAGTTCCGCCGCCGACCTCTGCGTCCTCGGCAACAACAACCTGCTCCTCGATAATTACACCTGACGCTAACCTCGCCGAAGCGTGCACGATTGCACTTGCATGCAGACTCGCCGGCTTGCTGTCCGCTTTCTGCAGAAATCGTGCGGCGCGCGCGAAAGCCAGTTTGGGATGCCGGCTGATCAGCAGCGGCTTCCCGCTCGCCGCTGCCGCAAACTCGCCGGCAATCACTGCCCCCGCGCGGGAATCCATCGCCTGTGCGAGAAATTTCTCCTCTCCTACAAACACTAAATGGCCCGCTGCTGCCGATCCAATGCTGGCAACACCTTCGATTTCGACCGTTCCATCTCCTTGCAAACGGGCATCCACAGCTTCCGCGATCTGCCGGAGTGAGCGCTTCATGGCTCTCACTGTATAGCAGAGGTGGCGATGACGAAAGTGCTGGCACACCAGCGCCGAAACCCCAGGGTTGTTTTGGCCTAGAATTGACGCATGGAAAGGAAAATCTTCTGGATGGTTTTCACCGTCCTCGGCCTGGCTGCGGATTTTACGCTGCCGCTCTGGTGGGGCATAGCCGCAACCATCCCGATTCTGGTTTTCTCCTGGTGGGTAGCGTATCGCAGCGAGTGGTTCAACTAAACGAAACTAGACCGCTCAGTCCCCACGTAGCAAATTGCGCTCAGAACACTACGGTTTTATTCCCATACAACAGAATGCGATTTTCCACGTGCAAGCGAACCGCGCGAGAGAGGACGACTTTCTCAAGATCCCGGCCTTTGCGGATTAAATCATCCACGGTGTCGCGGTGGGAAACGCGGACAACATCCTGCTCGATGATCGGCCCATCGTCGAGAACCTCGGTCACGTAGTGGCTGGTTGCACCGATCAGCTTCACCCCGCGTTCGAATGCCTGATGATACGGCTTGGCGCCAATGAATGCCGGCAAGAATCCGTGGTGAATATTGATGATGCGTTGCGGGTAGCGACTGACAAAGTCGCTCGAAAAGATCTGCATGTAACGCGCGAGCACCATGAAATCGGCCTGGTGCTCCCGAATCAGCGACTCTATCTGCCGCTCGGCCTGCTGCTTGTTGTCTTTTGTGATCGAGACGACGGCATAAGGGATTTTGTAAAAGTCAGCGATTCGCTGGTTATCCGGGTGGTTGGAAATGATAAGTGGAATCTCGCATGCCAGTTCTCCGCTCTGATGACGATAGAGCAAGTCAACGAGGCAGTGATCATACTTTGAAACAAAAATAATTACGCGCGGACGATGGGATGACAGCGACAGCCGCCATATCATGTGAAACCTTTCGGCGACCGGAGAAAAAGTTTTCTGGAACTCAGCAAGGTCCTTTTGGGCTAAATCGATATCAAAATTCCTCGGGTCAAATTCAACCCGCATCAGAAACAACCCGGAATCGGCGTCACCGTGTTCATCGGCGTGAAGAATGTTGCCGCCGTGGCGATAGACGAAATCGGAAATGGCAGCAACTTCCCCTCGGGCATCAGGACAGGAGATGAGGAGGATAGCGGAGGGTGTCATGAGTGCGTCGTTAGCTTTCGTACCATGGAAGCAAAAGCTGGATGGTGTCGGCCAAGTTCTGCCGGATCAAACTGGCCGATCTCGCCGCTCCAAACCTCTTCGACCGTCTTTTCGCGTTCTTCAGCGCCGAGCAGTCTTCTTCCAAAGCCCGTGGAAGCCCCCGATCTGGCCTTCGATTATTTCTGTCCACATTGTTACTTGTTGGAGCATTACTTCTGGCTCTGCTTCCTCTCCACCTTCGCCCATGTGTCCTTTAACGCTACGGTGCGGTTGAACACCGGCTTGCCTGGCGTAGAATCCGGGTCGACGCAGAAATATCCCAGGCGCTCGAACTGATAGCGTCCGCCCACCGGAGCCGTAGCCAGTGATGGCTCCAACTGCGCGTTCGCGATCACTTCCAGCGAAAGCGGGTTCAGATTTTCCGTAAAATCCCCGCCTTCATCCACTTCATCGGGATTCGGCTTGCTGAATAACGTCTCGTAACTCCGTACAACCCCATCGATCGCATGCGCCGCTGAAACCCAATGGATGGTCGATTTCACTTTTCGTCCGTCGGGCGCGTTGCCTCCGCGCGTGGTGGGATCATAGGTGCAGTGGACTTCGACTATTTCTCCATTGTCGTTTTTCACTACGCTTTTTGCAGTGATGAAATATCCGTAGCGCAGGCGCACTTCGCGCCCGGGCGACAAACGAAAATATCCCTTGGGCGGCTCTTCGCGGAAATCATCTTGCTCGATGTAAACCACGCGCGAGAACGGGACCTTACGCGTGCCCGCGGCCACGTCCTCGGGATTGTTGACCGCATCCATTTCTTCCGTCTGATTTTCCGGATAGTTATCGATAACGACTTTCAGCGGACGCAACACGGCCATCACACGCAGAGCCCGCTTATTCAAATCTTCGCGGACGAAGTGTTCGAGCATAGCAAGCTCGACGATGCCGTTGGTGCGCGAAACTCCCGCTGCGGCGACGAAATTGCGAATCGCCTCCGGCGTGTAGCCGCGGCGGCGCATGCCGCTGAGCGTGGGCATGCGCGGATCGTCCCAACCATTGACGTGGTCTTCTTCGACGAGCCGGCGCAGCTTGCGCTTGCTCATCATCGTGTAGGTGAGGCTGAGCCGGTCGAACTCGATCTGTCGCGAAGGAAAAATCCCCAGGTGCTCGATGAACCAGTTGTAGAGCGGTTGATGGTCGGCAAACTCGAGCGAGCACATCGAGTGCGTGATTTTTTCAAGCGAATCGGATTGTCCGTGAGCGAAATCGTACATCGGATAGATCGGCCACTTGTTGCCGGTGCGGTGATGCTCGGCATGCAGTATGCGGTACATTACCGGATCGCGCATGTTGAGGTTGGGCGAAGACATGTCAATCTTCGCGCGCAGAACGCGCGAGCCGTCGGGGAATTCGCCGGCTCGCATGCGCTCAAATAAATTCAGATTTTCTTCGACTGAACGATTGCGGTAAGGGCTGTCTTTTCCAGGCTCGGTGAGCGTCCCACGATTGTGGCGAATTTCTTCGGCCGAAGAATCGTCGACGTACGCCTTGCCATCTTTAATGAGCTTGATCGCCCACTCATAGAGCTGACCGAAATAATCGGAGGCGTAGTAAAGCCCATCCCACTTGAAGCCGAGCCACAACACATCGTTCTTGATCGATTCGACGTACTCGACATCCTCCCTTTCAGGGTTCGTGTCATCGAAGCGCAAGTTCGTGTGTCCGCCAAATTCGTCGGCGAGGCCGAAGTCGAGGCAGATGGCTTTTGCGTGGCCGATGTGGAGATAGCCGTTTGGTTCGGGAGGAAAGCGGGTCTGTACGCGGCCGCCATGCTTGTTCGTGCGAACGTCTTCGGCAATGATGTCACGCAGAAAGTTCGACGGACGAGGCTCGGGCGCGGCGGACACAGATTTTTCTCCGGTTTCAGTTGGAGCGTGCGAGGGATTCATACCCTCTGATCTTATCGTAACGACAAGGCGCAGGGCAGCGACTGAGGAATCGAAAACGGTATCAGAAATTTCCTCACAGGGCTCTTATTTTCCCTGTAATTCGCGTTTCACGATTTCGCTCACCATCTTTCCATCCACACGCATCCCGGCCCCGGAAAAGCGCGCCATCGCATTCTTCATCACGGCACCCATGTCTTTCATAGTTGCGGAGCCCATCTCGGCGATCGCCGCCTTTACGCCAGCGGCCACTTCGGCTTCTCCCGCAGCTTGCGGCAGATAGCTCTCGATGAGAACGATTTCCGCGGCTTCTTTGTCGGCCATTTCCTGGCGTCCGCCCTTGGTGAATTGCTCGACGGAATCCTTGCGCTGCTTGATGAGCGTGGTGAGAACGGCTTGCGATTCCTTGTCATCCAGCGGCGCCATCTTTTCGATCTCGCGATTCTTGAGCGCGGTCTTGACCATACGCAAAGTAGAAAGGCGCTTCTCGTCGCGGGCCTTCATAGCGGCGGTGATGTCGTTTTGAATGCGTTCGATCATGCCCATGGAGGAATTATAGACGCAGCGAGTCAGGGTTCGATGTTCGCAGGGCAGCACTGGAGCTTATGCGGTTCGATCGGAATCACCACTCCCCCAAGATGACGTAGCCGGCGGGGCGCCCTAGAATTTTGTGATTCGGATCACCGCCGGTTTGCGGTTATTCCGGTAAACTTGAGATTCAACTTTTTTCAAGGTCTCAATTTATGTTGCGCAAGAATCGTCTTTTTACTCCAGGGCCTACGCCGTTATTACCTGCGGCGCAAACTGCGATGGCCGCTTTTACCGCACATCACCGAACGGCTGACTTTCGTGCTTTATTCCAACGCGTGCTCGCCGAGATGAAAGAATTCGTCGGTACCCAGAACGATGTCCTGGTGATGGCGTGCTCGGGAACCGGTGCGATGGAAGCGGGAGTGTCAAATCTAACCTCACCCGGCGATAAAGTTCTGGTGCTGACCGCGGGCAAGTTCGGCGAACGTTGGACAGGATTGACCAAAGCCTTCGGCTGCAATGTTGAAGTTTTGAGCGCGCCCTACGGAGACACTTTCTCGCTCGATGAAGTCCGCGTGAAGGTGACACCCGATGTTAGAACGGTCTTTGTGCAAGCGACCGAAAGCTCTACCGGCGTGCGGCACGATGTACAGGGAATCGCAAAGATTGTGCGCGCCTGCGGAGACGATACGTTATTGGTCGTTGATGCGATTACGGGCCTGGGTACGACTCGCCTCGACGTGGATGCGTGGGGAATTGACTTTATTATCGGCGGATCGCAGAAGGCGCTGATGATTCCTCCCGGCCTTGGGTACTGCGCGGTGAGCGAGCGGGCATGGCAGCGGATGGAGACGACGAAATCTCCGCGATTTTATTTTGATTTGCGAAAAGAGCGAAAAGCCGCTGCCAAGGGCGAAACTCCGAACACGCCGGCGACCTCTCTGTTTGCGGCACTGGGAGCGGCACTGGAGTTTATCCGTGGAATGGGGAATGGCGATCTCGTAAAAGGACGCGAGGCGTTGGTCGAGAATGCCGAACTGTGCGCAGAGATGACGCGCGCCGGCGTGCAATCGCTCGGCTTGAAGCTGTTTGCGAGTTCGCCAGCGGCGGCGCTGACGGCCGTTCAGTCGCCCGACGGAATGGATTCCGGCAAGATCATCAAGGAATTTCGCGAAGCGTTCGATGCGGTAGTAGCGAACGGCCAAGGCGAGATGAAAGGAAAAATATTCCGTATCGCGCACATTGGATACTACGACTATCTCGATACCATCGGCATCCTCGGCGCGCTCGAGCATGTTCTGGCTCGCGTGACCGGAAAACCGGTAGAGTACGGATCGGCCGTGCGCTCGGCTCAGAAAGTATATGCGCGCGCGGCTGCCGGAAAAGGGGAACTGGTAAGCGCATGAGAAACGCGAACCGTTCCATTCGTATTATTGAATGCTAAAGTTCACGGCGCTCGAAGTCTCAGCCAGCGTGCCTCCACTACCGTACGCACCCATCCCAGCCGTTGCCGGATTGGTTACGGTAACGGGGACTGTTCCAGCCGTCGTGATAGCTGACGCTGGAATCGTCGCCATTACCTGATTTCCGCTGACGAACGTTGTGGTTTGCCCAGTGCCGGCGAAGTTGATCTTTGCGGCTGAGGCAAAGTTGCTCCCGTTCACCGTTAGCACGAAAGCTGGACCGCCATGAGCCATGCTATTGGGCGCAAGTTGAGCGATGGTTGGAATGGTACCCGGCGTGGAGGGAGTAGTCGCTTTGGTGCTATAGCCGCAGGCCAGACTGAAAGCTGTGATCGCGGTAAGAACCAACGTTGGCAGGTTTTTCATGATGCCTCCTTGTGCGGTTGCCGATGGAGGCAGTGTAAGGATGTGAAGGGCCGCGAGTGTCAGGGATAAGTCAAATATCTGTCAACATTTTGTATTTGAAAGACTTGCGGTGCGCCGAATTACTCCGTCGTCTTCGTGAATTGGGCGTCACCGTAATAATTTGAATCGTAATTAATCTATGAGCGAACCAGTGAAAATTGTTGTCGCGGAAAAGATTTCCGCGTCGGCGGTATCGCAGTTGAAAGAGCCCGGATGGGTTGTACTCACCTCGGACCAACTCGACGGCAGACTTTCCGCGGAACTCGAATCGGCCGATGCTCTCATTGTGCGATCGGCCGTGCAGGCCGACGCGGCCCTTCTGTCTCATGCGAAAAAACTGCGGGTGATTGGGCGTGCGGGCGTGGGCGTGGACAACATCGATCTGGATGCTGCTACGCGCCAGGGCATTGCGGTGATGAACACGCCGGGCGCGAATGCCGTCGCTGTAGCGGAGCAGACATTGGGGATGATGCTCGCCATGGCTCGCCACCTCTGTCGCGCAGACGCGTTGATGCATGCGGGAAAGTGGGAGAAGAAATCGCTTCAGGGAACGGAACTGCGAGGCAAGACCTTGGGCATTGCCGGCCTGGGCCGCATTGGGATGGAAGTCGCCAAGCGTGCGCGGGCATTTGGCATGGAAGTGGTGGCGCACGATCCTTTTGTCTCCGTGGCGGTCGCGAAAGAACAGGGAATTCGCCTGGCGAGTTTGGACGAGTTGTATGCTGCAGCGGATTACATAACGCTGCATGTCGGGCTAACGCCCCAGACCACGGGAATGATCAACGCCTCGGCAATCAAGAAGATGAAATAAGGCGTGCGGCTGCTGAATTGCGCGCGCGGCGAACTGGTGCAGGAAGCGGATCTGGTCCAGGCGCTAAAAAATGGGCACGTAGGTGCAGCGGCGTTGGATGTTTTTACCGACGAGCCGCTGAAGAATTCTCCGTTGACAGCGATGGAGAATGTGATTCTCACGCCGCATATCGGCGGATCGACTTTCGAGGCGCATGAAGCCGTGGGCGTGCAGATCGCGCAGCAGGTGCGCGAATATCTGAAGCACGGTGTGATCCAGAATGCTGTGAACGTACCTTCCGTGTCAGCGGAGGAATACGCCGAGATGCAGCCTTACATCGTTCTGGCCGAGCGCATGGGTGGATTTCTCGCACAGATTTCCGAAGGATCGATAGAAGAAATCTCGCTTCGCTACAGCGGCCGGATTGCCGAGTGGAAAACCGATCTCATTCGGAACGCTGCGATTAAGGGAATTCTCAACCAGACGTTAGACGAAAAAGCGAATCTGGTGAACGCAGCATCACTGGCCGATTCTCGGGGATTGCGCGTGCACGAGGCGCATAAGGAAAAAGCTTCTACTGGCGGCGCCGGAAGTGTTCTCTCGATTTTTCTCAAGAGCTCAAAGGAAGAACATCTGGTCAAAGGGGCCGTTTTGCGCGGCACTGCGCCGCGCTTGCTGCACATTGATGATATCGATGTCGAAGCACCGCTGGAGCGTGACCTGATTTACCTGCGCAACCGCGACGTACCGGGAGTGATTGGCAAAGTCGGCACCATTCTCGGCGAAGCCTCGGTGAACATCGCCGATTTCTCGTTGGGCCGCCGCGGCGGCTCAACCACCGAGCGCGAAGCGATTGCCGTGGTTCACGTCGATGGGCCGGTGCCGACGGACGTGCTAAAGAAGCTGGAAGAAATTCCTGCGGTGCGGCAGGCGAAAGCCGTAAAACTCTTCTAGTTGTCGACGATTACGAAGCGGCGGGTAATCGAGAAATAGGCGACCCTAAATTTGGCGAGAAGCAACTGCTACGGTTCCCGCTCGTCGCGTTTCAGCTTCCGGCTCTCGGCCAAGAGCGACATCGAGTGCATCAGATTCTGCAGGGTAACGATTCCGACCAGCCGCTGATCTTCGACGACCGGAATGATGCTGAGATTCCTCGATGTGAGCTTGCGGAATGCGGAAGCGAGCGAATCCTGGCGCAGGGAAACTTCAAACAATTTGTTCATCACCGCCTGCACGTAGCCATTGCCTTCCAGGCGTAGCGCTTCGAGAATTTTCTGGCGCGAAATCACTCCCACCATGTCGCTGCCGCGAACCACAGGAAAATCGTCTTGCAGGGAGTGAACTGCCTTGTCTAGCGCATCCACCAGCGTGTCGGCGGGAGAAAGCGTGGCGAAGTCGGTCAGCATGACTTCTTCCAGGCGCACATTGTCGAGCACCGACTGAAACACGACGGCTCGCTCCTCGAGTTGCGCTCCGGCAAAAATAATCAGACCAATCATCGTGAGCCAGGTGTTGCTAAACAGGCCGCCGACCATCAAAACCATAGCAATCGCATGGCTGATGGAAACCGCACGGCGCGTAGCCGCAGTGGAATCGACGGAGCGGGCAAACTGGGCGCGGAGGATTCGGCCTCCATCGAGCGGGTACGCGGGCAGGAGGTTTAAGCCTGCCAGATAGATGTTCGCCCAGACCAGGCTGCGTGGCAGGTTGGCCGAAGTAAAGAAGGGCCACTGCCAGAGATTGACGGAAGGCGCCAGCGCGAGAATTATGGCCCCTGAAATCGCCGCGAGCGCAAGATTGACCGCCGGACCGATCAAGGCAATGCCGATCTCGCGCTTCCATGCCTTAGCGCCGCGCTCCTGTGCGTCTTCCTGACGCGATTCGTCGAATACGGTGACACCGCCCAACGGCAGAAGGATAACTGCTTTGGCAATCAAGCCCGCGCGGCGGGCAACCAGAATGTGGCCAATTTCATGGGCGGCCACGCAGGCGAAAACTATCCCAACCAGGGCAAGTACGCCCGAACCGTTCACTGTGGGGTGAACAGTGTATTCCGTCCAAAAAATGAATAACGGAAGAATAACAAAGGTAAGATGAACCCGGACCTCGACTCCGAACAGGCGCCCGACGTGTATGGACCAGCTTCTCATCAGCTTGGCTTACACCTGTTATTTTACATGGTGGGATCGATTGAATCTGAGACTCAGAGGTTCAGGGCCATGCGCGTGATCTCGGGCAAATTTCGCGGCCGGCCGCTGCGCTCACTGCGCGGGAAGCAGATTCGTCCCACCTCCGATCGGCTGCGGGAAACCCTGTTTGACGTGCTTACCGCGGGGAATCCTGAGGCATTGCAGAACACGATCTGGCTGGATTTGTTTGCGGGAACCGGGGCGGTAGGAATCGAGGCTTTCAGCCGCGGCGCCGGGAAGGTTTATTTCGTAGAAACTTCTCCCGCAGCCGCGAAATTGATTGAACAGAATTTGCAGAGTCTAAGAATCACCGAAGGTTACAAGATTCTGCGCGACGACCTTGCCGGAGTGGTCTGGCGGCTGCAGCGCGAGCATTTCGTAGGCGACGTGGTGTTTCTCGATCCGCCTTATGGGATGCGAAATTCGTACGAAGAAACGCTGACCGTTCTGGCAAACTCGTCTCTGATCTGGGCTATGTCGCTGGTTGTTGCCGAACACGAGAAGAAGTTCGATCCGGGCGATGCGTTCGGGGCTTTGCGGAGGATTCGAACGCTAACGCAGGGCAATGCAGCCTTGAGCTTCTACCGTATCGGCGGGCAGGTCGATCTCAACAAGTGATCCCGTTGCGGTGCGGTTATCTTCCGAGAAGTTGCAAGAGCAGGGATTCTTCGGCTCGCGACCGCGTTTGCGTGCGGCACGCTCAGAATGGCAACTCACATGAGCAGTTCAGGTTCTTTTCTCACCAGCGGGTGTTGCATTTCTTGAAGATCGTTCTTCACCATGTTCAGGCCATACACACAGGCTTCGAACTCGCGGGAGAGTTGGGCAAACATCGGGGCGACTTTTGCGTACTCGAAATGCTCGAATTTCGAGACGATGTAGTAGCTTTCCTTGCCGGCTTTCATCCACTCGACAAAGTTCTCCAGACGCTGCCGCCGCAAGCGGAAGTGATTGATGCTCTCGGGAAACATTCCAGCAAAAAACAAGGCGAAGTCGCCGATATGTTTGCGGACCTGGCGCTCGCGATCGAACGACGGTGCGGGGCCGTAGACCGGATCAGATTCAAGCAGCATCTCGCCTAAATCGGCGATCGGCTGACCGGTGCAGTTGCGAATCTTGAATAATTGATCAGCTTCGCAAAATTCGGCGAGCAGATGCGAGACGTAGGCCACTACTTGCGGATCGCGGATGCCAATCTCTTCGGCGTAGTGGCGGCCAACTAATTCCTGAAAAAGCTGATGCAGCGGATGCGATTCCGGAATCATGCTTTTACAGCCCCCGAAAGCCGCGCTGCGCGCAGGCTTTCAATATCCGTAAACAACTAGTTACCCTAGTTACGATGCGGACGCAAGTGACTTTTGTTTCTCCGTACCATCACTTTTACCGATGATTACAGAAGATATGGCAGTTAGAGGGTCGGGCCTGCAATTTGCTGGCACTCTCGGTCATCGGCTGCCAGAGAGCGCGCGTTGGGAACGACCAAGGATTTCTGGGTGCTGTGGCCTTGACTGTGCTCATCGGACTTGCCCATGAACGCATCCCACAACTCCTCCGACTGAGAGTAGAATTCCCTCCGTTCAAAAGGCCCATCACCGAATGGAGACTCGATGAGAAAAGCCCTCCCCTTCATACTACCGTTTACTCTGGCAATTTCTGCCGCAGCGCAGTTGAGTGCTGCACCCAAATCCTCCGCTCAAAGCAACCAAAGCGCCGAACAAATCACCGTCATTCGCGCTGGAACACTCATCGAGGGCAAATCCAACGCCGTTCGCCACGACCAGGTCATCGTCATTCGCGGCAATCGCGTCGAGAGCGTCGGCGACGCTGCAAGCGCGAAGATTCCGGCTGGCGCGACCGTGATCGATCTCTCCAAATCCACCGTCCTTCCAGGGCTGATCGACTGCCATACCCACATTTTCTTGCAGGGTGAGGATCCGGCGGACGGCGGATACGACGCCAATATCCTCAACCAGCCGCTGTCGCTTCGCGCCGCCCGCGCTACCGTTGCCGCACGGCGAGCGCTGGAGCAGGGCTTCACGACCCTGCGCGATGTCGAAACGGAAGGCGCAGGGTACGGCGACGTGGGCATCAAGGAAGCCATCGAGGCGGGTTATATTCCGGGACCACGCCTGTTTGTGGCGACGCGTGCGATCTCGACGACCGGAGGTTATCCTCTCGAGGGTTATGCGCCGGAGCTGGTCATGCCCAAGGGAGCGCAGATTGCGGATGGCCCGGTGGAGACGCGTAAGGCGGCGCGTGAGCAACTCGATCATGGCGCGGACTGGATCAAGGTCTACATGACTCACCGTTCCTGGGTCGGCAAAAACGGAGAGTTGGTTTCGCAACCGACGCTGACGGTTGAAGAACTGAGAGCGGTTGTGGATGAGGCTCACGGCTGGGGCAAGAAAGTAGCATGCCACGCTTACGGCGGAATCGGACTGCACCGGGCGCTCGACGGCGGTTGCGACTCGATTGAGCATGGGCTGGATCTCGACGATGCTGCCGTTGCACAGATGCTGAAACAAGGAACCTGGTATGTGCCGACGATCAGCGCCTATTACCATGATTGGGCACCGGCCGGTACGCCGGCTGGGGAACGCGATCGTCTGCGAGTTGCGGTGCATGGGCCATCTTTTCAGAAAGCGATGAAAGCTGGCGTCAAGATCGCCTTCGGAACGGATATGGGCGGAATTCCATGGACGGAGCCGATCGCCCAGGAGTTCACCCGAATGGTGGAGCTGGGCATGCCCCCGATCGAGGCCGTTCAGAGCGCCACTTCGCGAGCGGCGAGCCTGCTCGATATGGATGGGAAGATCGGCGTGGTCGCCCCCGGAGCATTTGCCGACATTATTGCGCTCGATGGCGATCCACTGCAGGATGTCAAAGTTCTGGAAAACATTCGCTTTGTCATGAAGGATGGGAAGATCTTCCGGAGCAACGGCCGCAATACCGGGATGGAGGATTGAGGCGGCTGCAAAACGACTGAGTCGGGAAACTCCGGATTCCGAGTTGGAATTCGAGTTGAAATATAGATCGTCGCAATCATTTCATTTCTCTTGACATCGGCCTTGCCAGAAGCATAATGCAACAATCCCGTCTTTGGGTTCGGGCGGGTTCGCTCCAAGTATGTCACCGCGATCGGAAGGAGAAACATATGAGCCTGCTGGAACTTTGTGACCGGGAAATCGCCTCGGTGCCACTGAACGCCACCGTCGCTGATGCGATCAACAAAATGCTCGATCACCATGTTGGCGCCGTAGCGGTCGTCGATTCGGAATTTCGCGTGGCCGGAATCTTCACCGAGCGGGATGTGCTGCGGAAGCTATCGTTGGCACGCATGGACCCGCACACCGCACCCGTGCGCGAACTGATGACGACGCCGGTCGAGATGGCGACGCGGAGCACCGGCGCCGGTGAGGCGCTGACGACCATGCTGGAGCGACATTTCCGCCATCTGCCGGTGGCCGATGACGATGGCAAACTGCTAGGCGTCCTCTCCATCCGCAATTTGCTGGAGTGGCGCGTGGACGACCTCAGCCGCGAACTGGAATCGTTGGAGGCTTACGTCTCGAACGATGGGCCTGGCGGCTAGGCAGCCCACCGGAATCCGTTTGGCTCGTTTCGACATCAAAGAGATTTCCGAAAGAGAGGATTCTTATGTCGATTCGCCCGGTCAAACGGCTGATTAAATCGAAACCCACGCTCGAAGGCGCCGGCGTTCATTTGCGTCGGGCGTTCGGTTTTGGCAACACAAAGGAAACGGACCCGTTTCTGCTGCTCGATGACTTCCGCAATGACGTGCCGGAAGATTACCTCGCCGGCTTTCCCTGGCATCCGCACCGTGGCATTGAAACCATCACTTACGTGCTCGCGGGAACTGTCGAGCATGGCGACAGCATGGGCAACCGCGGCGCCATCGCCGCCGGTGATGTGCAGTGGATGACTGCGGGCAGCGGCATTATTCATCAGGAGATGCCAAAGGGGGATCCAGCTGGCCGCATGCATGGATTTCAGCTATGGGCGAACCTCCCCGCATCGCTGAAGATGACTGCGCCGCGTTACCAGGAAGTGAAGTCGCTCGATATCCCCGAGATCAAAGACGACGATGGCACGCATGTGCGAGTAGTGTGTGGAAGTTTCTGGGGCAAGAAAGGCCCCGTCGATGGCATTGCTGCCGATCCGATTTATCTTGATGTGTCGGTCGCGCCAGGAAAGAGAAAATCACTGCCAGTCGAAACCACACGCCACGCGTTTGCTTATGTGTTTGGCGGAGGCGGCAAGTTTTGCAATGCCTCGGGACCGTTGGCTGTGCCCACCGAAGCGGTCAAGTGGCTCGACACCGCGCCTCCGGTCGAGGCCGATAATCGGTCGCTGATTTTGTTCGACCGAGGCGATGAGGTAACGGTGCAAGCTGGCGATGACGGCATTCGATTCTTGCTTGTTTCCGGCAAACCGCTGGAAGAGCCGGTCGCGTGGTACGGCCCCATCGTCATGAATACGCAGGAACAACTGCGGCAGGCGTTTGAGGAGTTGCAGGAGGGGAAGTTCTTGAAGGGGTGAACCGACTTCGGAGTTCCTTAGATACCGCGTCTCCAGGGGCAAAATCCGAGTTGGTGTTAGGTTCTTTCTTGAGCTTCCATATACGAGCGCAGAATGGCGTTGATTCGCGTTTGGTAGCCAGGGCCGTTTTTCTTCAGCCACTGCACAACTTCGTGATCAACTCGAATCGTAAGCCGGTCTTTCGGCTCCGGCATGACGAGCCGGGCGCGCTTCCAAAACGATTTGCCGAGCTTGGGGATCTCCGAGAAGTCGATCTCGGCATCTCGCATCCCGCGCAAACGCTTAAAGTCGGTCGATCCCTGCGCTCGCCTTCTTGAGGTGGTCTGCGTAATCTTCCCTTTCACTTCTATGTGCCCTCCTGGCTGAAATGATACGTCGATCACGGCCCCGCATGACGTAAACTACAACGATTTCGATACCTGCCATGCGGCCGATCGCTAATACGCGATCTTCGCCATGACGACGCTGCGGCCTTTCGAACACCGGCCCCTCGAAGATCCAGATGGCATCTTGAAAATCGACATAATGCTTCGCGAGGTTGGTTCGACGCTTTGTTTCGTCCCACTCGAAAAGCATTTGTTCAATGTGTTTATCGTATGTACACAGTGTACACACGATTTAGGAGCTGGTCAAGACGCAGCTTTATGGCTCTTGGAAACTTCTCGAAATACGGGTCTGCAGTTCACATGCTCGTTTTGGGCTCGGGCGGCGTTGCAAAGCCTCCACAGCGTGAACTCCACCTCTCACGCATTCGCTCCCGCTCCTCGGGAGTCATTTTCTCCCAGCGCTCGCGCATGCGTCCGCGAAACCCAGAGCGGGGAAAGCCGCGACCGCCCCAGCGTCCGAAAAGAATCCGGCAAAGAGCTAGTAGACCCACGGCTTGCCAGAACGTGATGAGCTTCCAGCCGAACAGCGGCGGCAGCAGCCAGTTCCACAAAAGCTTTACTACTTCGCCACCAAGAAAGGCGAAGGCCGCCATTGCCAGAATTGCCAGAGGCGCGATCCAAATCAGTCGTTTTCTCATAAGTGCTTCCTCATTTCGTCTTGCCGTTTGTCTCTAGCTGTGTACTGCGCAAACTCTTCGTAGATGCTCTGTAATCGCTCGCGCAGGCGTAGCACCGCGTGGCGTTTGCGCGCCAGCAGTGTGTTGACGTTAATTCCACTTTCTGCGGACATCTCTTTGAAGCTGCGCCCGTCGAGTTCATGCGCGATGAAGACTTCGCGCTGAGCATCAGGTAGCTCGTCGAGAGCGTCTTCCAACTCGTCGAGAAGCAGGTTGCGAACGTAGAGTGCCTCCGGCCCCGAGTCGGGCGAGGGCAGCAGATCTTCGATCTGCATCTCGCCTTCTTCAGCCTCTAGCGAAATATCGCCAAACAAGTCCGGCTGCTTCTTACGAAACAAATCTGTGATGCGATTGCGCGCCACGCGAAATAGCCAGCCGGTGATGTGCTCGATCGGCATCAGCAGGCGATTGGCTTCCACGAGCTTGAAGAAGACGTCCTGCAGGACATCTTCCACGTCGGCCTCGTCGGGCACGCGCCGTCGGATGAAATTTCGCAGCCGTGAGCGCTGTTCACTAATGACTTCGGAAATCCGATGGTCAGCTTCGGCTTGTGTATCTCCAGCCATCGTTTTGGCCATTAATGCTGCGCTCATGGCTTCGCTCACCTACTCAAAGATGTAGACGAACGAAGTGCGGAAATATTGTAGGGATAGTGTCTCCGCAGGTATGGCGCTGGATTGTCCCGTCTCAGGCAGGCGCTGAACGGGTTTGGCGAGGTAGAGCAAAGGCATTCTGCCGCGCAGGTACAGGCGTTCTCTTGTACTCCCTTGCAAAGCGAACTCGAAATAGCCATGCGATCAACAGGATCAGCGGGAGAAAACTCAGCACGTACAGCACGCCCGTTCTGCGCAAGAAGATGGGAAACAGCTGTTGCCGCGCCAGAAAGATCGAGGCTGCGGCGATGAACTGAGCAAAGCACATGCGCCACAAATGACGCGCGATGCGCGCGGCGCCGGTGACACCCCCGCGCAAGAGCATGCGAATATCTCCAACCGTCGCAAGCAAGGTGACCGAACCCATGAACAGGTAAGGCCCCGGCGGGTAATCGTATTTGAGGCCAGTCGGACTCAGCGCGGCCTCCAGGCCGTAGGTGATTTGGAAAGCGCTGACCGTTCCAACCAGGAAAAGTCCAACCCAGTCAAAGACGTTGGTTGCGGCTTCCCGGCGACGTGCAGTAAGCCAAGCAGTTGCGACCAGATAAAAAGTGAAAGCTCCGCCGAGAATATTGCCAGGCTGCGATTTCATGACCGCCAGAAACAACCCGGCGGCGGACATGATCAGCATGGAAACCACAAATATGTCGCCGACAATGCTATGGCGCCGGGAACCTTTACGCAGAAACATGGCGGCGAATCCGGAGAGCATTCCTAACGTGCCGCCGGCGATATGAAGAGCGACTATGGGTGTTCGCATGGTGGACTCCGTGATTGACTGCGATCATTTTTCATCGTGTCGGTTTACTTTTCTCCAGAAGTGTCTTATGCCTCGCAAACTCAGATCGGCTCGCGACGGTGCCGCAGTTGCACCGCCAGCGCAATAAATCCTGCCGCGACCAGCAAGCCGAGCCACAAACCGGGCAAGAAGAAAAATCGGTCTGGCATGAACTGCGGGCTTGGCATGAGAGCTGCTCCCGGGCCTGTCGCCACGTCCGCGCCCTGCCCTCCGGCGCCCGAGCCCATGCCGAGCCGTCCCAGGAGCAAGCCGGATACATACGAAGTGTGGAATGCGAGCTTTTCGAACAATGAAACGATCAGCGGCGGCAGGAAAGCCCACAACAGTGGAGCGCGGCGCGCCCATGCGGAGACCAGCAGCAGCCAGGCGTACAGCGGTGCGTACCAGAGGATATGTACCGTCACAAGGTGGTAGAGGAGCATCTTGGCTGACTGCCACAATTGCAGGCCTTGCCAGAGCTGGGCGAAGGTAATGTCGCTGCCGCCGAGCGCGATCATGTTCACCGGCAGCATGACGACGATCGCGGCAACCACGATTGCGAAAGCCAGAAATGGCAGGATGAGCAGCGGAATGCTCGCCTTCGAAAGCACGGTCGTTAGGTCCGAAACCGGAAGCGACTTCCAGAACAGAATGGTGCGATCACGGCGTTCGCCATAGAGAGCATCGAGCGAGTAAAAAATGCTGACGATGAAAGCCGCTCCCATGATCAATGAGGCGACAAGCATGTAAGGCACCGTGAGTTCTAACTTCTGATGTGCGGAATCGAGCCCCGCCAGAGAGTGCGCCTTCAGAAGGTGAATCAGAAAACCAGCCAGGCCAATACCGGCGGCCCACAACGGCGCGAGATAAATCGAACGGTTTTCCCAGAACTCGCGCTGAAGAGACCAGCGCATCGGATGAGTCGGCAATAGGCTCGGAGCCGCAATCGGCTGAGAAGCAGAAGATTCCGGCGCAGCATTTGATTGAGTACTCATTTCACAGCTCCTTGACGCTGATTCGAGTGATTACCCATGACTGCGACGAACAGATCGGCGATGCTGGGCGTGCCGACTTCGCCGAGAATGGCAAGTTGTTGACGGTCGGCGCGGTCGAAAAGTAGGACACTCCGGCCGAGTCCCTGGCGCTCATGAATCGGCTTCAGGGCGCGCGCGGCAGAGGCTTGTTCCGGCTTCACCACCACTTCGGCATAGCGCGACTCGAGTTCTTCCATGGTGCAACTGAGCACGATGCGGCCAGAGTCAATGAACATAAGGTCGGTGATGACGTTCTGAATTTCTTCAACTTGATTGGTCGTGACCACGATCGTGCGGTTGCGATCGAAGTAGTCATTCAGCAGCGAATCGTAGAACTGCTTGCGATAAAGAATGTCTAGGCCAAGCGTGGGTTCGTCGAGCACCAGCAGTTTGGCGTCGATGGCCATGACCAACGCGAGATGCAGCTGCGCCACCATGCCCTTCGAGAGTTCGCTGACTTTGCTACGGCGCGAGATATTGGTTTTGCTTAGAAAGCCTTCGGCTCGGACGCGATCGAAGCGAGGATGTACGCCAGCGACATAGTCAAGGGCCTGGGAAACGCGAATCCAGCGCGGCAGGACAG
The DNA here is from genome assembly GCA_030041415.1 of Candidatus Sulfotelmatobacter sp. Classification (GTDB taxonomy): domain Bacteria; phylum Acidobacteriota; class Terriglobia; order Terriglobales; family Acidobacteriaceae; genus Sulfotelmatobacter. Next base: position 27,289 of record JASHNX010000065.1, read on the forward strand.
CCACATCTGCGATGAAGCAAACGTCGCGCATCAACAGATCGCGCTCAGTCCAGGGATCGCGCCCGAGCACGCGCAATTCGCCCTCGTAGGAAATCAGGCCGAGAATGGCATCGAGTGCGGTCGTTTTGCCGGCGCCATTCGGACCAACCAGTCCGAGGATTCGGCCTTCCTCGACGCGCAGATCAAGGCCGGCAAGAGCGACAGTAGAACCAAAGGTTTTTCGTAGACCGCGGGCTTCTATGCATGCCATGGCTTCAACGATCCCCCTTCTTCTCGGATTGCGGAGCGGGGCTCGCGGCTGGGCCGGTTGCTCCGCGGCCGTTTGCGGCATTGAGAAGTTCTTCCCGCGTCAGGCCGAGGCGCTGAATGGTTTCCGAGATGCGCGGCCAGTCTTCCGAAAGAAATTTTTCGCGCTCACCTTTCAGCAGCAACTTCCGCGCACCTTCTTTGACGAACATACCCAGACCTCGCCTTTTTTCCACCAGCTCCTCGTCGACCAGTTCCTGATAGCCCTTCAAGACCGTGAGCGGATTGACTCGATAATCGGCGGAGACATTCCGCACCGAGGGCAACGGGTCGCCCTCCTTGAGCAAGCCGTCCAGAATCATCGCCACCACGCGATCGCGAAGCTGGCGGTAAATCGGCTGATTGTCGTTCCACTCGTGATCCATTTTTTGTTCCCGCTGACTCGCTAATGAAATCCAGGACTATTGCTCGTTACCAGATACCCATGAGGTCCACGGTTTCACGAATCTGCCTCGTCGATACTTGTACCGAATCGAATGGTGCGCCGTGATAATTAGCTCCCCGCACTGCAAAGATGAGACTCCGCATATGTGCTTGCTGCCTGAGCACATCTACGGCAAGGCAGCGATAGGTCTCACTTGTCCACGAGCTGAGTTTTTTGAGGTCGGCGATGGCATCCGATGTAAAGGTCGATGCGATCAGAATGAATAGAAAGGAAACTGCAAAACGCGATTTCATGATCCATACTCCTTTCCGCTCTCAGCGCAGTCTGTTGGCAAGGCCACGTTCTTCTGACCAAAACGTTCCGCTCCGCGTGCGGGCTTCGCTCCTGACCTGCCCCTGAACAACGAGGCGGCGCGAGGTGCCGAGCCGCCTGCAAATGGCGTCACTTGCTTCGTACCAGATCGAAGTGCGCACGCACGGGTTTGTCTCCCGGTTTCATGTAGGTCCAGTCTTCGGCGTGATGGTTCTCGTCGATGAAGGTGAACACAGCGTGATGCATGTGCCCGAACTGCGTGCCACCAGAGAGATCGAGAAACTCGAATTCCACCGTTTTTTCGTCCGGCGACATGATCCCCGTCATGCGCGGCCGATTTCCGGCGTCGCAATAATGGGTCAAGAGTAGGCGGTCTCCGTCCAGGTAAAAGACGGTCAGCGGATCGTCGGGCCGTGCGGCGCTCGTCGCCTCATGGATGAGCGCGTTACCCATGGAAGTCACGCGAAGCGTCACCTGCATAGGCTTGCCTTCTATGTCAGCTTCGGGCGGCACAGTGGACACGCGGCCTTCCCACGTGCCTGCCAGAGTCTTGAGCTTATCGAAAGATTTTTGGGCGTCGGACTGTGCCAGTGCCGCGACCGAAAGTGAAACGACGGCTGCGCAAAGCGGATAACGAAGAAATCGGGCGTTCATAATTCGTTCTCCTAAGCGATTCGTGACCGATCTGGCTTCCGACTCTTGCTGGCCCCGGCTAAAGTTCACATCGCACCAGATCAACAGTGTTATACTTAACTACAACACTAAAAATAAGTCAAGC
>JASHNX010000066.1 GCA_030041415.1 Candidatus Sulfotelmatobacter sp.
ACGTCTGACGAATTACGCGCTGCAGATCAAGAATCGCGATGAGTTCATTCATGCGCTGACATCCAACCTGCCTTCGCGTCCTGACTATTTTCTACAGGACGCGGAACTGAATCGCCGGGGTGCGAATTCGCTTTCAGATTTGCCTGAGCTGGAGCCCATTTCAGCACGGAAGCTCGCCGAAGAATTGGCGCACGGGGCGAACGTCCTAGATGTGCGGACGGGTGATTCTTTTGCCGCTGGTCATGTCCCGGGTTCGGTAAACATTGCTCTCTCCGGCCAATTTGCTTCCTGGGCGGGAATTATTATGGGATTGTCTGCCCGCCCGATCCTGATCGCTGATACGGCCGAACAATTGTCCGAGGCGCGAATGAGATTGGCGCGCGTGGGAATCGAAGACGTGCGCGGTTATCTGCAAGATGGTTTTGAAGGATGGAAGCACGCAGGATTTGCGCCAGCGACCCTGAAACAGATATCTGTCCAAACCCTGAATGGATGGCTGCGGACCACAAATGTTTATTTAGTTGATGCACGCCGGGATCCGGAATTCGAAGCCGGACACATTGCAGATGCCGTTTCGCTTCCGCTGAGCAGAGAAATTGCCGGCGCGCTTCCGCTGGGGCGGGAGGCGCTCATCGCGGTCCATTGCAAGAGCGGATATCGGAGCACAATAGCTTGCAGCCTTTTGCAGCGAGCGGGGTTCCGCAATGTGGTGAACGTTACTGGCGGGTTCGACGCCTGGCAGCAAGCCAACTTGCCGGAAGTCAGCGAACAACCTGTTGCAGTTTAAGCGCGCTTTGGGTCACGGTACGCACCTCCTTTCGGGCCAGGTTTTCCCTCGGCTCCTTGCCTTCCCAGGTAGGTAATGAGCAGTAATCGATATTCCTACTGTGCAAATCTTTGCATTGCATGAGATGGAGTCGTATGGCAGAATCGCCCCATCATGGAAATCTCAAGTTTCGGTCTCTCGTACGTGGAGAGCGATCCACAGACTCATCAGCCTTCAGCCTGCATCTACGTGAAGCCTGTCGGCGGGTCGGAAATCCTGATCACCGCACCGAATTTGACATTTATCGAACTCGACTGCGAGCTCCGTCGTTTGCATGCGGAACTGGATGAGATTCGGGCGCGCGCGAAAAAGAAGTTCTACAAGGCGGAAGCAGCCTCCGTGGGATCGTAGACTTTTCCGAGGGCGACCCCTGCTGGACCTCCCGGCTCCAAAAAACTGCAGTTGGGCCTCGCCAAAAGCGCGAGATGCAAATACTATTCGGGCTCATCTGCTCTACGAACCACAATTACCACTTGTCTGCTAGAGATTAGCTCCGTAGCGTTTGGGCAGGAGGTTCGCTGCCATGCAACTGGGGGAAACAATTGCCACTTATGATCTCGGCTTGGCTTTGCGCGGCGAAAGCGGGAAATTCGAAGTCACCAGTCCCGCCGGCGAGGTCTATCACGTTACCTGCAGGCCGAACCATTCGATTTTCAGTCTAGAGTCGGCGAGGAACGACACCAATCCTCAGCCCTTTCTCATTCGAAAAATTACCGAAACGGTTTCGCGAGAGAGCGGAAAGGAAACAAGTCCAACTCACTCCCGGACGAGTGAAAGCCCGTTTCTGCTTGGCTCTCAACCGGATGATGGCGAGCCTTTATTCGCTACGGGTACGGTTGCCGTGTTGCCAAAAGCGACGGGAGGAAATCTTCCGCCTTGGGAAGCGGCTGGGCTTGACCTCGTCTATGTGGAGAACGAAGCCGAGACCGGACGTCCGGTAGCCTGGGTGTCCGTGAGCAGGGAGCGTAGCAACGGGACCGCGGAGCCTGAGGCATCGATGACCGCCCGCTGTGCAACCTTCAATGAACTGGACGCAGAGATCCGGAAACTGCACGCCCGCCTGGATGAAATTCGCGCGAGCGCCAAGAAGAAGTTCTATATGGCTCACGCCGCCGCGATAGCGTAAGTCTTTGCACGACCCATTTCGTCTCGTACGCTTCCCAACGAAAAAGCCTGCCGAAGTCCAATTCGGCAGGCAGCCTTGGCTTCACGGCTCACCCCGACAATCCGGAGCCGGAAGCAGAGGCCGAGACAATCTATCGGAAAATATCTAGTAATTCAATAGACAAAGTAGTAAAAGGGCCCTCGAGTAGCTCCTCCTTGTCCGAGGACAGGGTTCGAGGCGGTGTCGAGAAGCGTCTCTACATTTCCCGTGAGCCGCTTCCAGCCGCACGCATTCGAGCAAGGATGTGTGAGTAAAATCACAGACGGGATATGCGGGATGTGCTGTATACTTTTCGTACCCCGACAGACAGGCGCACGAGATGCCGCTGATCGAAACGGCACACTGCGATGAAGGCGTGTCCGACGATGCAGCATCTGTACCGGCATGCTATGCCTGCCGGGTTCTTCTTTACCGGCGCTTTACACCACAAATTCTTCAGCATTCAAAGGAGCTAATCGCATGGCGACTGCAGAAATCCGTCATACGCTGAGCGAACAACAGGCTCGCCAGCTTGCTACCGTTACAAAAACGGTCCCCATGATGGAGGCGATCACGCCGCGCTGGCTGATCACTTTCCTTTCCTGGGTACCCGTTGAGGCCGGTGTTTACCGGCTGAACAAGGTCAAACCAACCCGTCCCGGCACTCGCACGATTGAGTGCAGTCCGGACGAAGAAATCGATCTGCCCGAAATTTATGTCGACTACGAAGAGAAACCGCGTGAATACACGCTGAACGCCGTCACCAGCGTTCTCGACGTGCAGACGCGCATTTCCGATCTTTATCGCAGCCCGCACGATCAAATCCGCGAGCAGTTGCGCCTGATGATTGAAAAGGTCAAAGAGCGGCAGGAAAAAGCGCTCATCAATAACACCGAGTACGGCCTGCTCAACAATGTCGCTCCGGAAATGAAGGTGAAAGCCAGAGGCGGTACGCCCACTCCCGATGATTTCGATGAACTCATCGCGAAGGTGTGGAAAGAGCCCAGCTTCTTCCTGGCACATCCGCGCGCGATCGCCGCGTTCGGTCGCGAGTGCACGCGGCGCGGCGTTCCTCCACCCACGGTCACGATGTTCGGTAATCCGTTTGTGACATGGCGGGGTATTCCCATCGTTCCGTGCGACAAACTGCCGCTCAAGGCGGAAACCACGGATGTTCTTCTGCTGCGCACGGGCGAAAAGAAGCAGGGAGTAATCGGACTGTTCCAGCCGGGTCTGCCGGGAGAAGTGTCTCCCAGCCTCTCGGTACGCTTCATGGGCATTAACCACAAGGCGATCGCTTCGTATCTGATTTCACTTTACTGCTCGATCGTCGTCCTGACCGAGGACGCCCTCGGCGTGTTGGAGAACGTCCATGTCGACAAATACCACGAGTACAAATAATGGATCGAGCAACGGGGCCAGCAGGCCCAAAGCGACTGCTCCCAAGGCATCAGCGCCGGTAGACGTCGAAGGGGCGCGGTATTACCCCTTCGGCGCCATTCCTTTGCCGGACCCGGCAACGCTGGAAAGGCTCGCGAACGAGTTTTTCCTCGCGATGCCGAGAAGCCTTGGCGAGAGCAGCGGCCTGGCTGATCATCCTCCTTCTACGGCTGAGGCTGAGTCGGAAGAAATTCCGGTCACAACGTTTCCCGAGGGAGTGCCAATTCGTGAAACGGCGCCGGAATGGACTCCAAGCGCGCCGGGCTCACCTCCCGCAACCACAATCGGTCCGCTCACCGAAACCGATCTCCGCGCCATTGCAGCGTCATTGGCAGGAGCAACTGCGGTTGTCCCAGGGGCGCCAAGCTCTGCGCCGAAGCCTCCGCTTCCCGGCTCACCGCCTGATTTTCTCGCCGAAGGAAAAGCCTCGCCTTTTACGGCTGCACCAACATTGCCGCCTGGAACCGAAATGTTTTCATTCCCAGGCATTCCAGCAATGCCTGCCACTCCCCCAAACTCATCTCCGGCGGGCGCGGACATCGGCGCGGTTCCGTTGTCGCCCGAGAGTGCGGCGGTGGTGGCAGGAACTACGCCGTACTCCGTTGAAGGCGGAAAGGGAACATCTCCGGGCGCAGCTCCCGTTTTGCCGCCGATCAACGACCTGTTTTCCTTCCCACGCGTGCCGGCGATTCCGGCGGTTCCTGGTCTGCAGACGGCGCCCAACGTTGCGGCTCCATCTTCGACCCCGTCGGCCGAGACGCCGCTCGCCGCGAGCAACAGCGCAACTGCCGCTCCTAGCGTCGCGACGGCGACGCCGCCCCACGATGTGAAATCCGTCACCCCCGCGGTTCCCAGCTTCACACCTCCGGAATTGGCGGGAATTTCACGGCCAGGGTCATCCGACCCATCTTTATCGGTCGCTCTCGGGGAGACGTCGATGTACCCCGGAGCCGCCACTTTTCCATCCTTAAGCGACCTATTTTCCTTTCCCGGAGTGCCCGGTGTGCAATCCGCTCCAGGCGTTCCAGGAATGCCGTCAACCTCTCCAACGGTGAGTTCAACGGAGGCGGACCTGCGCAAGACAGCTTCGCCTCCGAATGTTCCGGGCATCGGGAATGTCGCAGTAGGTGAACCGAAAGCGACGAGCGCGAAAACGCAATCCTTTGGAATTCAACCTTTCGAATTCATTCCCGGCCTTGAGCCGGCTGCACTTGGAATTTCCAAACGTCCCCTGGACGCCAAACTGATCCGCCGCGACTTTCCGATTCTCGAAGAGCGCGTGCACGGCCATCCGCTGATCTGGCTTGACAATGCGGCCACCACGCAGAAACCGAATGCGGTGATCGACCGCATCTCCGATTTCTACCGTCATGAAAACTCCAATGTGCATCGCGCGGCGCACGAGTTAGCCGCCCGCTCCACCGATGCCTACGAAGGTGCGAGGGAGAAGACTCGCCGCTTCCTCAATGCCGGCTCGACTCGCGAGATCGTCTTCGTGCGCGGCGCGACCGAAGGCATCAATCTCGTTGCCCAAGCCTGGGGCCGTCGTAACGTTCGAGAAGGCGACGAAGTGGTCATCACTTGGCTCGAGCATCACGCGAACATCGTTCCCTGGCAGATCCTGTGCTCCGAAAAAGGAGCAAAGCTCCGCGTGGTCCCGGTAAATGATCGCGGCGAGATCATCCTCGAAGAGTACGAAAAGCTGCTCGGGCCGCGGACCCGCATCGTCGCCTTTCCGCAAGTATCGAACGCGCTCGGAACAGTCACACCTGCGCGCGAGATGGTCGACATGGCTCACCGCTACGGAGCGCGCGTGCTGGTCGATGGAGCGCAAGCCGTATCGCACATGCCGGTGGATGTGCAAGTCCTCGATTGCGACTTCTACGTTTTTTCGGGACACAAGGTTTTCGCGCCGACCGGAATTGGTGTTGTCTTCGGGAAACTCGATGTCCTCGACAGCATGCCGCCATGGCAGGGCGGCGGCAACATGATTGCCGATGTCAGCTTCGAGAAGACAATCTACCAGCCAGCCCCTGCGCGCTTCGAAGCGGGGACGGGCAACATCGCGGATGCCGTCGGTCTGGGAGCCGCGCTCGACTACGTCAGCGAAATCGGGATGGAGAACGTCGCCGCCTACGAGCACGACCTTCTGAACTACGGCACGGCCAAACTTCTTACCGTACCCGGTTTGCGCATGATTGGCACGGCCCGCGAAAAGGCCGGTGTAATGTCGTTCGTTCTCGATGAAGTTCGCACGGAAGATGTTGGAGTCGCACTCAATCAGGAGGGTATTGCGGTGCGTTCCGGGCACCACTGCGCGCAGCCAATTCTGCGGCGCATGGGAGTTGAAAGCACCGTTCGTCCTTCGCTTGCGCTCTATAACACTTGCGAGGACATCGATGCGCTGATCGCCGCCCTGCTGCGCATACAGGCAGGACGGGGCCGGCGCAACCTGTAGCAGGAAAATTTTAAGCTCTTAGTCGAGTGGAGGCAGGCACCGGGTCCGGTCCTCCACTTTTTTCAAAAGGCACAAAAGGGGGCGCGAAGACCACTTATGAAAATTGCAAGTGATATTACGGAGTTAATCGGGAATACTCCGCTGGTTCGCCTTAACAAAGTAACGAACGGCTGCTCCGCGGAGGTAGTCGCCAAGCTTGAAAGCCAGAATCCGTGCGACAGCGTTAAGGACCGCATCGGCGTGAGCATGATTGTTGATGCTGAGCGTGCGGGCAAGATTCAACCGGGGAAAACCGTACTGGTCGAGCCGACCAGCGGCAATACCGGTATTGCTCTCGCTTTTGTCGCGGCCGTGAAGGGCTACAAACTGATCCTCACGATGCCCGAAACCATGAGCCTTGAGCGCCGCGTGCTGCTTTTGGCTTTCGGAGCGGAGATCGTGCTAACCCCTGGTCCAAAAGGCATGAGTGGAGCGGTAGCCAAAGCCCGGGAGATTCTTGCCAAGACACCGAACGGATTCATGCTCCAGCAATTCGATAATCCCGCTAATCCCAAGATCCATTCGGAAACGACCGGCCCGGAAATCTGGAACGACACCGACGGGAAGGTAGATTTTCTGGTCTCCGGAATCGGTACGGGTGGAACGCTCACCGGCGTGTGTCAGTACATCAAGCCGAAGAAGCCGTCGTTCAAAGCGATTGCCGTCGAGCCTGCGGATAGCCCGGTTCTCTCCGGCGGCAAACCATCGCCTCACAAGATTCAAGGTATCGGTGCGGGCTTCGTGCCCAGCATTCTGCGCACTGAGTTCATCGATGAAATCGTCACAGTGACTAACGATGAGTCCGTCGAAATGGCACGTCGGCTCGCGCGCGAGGAAGGGCTTCTTGTTGGTATTTCGTCAGGCGCGGCCGCAGCTGCGGCTTTGAAAATCGCAGCGCGCAAGGAGAATGCGGGCAAACTGGTCGTCGTCGTGTTGCCCGATTTCGGCGAGCGCTATTTGACCAGTGTGTTGTTCCAGGGACTGCGCGATCAAGCGTTGCAGATTCCCACCACGCCGCTCGAAGAACCATGCGTCACTTCATCGCGTTGATTCGCGAAGATGTCGCTACTGTGCTGGAGCGAGATCCAGCGGCAAAGTCACGCTTGGAAGTATTCCTGTGTTACTCCGGGCTGCATGCCGTCTGGTTCTATCGAGCCAATCACTGGTTGTGGAATCGTGGCCTTCAAGTTCTGCCACGGTGGCTCTCACAGGTGGCACGCCTGCTTACGGCAATCGAAATTCATCCTGGCGCTAAAATCGGGCGCCGTCTTTTCATCGATCATGGCATGGGCGTTGTGATCGGTGAAACCGCCGTTGTCGGCGATGACGTGACCCTATATCAAGGGGTGACCCTGGGCGGCACCGGTAAGGAGCATGGCAAGCGTCATCCCACCATTGAAGATAACGTCGTTATTGGCGGCGGGGCCAAGGTGCTTGGAAATATTACCGTCGGCAGAAACTGCAGAATTGGTGCGGGGTCTGTAGTGCTGCGCAGCGTCCCGGAAGATTCCACTGTGGTTGGCGTTCCTGGCCATATCGTTTTTCGTCAGGGCAAGCGAGTCGTCATCACCGATCCCAAGCAGATCAACGATCCCCTCTCTGAAGCATTGGCTTCAGTCGCCACCGAGGTCAGCAAACTCCGGGAGCGGGTGCAGAAACTGGAAGGCCGGGAGCCATCTGACGAGCCGATGCCGGCGTCGCTGCAAAGAATTATGGAAGACCTGGATTATCAGATCTAGGTGCTTTTCGCCGAAGAACGGGGTGATTGACTAGAAACTACCGGCAACCTTCTTGCAAGACATTTCACTATGCGTGTAAATTGAATTCGGTATAATGTCTAGCATGTAGATGGGGTTTATGGTATAGTTCATCACAGAAAACGGAGGCCGATACCATGATCGCGTTCTTTGGAATCTGGGCGGTTGCCATTCTGCTGGTCCTGCGCTGGTTTCATGCGCTTTCGCCACACCGTGCATGGAACGATGAGCTTTCGGTTGAACCCGCTTCCGCCGACGCGGCGGTCATTCAGCCTCGCTTGGATTCTGCGCTTTCCTAAGGGCATCGAGCTCTTGTGCGGTTCGCTCCTTGCCGCGCCGCTCACCTGAAAGTTCAATAAGTTTATTTCTTCGGACACTGGAGCTCAATGCCATGTTGCTGAAGGCCGATCCCACGTTTTATCCATCTCCCAAGCTTGCAAGCCAGGCCCCTGCCGAGAGCCTGGCCTACGTAGCGGCACTGAACGCCAACGGTAGCGAGCGACCAGACGCGCTGCTGGTGGTGGACGTCGATAGCAAATCGAGAAAGTATGGCGAAATTCTTGGCCAAGTTGATATGCCCCATGCAGGAGATGAGTTGCATCATTTCGGCTGGAACGCCTGCAGCTCAGCACTCTGTCCCTACGCGCCGCACCCGCATGTCGAGCGCCGCTATCTGATTGTTCCGGGCCTGCGCTCTTCGCGAATTCACGTTCTCGATACCAAGCCAAATCCGAAGAAACCGAAAATCGTCAAGGTCATCGAGCCGGAAATTGTGGCGGAACGCACCGGTTACACGCGGCCGCACACCGTGCATTGCGGACCCGACGGCATCTACCTGAGCGCTCTTGGCTCGCCTAACGGTGAGGGTCCAGGGGGAATCTTCGCTCTCGATCATTACAATTTTGAGCCGCTTGGCCGATGGGAGGTCGAGCGCGGTCCGCAATACTTCGGTTACGATTTCGCCTGGCATCTGGGATACGACACCGCCGTCTCCAGCGAGTGGGGTACGCCAAATATGGTGGAGAATGGTGTAAATCCCGAACTGCTACTCGGCGGCAAATATGGCCACAGCCTCCATTTTTGGGACCTGCGGAAGCGCCGGCATCTTCAGGCTCTTGACCTGGGGGCAGAACAACAGATGGTTCTCGAGCTGCGTCCCGCCCACGATCCGACAAAGGCTTACGGTTTTGTCGGAGTGGTCGTTTCGTTGAAAGACCTGTCCAGCTCGATCTGGTTGTGGCACAAGCCGAATGGCGACGGACGCTCGAACGGAAAATGGGAAATCAAGAAAGTTATTGAGATTCCCGCTGAACCGGCCGATCCGGAGAAACTGCCTCCGCTTCTCCAGGGATTCAAGGCCGTGCCGCCTCTGCTCACGGACATCAATCTCTCCATCGACGATCGTTTTCTTTACGCTTCCTGCTGGGGCACCGGAGAAATGCGTCAATACGATGTCAGCGATCCATTTAATCCCAGACTCGCCGGCTCGGTTCATATCGGCGGCATCGTGCGGCGCGCGGCGCATCCGGCGAAGCAGGGAAAGGAACTGAATGGCGGACCACAGATGGTCGAAGTCAGCCGTGACGGACGTCGCGTGTATTTCACCAACTCGTTGTATGCGGCATGGGATAAGCAGTTTTATCCGGATGGCATCGAGGGCTGGATGGTTAAGTTGGACGTGAATCCCGGCGGCGGCATCGAGCTCGACCGCAAGTTCTTCGTCGAGACTGGAGAATTGCGCCCGAATCAAGTTCGCTTGCAGGGCGGAGACGCCTCGTCCGATTTCTACTGCTATCCATGACCCAGCGCTGGCCGTGGACTCTTCTTGCTCTGCTTGGGGCATATCATGGCTTGAACCCCGGCATGGGTTGGCTATTTGCGCTTGCCCTTGGACTGCAGGAAAAACGCCGGAGCGCCGTTCTCTGCTCTTTGCTTCCCATCGCAGCAGGTCACGCCGCAGCCATTGCTGTCGTAATCTTTGCCTTTCGCGCGATTCAGGACTTTCTTCCTCTGAAGAGCTTGCGGTGGGGCGTGGCCGCAATTTTATTTGCCCTGGGCCTTTATCGGCTGTTTCGCGCCAGTCATCCGCGCGGCGCTGGAATGAGAGTTGGAGGCAGGGAACTCGCGACCTGGTCTTTCCTCATGGCCTCAGCTCATGGCGCAGGACTGATGCTCATTCCGGTTCTTTTGGCTCAGCCAATGCTTGTGATGCACCATTCAATGGCGGACACCATGCCGATGCCATTGGCGCGATTGAGTATCGCGGCGATCGTGCTCGCTACTTTGATTCATACCCTGAGCATGTTGATTGTGGCTGGAATCCTCGCAATTCTGTTCTTTGAAACCTACGAACAGATGGGGCTGAAGCTTTTGCAGCACACCTGGATCAACTTCGATCTTCTGTGGGCCGTTGCCTTGCTGGTTGCAGCATCTGCGGCTTTGCTGTTCTGAGCAGTTTTGACATACAAGTTTCGCATCTGCTACTATCTCTATTGTTTTAGTAGTGTTTGGATAGCGCTCTCCCCGCAGGCATGCCGCGGGGCCACCACCCCGGTCCCGCGGCCCCTATTTCTATGGGTTCGTTGACATTCTCCAAGCCGGTTCTCCGCTTTCCGGGACATGCGACGGTCCAGTTGGCGAATCGTGCATCCGCTCTCGCATTTGAGGATGTCAAGTCGAAGGCGCTGCTCGAACGAATTCAACTGATCGGGCCAAGCGCGGCAAATGTGCTCATCACCGGAGAAACCGGCACTGGAAAAGAACTGATCGCCCGGCATTTACACACGCTCAGTCCGCGCGCCGCCGGGCCTTTTCTGGCGGTGAATTGCGGAGCGTTTTCGGAGGGGCTGGTTGAGAGCGAGCTCTTTGGTCATGAGCGCGGATCGTTCACCGGGGCCAGCGTTGCGCGCGCAGGCTGGTTCGAAGCCGCCCGTGGCGGCACATTGTTTCTGGATGAAATCGGCGATCTGCAGCTTTCCATGCAGGTAAAGCTGTTGCGCGTTCTGCAGGAGCGGCAAGTGGTCCGGCTGGGCTCGCGGAGTCCTGTACCAATTGACGTTCGCGTAGTCGCAGCCACCAATGTGAAACTTGAAGAGGCGGTTGCAGCCGGACGTTTTCGCGAGGATCTGTACTATCGCCTGCAGGTTGCGGCGCTGCATGTTCCTCCGCTGCGTGAACGCCAGCTCGACATTGCTCCCCTAGCTCAATATTTTCTAGGCATTTACGGCGAAAGGCTTGGTCTGCAAGATCCGATCCTAAGCCCAGAAGCTACCGAAATCTTGGTCCATCAGCACTCCTGGCCGGGCAACATTCGCGAACTCGAAAATGTGATTCATCACGCGCTTCTCGTCTGCCGGGAAAACGTTGTTCGCCCGGAGGATTTGCACCTCTCTTCTTTGAAGAGCCGGCCTGCGCCGAGCGATGTTCCTGTCAATGCCAAAGGCTCCGTTGGCGATCTGCATCAGGCTCTGCTGGCCATGTTTGAGAGTGACTGCCCCAACCTTTACGCCACAATCGATGCCGCCGTCATCAGGGCGGCCTATGAATTCTGCCACCGCAATCAATTACAAACGGCGAAGCTGCTTGGGATCAGCCGCAACATTCTTCGCGCGAGGCTGATGCAGTACGGCGAACTCACAAAAGCGAGATAGCAGCCGCTAAAGGTCCCAATTACACCACCGTGTGGGCAAGCAGCTCGTCGAGGACCGCCCGGCGAATTCCGCTGAATTCGGTGCTGGTCCGTTCCCGCGGGCGTGGCAGGTCAACGGGCAAAAGATTTCTGATCGTTCCCGGCTGAGGCGACATTACGACGATGCGATCGGCAAGATAGACGGCCTCCTCGATGTCGTGCGTGACCAGCACAACTGTGGTTTGCTCGGCCTGCCAGATTCGAAGCAGCTCCTCTTGCATGCGAATGCGCGTAAGGGCGTCGAGCGACGCAAAAGGTTCATCGAGCAGCAGAACTTCAGGGCAGCCCGCCAAAGCACGGGCAATCGCTACGCGCTGCGACATGCCGCCCGAAAGCCGATCCGGATATTCACGCTCAAAGCTTCGTAGCCCTACTAGGTCAAGATAATGCTGCACTTTTCCGCTGCGCTCCGGCGAAGAGGCGCGTGACAATCCGAACGCGACGTTGTCGCGAACTGTGAGCCAGGGCAAGAGACGATGTTCCTGAAAAACAACCCCGCGGTTTAGATCAGGACCGGCAATCTGTTGCTCGTCGAGCCGGACACAACCTTCGTACTCGGTTTCCAATCCTGCCAGAATTCGCAGGAATGTCGTTTTTCCGCAGCCGCTGCCGCCCACGATGCAAACGAATTCGCCGGGCTGGACTGTCAAAGAAATATCGCGCAGAACCGTAAGCGGGCCTTCGACCCCGGCGAACATTTTCCGGGAGATGACGATGTCGAGCGCGCCACACTTTCTTGGAGGTTCACGAGACGTGGACTGATTCTTCCTTACTTCGTCAATGGAGAGATCCGATCTGCTCATCGGGCCCTGTGCCCCAGAAGTCTCGTGCCCGCAGCATTCATCATCCAATCCGTGGTTTTGCCGCAGATCGCGAACAGAAGGACGCTGCCGAGAATGATGGCAGCCCGTCCGGTCATCTGGCCATCGATCATGAGATATCCAATCCCGCTGCTGGCGCCGAGAAGCTCGGCGGCGACCACGAACATCCATGCCAGCCCGAGGCCGCTCCGCAGTCCGACGATGTATTGAGGAAGCACTGCTGGAAAAATTATGCGGCGCACCATCTCAAAGCTGCTAAGGCGATAGAGCTTGCCCACCTCCAAAAGTTTGGGATCGACATGCCGCATGGCAACCGAGAGGTTAAGGTAAACAGGAAAAAGTGCGCCGAGAGAGATCAGCGCGATCTTCGAAGATTCCTGGATGCCGAGCCACAAGAGAAAAAGCGGAACCCAGGCAATCGACGGCACACTGCGCAGCGATTGCAGAAGAGGATCGAACAATTTTCGCGCAACGGAAAAGTAGCCTGTGAGCCCTCCGAGCAGCGTTCCCGCAGTCGCTCCAACCAAAAAGCCAACAGCCACGCGGGTAATCGTGACCCCGACATGCTTCCACAAGTCGCCAGTCGCTCCCATTTCGTAGATCGTTCGTGCAATCACAGTTGGGGCTGGAAGCCAGTTTGGCGGAAGCACTGCCAGCCTCGCGAGAATCTCCCACACAACAAGAATGCCCAAAGGGATGATCCAGCCTAGAAGGCGGTCTGAGAGATGGAATCTCCATTTTTTCATCCGGACGCGCGACTTCGGCGCCGGCGCTGCGGCGGCTTTCCAGGGCAGACGATGGTTCTGCTCGGCAGTACTCATTTTGCAGCCATGTTCTTGCTGACCACGGTTCGCGCGTATCGCGGATCGATCAGATTGTCGACCGTTGTATTTATGTCTGTACTCTTACTGATCACGTTGTTTTGTTTGAGTACATCGCCGGCGGCGGTAATTACTTGCTTTTGCTGATCGCCGATCATTGGGTTTGCGATATCGGTGCGTTCGAGCACTTTTGTGACGACCGCGTCTTCTAGCTTGGCATCAGCCGCAAAAAGCTTGCGAAATTCGTCGGGATTCTGAACCGCCCACAGCCGTGCCTTCTCATATGCGGCCAGCACACGATCTACGTATGCAGGGTATCGCTTGGCAAATTCTTCGCGCACGTCGAGCACGCCATAGCTGTTGAAATTTACGTTGCGATAGAACAGCCGTGCTCCGGTTTGTAGTTCAGTTTGCGCCATCATGGGGTCGAGCCCCGCCCAGGCATCGACATCTCCTTTTTCGAGAGCGATTCTGCCCTCGGGATGCTGGAGCACCACGATTTGGATATCTTTTTCGGTCAGGCCTGCCTCGTGCAACGCTCGCAGAAGAAAGATGTGCGGATCGGTGCCGCGCGTGACTGCAACCTTCTTGCCTTTCAGGTCTTCAACTTTCGTGATAGCGGAATCTTTGCGTACCACGAGCGCGGTCCACTCCGGCCGGGAATAAACGTAGATGGCTTTGATAGGATTGCCATTGGCTTTTCCGATTAACGCTGCAGCTCCAGCGGTTGAGCCGAAATCGATCGATTTGCTGTTCAGCAACTCCAGCGCTTTATTGCTGCCGAGACTCTGTGTCCATTCCACCGAAATTCCCTCGGCGGCGAGTTCCTGCTCAAGAAACTTCTTGTCGCGGAGGACGAGGCTAACCGGGTTGTAGTAGGCGTAGTCGAGACGGATGGTTTTTGGCTTCGTCGCGGCGTTATTGCACCCCGTCGTCAGCAGTGCAGAGAGAATGAGCGCTGAACCTGCGACAAGTTTTCGATTGCGTTTCAAGGTGCGCCCTCTCGGGTCCTTTCGGGAAAATTAGCTCTGCTGCAACGTCGTCTGTGCGTGGACTGCTGCCCGTTGCGGCGCATATTCATTGGCCACGAGTTCTCCAAACGGTCCGGTTACGTTTCCGAAGGGAGTTGCTGCCTTGGTAGCAACGGGTAAATGTGGGAACAATAAGTCTGCGACGCGGTACGCTTCTTCAAGATGCGGATAGCCGGACAAGATGAACGTCTCGATTCCGAGATCGCCATACTCCTGCATGCGCTTTGCGACAGTCGCGGGATCGCCTACTAAGGCGGTTCCAGCTCCGCCGCGAACCAGCCCAACGCCCGCCCAGAGATTTGGACTTACTTCCAATTTGTCGCGGCTTCCGCCGTGCAACTGTGCCATGCGCCGCTGACCTTCGGAGTCGAATCGTGAAAAAGCTTTTTGCGCCCTTGCGATCGTCTCGTCGTCCAGATAGCGAATCAAATCGTCGGCTGCATTCCACGCTTCGCGGTCGGTTTCGCGCACAATTACATGCAGCCGTATACCAAACCGAACTTCGCGGCCTTCCTGTTCAGCCAAGCTGCGAACCGTCTTGATTTTCTCTTCGACCTGTTTCGGGGGCTCGCCCCAGGTAAGGTAAACATCAACCTGGCGCGCAGCCAGTCCATAGGCGACTTTAGAAGACCCACCGAAATACAAAGGTGGATGCGGCTTCTGCACCGCCGGATAGAGCACGCGCGCATTTTCCACCCGCAGATGCTTTCCATTCAGCGAAATTGGGCGCCCTCCCACCGCTTCGCGCCAAATCCGTAGAAATTCTTCGGTAACTTCGTAGCGCTCGTCGTGCGAAAGAAATACGCCGTCCCCAAGAGCTTCGTCGGGATCGCCTCCTGTGACAACGTTGATCAGAAGCCGACCGTTAGAGAGACGGTCGAATGTCGCTGCCTGGCGTGCGGCTGCGGTCGGCGAAATAATCCCCGGACGAATCGCGACGAGGAACTTCAATTTTGTTGTCACCGGAACAAGCGTAGACGCCACGATCCACGCGTCCTCGCACGACCGGCCTGTCGGCAGAAGCACACCATGGAAGCCAAGCTCATCGGCAGCCTGTGCAATTTGTTTCAGGTAGGCATAGTTAACGCTTCGCGCTTGCTCGGCGCAGCCAAGGTACCGTCCATCTCCGTGAGTCGGTAAAAACCAGAAGACTTCCATGATTGCTTTCCCTCCGCGAGTGCGAATCCTGGACAAAGTTTGGCAATTCTCGTGCCATGACACGGGCGTGCGCGTCGTGAACAATTCGTTGTTTTCGCGTGGTTTCAACCAGTGGACGGCGATTGACAACGCGAGGGGTGTTGCCGCAGCAACAGTCGATCAGCAAAACTGTTGCTCCAGCAGGAGCGCCCCGCCGCCGGGGAGCGAAGAATGACGCATGGGTACGGACAAGCTGCCGATCTTCCAAGATCAAAAAGCGGGGCTGCAGATTTCGATCCTCCCCCGCAACAATATGCCTTTGAAATCGCCGACCAGTTGTCGCGAAACTTTGCCCAAAGCGCCGTCGAGCGCGACAAGAAAGGTGGAACTGCAAGGGCCGAGCGCGATCTGCTGCGGTCCAGCGGCCTGCTGAATGTAACCATTCCGCCGGAGTTTGGGGGGTGGGGCATGGATTGGCCGGACACAATGAAGCTGGTCCGCATCTTCGCGCGTGTCGATAGCTCACTTGCGCACCTGTTCGGCTTTCAGCATCTGATGCTGGCTTCGGTTTCGCTCTACGGATCTCGCGAACAAACCGAGCAGCTGTTTTCTGAAACGGTACGCAATAAATGGTTCTGGGGAAACGCGCTCAACCCCTTGGATAAGCGGACGAGCGCGACTCCCGACGCGGCACTCGGATTTCTCGTGAACGGCCGCAAAAGCTTCTGTTCGGGCGCCGCGGATTCCGACATGCTAATCGTTTCTGCGATCCATTCCGTCGATCAGAAATTCATGGTTGCGGCGGTGCCCTCGGACCGGCCTGGAATTCGCATTCGCGACGATTGGGACAGCATGGGCCAGCGCCAAACAGACAGCGGAACCGTGGAGTTCAATGCGGTTCCGGTCGGCCACGACGAATTCCTGAGAACTCCAGGGCCGCTGGGAAGCATTCGAGCTTCGCTTCGGTCGTGTATCGCCCAGTTGATTCTCAGCAATGTCTTTCTGGGCCTTGCCGAAGGCGCCCTGGACGAAGCGCGTAATTACACTCTCGCAACAACGCGGCCTTGGGCGAACTCGACGGGCATCAACAGCGCCAGCGAGGATCCCTACATTCTTGCCAACTATGGCCGATTCTTCGTCGATCTGCAGGCCGCCCAGGCGCTTACTGATATTGCGGGAGAATCTCTGCAACGCGCGTGGGAGAGCGGCGAAGCAATCACGGAAGGCTTGCGCGGGAAGTGTGCTTTGGATGTTGCCGCTTCGAAGGTAGTTACAACAAAGACTGGACTGGAAATCACCAGCCAGATGTTCGAAGTGATGGGAGCAAGAGCGGCGGCCGGTCCAGCGCGGCTGGATCGTTACTGGCGCAACGTGCGGACGCACACCCTGCACGATCCCGTCGATTACAAGATTCGAGAATTAGGAGACTTCGCGCTGAACCACAAATTGCCGAAGCCCTCTTTCTATTCTTGAAACGTACCCGGGACACGTATGAGGAATATTCGGACGGCCAATATTCTGATCTTCACAGTCCTCTGGCTCGCGATCCCGCTAGCCGTTGCACAGAACTCACCGCCATCCGACCACCTCATTCGGATTGGCTATCAGAAATACGGTACGCTGGTGTTGCTGAAGGCTCGGGGAAGCCTGGAGAAGCGGTTGGCCGCGATGCAGGCCAATGTTCTGTGGACAGAATTCCCCGCGGGTCCTCAACTACTGGAGGGCTTGAACGTGGGCAGCATCGACTTTGGAACTGTCGGCGAAGCGCCTCCCATCTTTGCGCAGGCCGCCGGCGCCGACCTTATTTATGTGGGTAATGAGCCCGCCGCCTCGGCCGCTGAAGCCATCGTGGTTCCGCAGAACTCACCACTCAAGAGTTTGAGCGAGCTCAGGGGCAAAAAGATTGCGCTCAACAAAGGGTCGAATGTCCACTACATGCTCGTCAAGTTGCTGGAAAAAGGCGGGGTGAAATACAGCGAGATTGATCCGATTTATCTCGCCCCTTCCGACGCTCGAGCCGCCTTTGAGCGCGGCAGCGTCGACGCCTGGGCGATCTGGGATCCATTTTTCGCCGCCGCTCAAACCCAGATCAACGCTCGGATTCTCGCCGATGGGCAAGGAGCCGTCAGTAATCATCAGTTCTTTCTCGCGTCCCGCGCGTATGCTCAAAAGCGGCCGGATATCGTGTCAGTCGTGCTTGACGAAGTTGCATCGGTCGACGAATGGGCAAAGCAGCATACGAAAGAAGCTGCGGCTGCGCTTCAGACGCAAATCGGATTGGATCAGCCTACGCTCGAACTGGCTCTTTCTCGCATGGGCTACGGCGTGAAACCGGTCACTGACACCGTGATGTTTGAGCAGCAGCAAATCGCCGATGCATTTTTCAATCTCAAACTGATCCCGAAACACATCAACGTGCGCGATGCGACCCTTCCCCAAACTCGTGCAGAGGCGAAACAATGAGCGCGGGAGCCATGGTTGATGTTCCGCGCGGCAGAACGCTAGCGTCCGGCAATGGCATCGCGAACATTGCTGAGCGCGCGCTGCCCTGGTTGGTCCCGATTGCGCTCCTGATTGTGTGGCAATGGGCGTCTTCGACAGGAAGGCTTCCGAGCCGATTCCTGCCCTCGCCTCGCGCCATCCTGAAATCGTTCGTCGAGCTGAGGTCCTCGGGAGAGCTTTGGACTCACGTGCGGGTGAGCACTGAGCGTGCGTTGTCGGGCTTTGCCGTGGGTGGGGGGCTGGGTCTCATCCTGGGCCTGCTCACCGGTTCCTTTCGTTGGGTCGAAACTCTGCTCGATACGACGTTGCAGATGATCCGGAATATTCCGGCGCTGGCTCTGATTCCGCTAGTCATCTTGTGGTTCGGCATCGATGAGTCAGCCAAGTTGTTTCTCGTCGCCCTCGGCGTTTTCTTTCCCATCTACATCAATACATTTCACGGCATTCAGTCCGTCGATCGTGGGTTGCTTGAAATGGGCCGTAGCTACGGGCTCTCACGTTGGGCCCTGTATCGTGAAGTCATTCTTCCTGGCGCGCTGCCATCGATTCTCGTCGGAGTTCGCTTCTCGCTCGGCTTCATGTGGGTAATGTTGATCGTCGCGGAGACTATCTCCGCTCGCTCGGGCATCGGTTACATGACAATGAACGCCCGCGAATTCATGCAGACCGATGTGATGGTCGTCGGGATTCTTTTGTACGCACTGCTCGGGAAACTAGCGGACCTCTTGTCAAAGGGATTAGAGCGTTACTGGTTGCGCTGGCACCCGGCGCACCAGTCGGCGCGATAGGAATCTCATGTCAACGGTTTTTGCCTCACGAGAACAGCTGAAGCGACAGATACTTGCCGAGGGCAGGCAGTACTCACGCGGCGTACCGGTCTCCATCCGTCAGGTCAGCATCGCATTAGGAGGACGAACGGTCCTTAAGGACTTCGATGTCGAAATTCCCTCCTGCGAGTTCGTCGCGGTTGTGGGACGGAGCGGCTGCGGCAAAAGCACGCTGCTGCGATCGATCATAGGTTTGGAGACTCTGCAGGAAGGAGCAATTTCGATTGGCAGAAACGCGCAGAGCCGCCCCGATGTGCGAATTATGTTTCAGGATTCGCGTCTCCTGCCATGGAAGCGAGTTCTTCAGAATGTGGCGCTCGGCCTCGATTCCTCTTTCACGCCGCAAGCCGAAAGAGTTCTCGCGCAAGTCGGACTCGCGGATCGCGCACATGATTGGCCCGCAACTCTCTCCGGCGGCCAGCGTCAGCGAGTCGCATTGGCCCGTGCGCTCGTGCACGATCCTTCGTTGCTGCTGCTCGACGAACCATTAGGTGCACTCGATGCGCTGACGCGCATCGAAATGCAGGAGTTGATCGAGAAGATTTGGTGGAATCGGGGTTTCACCGCGGTCCTGGTAACCCACGACGTTGCCGAGGCCATCACTCTCGCCGATCGAGTCATCCTCATCGAGGGCGGCGGAGTAGCGCTCGACTTATTTGTCGATCTCCCGCGTCCTCGCGCCCGGGGCAGCGCGCGTTTTGCCGCGATGGAGGATCGAATTCTGCAGCGAGTTTTGCAGCACCGAGCTTCTGCGATAGACGAGGCCAAGGCGAGAGTTAACGGCAATGAGGAAGTCAGATGAGCAACAATCTGACCACGCTCTCCGTTGAACAAGAACGACCGAGCGGATGTGCTATCCACCCTCTGCTCGCGCAGCGGCGCAGCTTTCGAGCGTTTTCCGCGAGACCAGTCGAACCAGAGACTCTGCGGCTGGTTTTCGAAGCCGCACGTTGGGCTCCTTCTTCGATGAACGAACAGCCTTGGAGTTTCATACTTGCCAACCGCGAAAACGAAGCTATGTTCAATCGTCTCCTGGGCTGTCTCCTTGAATTCAACGTCCGCTGGGCTCAACATGCGCCGGTATTGTTCTTGTCCGTTACGCGGCTGACGTTCACTTCGACTGGGGAGTCGAATCGCCACGCCTTCCATGATGCCGGCCAAGCTATGGCCTGCCTTACCTTTCAAGCGAACTCATGCGGGTTAACGGTCTGTCAGATGGCAGGTTTCAATATCGAGAAAGCCCGCGAAACATTCTCCATCCCTACTGACCACGAACCGGTGGTCATTGCTGCAATGGGCTACCTCGGTGACCTGAGCAGCCTGTCCGAGAAGCTCCAGAAGAAGGCTCTCCAAGCCCAGCAGCGCAAACCAACAGAGGAATTCGTTTTTGAAAGCGTCTGGGGCAAACCGGCTGCAGCTTTGGCATCACAAACGAGTCATCGCGCCAACTTTTGAATCGCTCGGATTCAGCTTTTTAGCTGAAGAAACTCTAGTGCCCAACTTGCCTGACTGGAATTTGCATCTAGTAGGGCGCGTAGGGCGAATCGGAACGAAGAAATGCTGCGGCCTGTCGCGTAAAGGACTCGTGCCACTGAAACAACGACCCGTGGCCCGCGTCAGGATAGGTCAATAGAACTGCATTCGGCAAGTTCTCGCTCAACCAGTAGGAGTTTGAGACAGGGATCATCTCGTCGTAAATTCCGTTGACGACGAGCGTAGGCTGCTGAATGCGCTTCAAATCGGCGAATCGAGTGCCTGAGTATTTCTCCCATTCCCCGAATGCCGCCATTTGTGCCTGGGCGACGTGGGGTCCCGAGACCGGGTCGCGATCCTGCTGACGGTGCATGAGACGTCCGATGAATTCCTTGCCCGCGGCCTGGCTCGTCTCCGTCGGTGCAAAGAAAATCTTCTGCAGAACTTCGTATCCTTTGAGCGTGGGGTCATGGATCGGCTTCGCAAGGCTCGGTTTATCGAGGTGCATGATGTCTTCACCGCCGCGTGGGGCCGTTCCGACGAGGATCATCCTGCGAAACACTTTGGAATTATCCAGCGCCATCTGCTGCGCGATGACACCGCCGAGGGAAAACCCGAGAACATCACAGGTCTCAATCCCAATTGTGTCGAGAAAGGCAACGGCATGTTCCGCCATCCCGGCCATGGTCGTCGGCACTTTGCCGGTCGAGCCGCCGACACCGGCATTGTCGAAGAGGATGATGTCATGATCCACGGCGAGCGGATCGGTGACTGCCGGATCCCAATTGTCGAGCGTCCCGGTGAAGTGTTGCAGACATAGCAACGGCAATCCCGAGCTGCTTCCAAAGCGGCGGTAGGCATATTTCTCCTTCTTTGTCTGAAGAAACTGCGTCGGAGCGGTTACGTTGCTGGCAGTCATCACACCCGACATCATTGCTCCCCTTTTTTGTGATCGAGAGAATTTGCGATTGAACCGAACCTCATGCCGCGTTCGGAAGCGATCCCAATGTTTCTCAGGAACGCTCATATCTCATCGTCCATACGCCGCGATGCCCAGGACGGTATTCGTTCCCCTCCCAAGGTGAACCGCAGACGTGCAAGTGTGCGTATGGAGTTCCTGCAAACATCACCATGGTTCCAGCATCCCGCATGACAGTCGAAAGACCCGCAGCGTTCGCGTCGAAGGGCCAGAGAATCATCCAGTGCGGACCGATTGGAATAGGAGGGCTCGTCGTATCGAATGGATCGGTGAAGCTTCTCTGCGTTGCGCCGTTCAGCATGTATGTCAGGCCCGGCGAGGGATTAGTAGGCTTGGGCTTTCGCGCAAGAAGATCTTTCCACCAGATCATGCCGATCGGATCGATGGCCATATCCGCCCTTCCGACAATGTTCTGGTCACCCGGCACACAGACCCATTCGTTTTTGCCGGGACGAAGAACCGTCAAGTTTCCCTGATGGTCCATTTCCGCGACGGTGGCTTCAGCAGTCACTGACGGCGGACCGGCCAGCATCGCCCTTCGGATTTTCTCTTTCTTTCTCTCTTCAGCCTTCATTTCTTCCGCCTGCGTTTGTTCGGTGGTTGAATCTCGATAACGCGCGGCGACCAGTGGGGCGAAGGCTGCGCTGGACAGTACGGCGGCGGCCGTGTCAACAAATTTTCGGCGTGTCACCGGCTCGGCTCTGCTGTCGTGCTCGATTGAAGTGTTTGAGACTTTTGTCATATCGCTCGTTCTTGCCTAAAGCGGGCGCTCTGTGGTTTGAGAGCGCAGCCGAGTTCTAGCTGCCCCGCTTTGCTAACTCTGACCTCGCAGCCGCAAAAATGTCTGCGCTCGTACGTGCGCGACCGTTCCCATGCGGGACTTGACACTACTGGCGCCGGAACTTGTCTCCAAACATCGGTCGCTTGCTTTTGGATTCAGCCTCGCTTGCCTCAGGCTGAATCACATCCCAATGCTCCTGAAACATCCCATCATTGATCCTCATGATGTCCACAACGACGATCGCGGAGCCGTCAGGATTCGTGTAGCGGCTGTGGACGATCACATGATCGCCCTCCGCCATGATGATGCCGTGCTCCCACTTGGCTCCAATCGGCAGCGATTTAACGAGCGAGAAGAGTCCTCCTCTGCCGGGTTCAATATGAGCGCTGTGTTGAATGTAGTTGGGAGACCAGAACTTCTCAGCCTCTGCGAAGTCGCGCTGGTTGAATAGGACGTCGAATCCTTTAATTAAGAGCGCTTTGTTTTTTTCTTGCAGAGTCTGTGACACCGTTTTCTCCTAGAGAAGACCTATCTCTTTCATATCGATCGCAACCAGTACCGGTTCCCTCACCGGTTGATAGTCCCCTTCATAGGCAACAACGCGGCGGGTGACCGGGAAAACGATTCCGTCGACGTTACGGTAGTCGGATGCATAATTCAAAGCTTTCGCCCCGCCGAGGATATCCACAGTGTAGTCATGTCGTCTCAGAAGCCCATCCGGGCCGAAGCAGGAAATCTGCGTCCGCGTATGACTCCTGATGTTTTCGGGAAAAGTAACCTTCAGTCGTCTCCATGTCTCGCCGTCCGATTGAATCGGTGCTATTTCTCCTGTCTCAAACCCTGGCTCCGCGTAAAGAAACGGAATATTCAGGTAGGTCCACATGGCCTCGCCACTGAAGTAAGCAACGTGCACGTCATCCCAGGGTGTTTCCAGTGTTTGACCTTCGAATGATTTTCTCGGATCATCGCGTGCGGCGATCGCCTTCCCCTCGGCGGTCTCGACCACCACACGGTCGGGCTGGAACACTGTTCGCTTGTTCTGTCCGGGAAAGTCCATCGTGAGGCGCTCCCGTTTTGTTTCTGCCTTGATCACGACATTCTTGAGCACATCGACCCGTCCCTTAACGAACCAAATGGCCCCAGTGATCGAGGCATCGACATTGATGGAATTCACCTTCTTCCACCGATCCAGGCCCCCATGCGCCTTTATGGCGAGATCCAATAAAGCGTTCATAGACACTTATCCCTCGCCCGCCCGGTTGAGCGAGACCCTTCAGTCGATCCGCGAGCGAAACTTCCGGGCGGTTCTTACGCCGCTGCCGTGTCTTCCTGAACGGCTTTTGCTGCGGCACGGATTACATCGAGAACACGATCTGGTTGGGAGAGCATCGGCACGTGGCTGCTGTCGAGCTCGTAGGTGGTTGCGCCCATGCGCTTGGCAACGAACCGTTCCATGTCGGGATGAACCGTGCGGTCTTTCTTGCCGACGATGTACCAGCTGGGCTTTGATTTCCAGGCGGTCCCTCCGGCTTTCGCTTCGAAGAGGTCGGGTCTGGGAACACCTTGCGTCGCCCAAACGAGCTGCTGCTCCTGCTCCGAAAGGTCTCCACAGAAGAACTTTGTGCCCTCCCGACGCAGCCAGATACGGCCATCCACGACATCTATTTGGGAAAACACGTCCGTCCTCGGGTAA
>JASHNX010000067.1 GCA_030041415.1 Candidatus Sulfotelmatobacter sp.
CACAGAAGCGGTCGGGAACAATAGCCGTTCGTTCTTGATCACGGCGAGCGTGCGCAGTGCTTCTTCGATGGCATCCCATTCGGCGCGGTCGTGGTTCGACTCGCCATGCAAGAGGTCGCGGCGCACTAGGACGGTGGCTTCCGCGACCTCAACGAGCTTGAAAAGTTCACGCGTGTCGGCGGACTTCAGAGCGGCTTCATAGGCGGGCTGCCAGGCGGCAAATCGCGAGGCGGGAGGAGTGGAGCGCTGCGGTTCGCTTGCCATGGCAGATAGACCCAAACAGTATTCCCCGGCGGGTTCGCTCAGTGAACGCCAACTTGCGCCACAGATGAATCGGGCAGCCGATCGTTGCGAGCGAACAAAACACGAAGCGGACGCGACGCGACAATGGGTGATTGAATTGATCGAATCCTGGTGAGACCGCAATTATTTCTGCCAAAAACTTCGTTTGGCGCACTTTGGCGTTAGCCCCAGTCCCGCAAAACGTGTGCACAATGAAGCAAAGTTCACATTGCAGCCGTCTCGGAGCCTCGGGAAGGTCTCTTGTGCAACGGTGATAACGCACGGCGAGACTTTTATGACCAACCAAAGCAGTAAAACCACTCACACCTGCTGGATCTGCGGCAAGCCTACCTCGCTTGAAAGCTGCAAAGTCGATGAAAACGGATTGCCGGTACACGAGTCCTGCCAGGCTCTCAGACTTTCGCTGCACAATCAGACGCGCCCAAAGCCCGGATCCACGGCACGCTGGCCGCAGCGCTCGAAAGCCTGTTGAGCCGCACTTGATTGAGCGAACGGGCGGGACATTCGCGTTTCTCCACAGGGCGGACTAGAATCGCCTAAAGACGATTCCAATCCCTCGTCTCGGGGGTACCCCCATGGCTTTGAACAGAAAGGGAGAAACACCCAAGTTTCTGGCTGGCTGGAAAGATATCGCCAGTTATCTCGGCAAAGGTGTGCGCACGGTGCAGCGCTACGAGCACGAGATGGGACTTCCCGTGCGCCGTCCCGCGGCAAAGTCGCGCGCCGCCGTGGTGGCGACAAAAGCAGAACTCGATGCCTGGGTCGCGGCAAGTCCCTACCGCTCGGTTTTTTCCTTACCCAAGACGACGATAGCCGACAATCGTGCCCCCGCCCGTGGTATTACGGAGGGTATCCTGGAGATGGTGCGCCTTCGCGACCAAATGATGGAACTGCGGGAGGAATTGCGGAGCACGCTTCAGACGCTCCAGGTGACCGTCGAAAACATTCACTTGAAAAGTGTCCCTCCGCCAGTCGGAGGTCGTTTTCCCTTGCGGATGTTGATCGGGGAAACAAAGCCGTGGTTGACCTGATCGGGGTGCCGTTTTTGGAAAGGCGGGTTTAATCGCGCTCGCCCGCCTGCTCACCGAAATCCGTTCGCTCTGTATTTCCTTGGCAACCTTCACTCTTTGTGCTGACATCCGATCAGCCATGCCTCAGCCCAGGAAGCCAGATCGAGCCTACAGGTTCGCGGCCAAAAAACCCACAATTGATGAGATTCTTGCGTCCGATGCCGACCTAAAGCGCACCAGCGCCGAGTTTCTTAAAGTGGATGTAGAAACGGCTTTGACCTTCGCGGATATCGCTCTGAAAAGCCATGATAATCAGGTCAAGAAAGATCGCAATCGAATGAATGCGCGCAGGGCCTACGATATGATTTCGCGCTTTGTCCAAAAAATACCGCTTACCGAAGCAGATGCGTTCTTCCTGGCTTCCGCACTTCAACGCCTGAAATCGCGGCTGGAAATTTTGGGCGAAGATCTCTAGGCGGATTTTTTTGTGGGATTTGACCCAGCCGTTCACGGTTCGCCCCCGGCCGTCAATTTCCTTTGCTCATCCCGACCACGTCGCTGATATCGAATAAGGTCAGCACTACGCCGTCGATCTTATTTTCCAGCGTGCGGTATGGAGAGATGCGCAGCTTATAGGATTTCCCGTCTCGCGTCTGGACCTGCTCGGTTCGCATCTGGATGTCGCGCATCACGTCGAGCATCCAGCGCTCCAGTTGCGGAATCTGCAGGTTCGTCGGCAAGTGGGTCAACGCTTTGCCCATGTCATTGTCGGAGAAGCCGAAAACGCGCTCGGCTTCGGGAGTATAGCGGCGAATGTGCAGGTCCTCGCCCAGCATGATAATGGGAATGGTTGCGCTGTTGAGCACATTCAGCAGGTCGTTGCTGAGCTGGGCCAATTGCTGGTTTCGATTCTGGATTTCTTCGTTCACCGTGTTCAGCTCTTCGTTGGCCGATTCCAGCTCTTCTTTCGAAGTCTGCAATTCTTCGTTTGTGCTCTGCAACTCTTCGTTGCCAGACTGAATTTCTTCGTTCGCCGACTGTAATTCTTCGTTGGTCGCTTCCTGCGATTCGATGATCGACTGCAGATACTCCTTGGTGCTGGCGAGTTCCTGTTTGAGTTGGGCGATCTGCACATCCTTGGAATCGGAAGCTCCTCTGGCGCGCTGCGGAGTTTTCGCATGAGTAGCGGGTGTTACATGTTCCATCTCCTCGAAGAGCACCAGGAAATGCCGCTGGTTGCGCGCTGGAGTGCGGAACGGAATCACCTCAAGACGCACGGTGGCGCCGCCGTTCGCGTCTTCCATCACCACTCCCTCTCTTGAAGCTGGAACGGCGTGCTTGCGGGCGTGTTCGATGAGAGCGCGCAATTCATAGAGCAGGCCGGAGCGCGCCATTTTGAGCAGGTTCAGGCTGGCCCTGCCGGTTGGAAGCTCCAAGTAGCGGTTGGTACGGCCACGGCTTTGCACGATTTCAAGATCGTCGTTCACCACCACGGCGGAGGGAACGTATTTGGTCAGCAGAAGACGGTCGGCCTCTCGCTGTACGTCGGCGGGCGTCTTCGCCGGCAGTTCATCTTTGGCCGCTTGGTGCGGCCGTTCCTGGCCGGGTTCGCGCGGTCCCTCCTCGCTGATCGACATTCCGAATGTAACGGGTGATGGAACCGGCCGCTTCTGATAAATTTTCGATTTGCGGTCGACAAGATCGAAAATCTCCGAACCCGAGCCCAGTAACCCCTCGGTGCTCCCGACCAGAAGAAATCCACTTGGCTTGAGCGCATAGTGGAAGATGGGAATCACTTTCTTCTGCAGGATGGGGCTCAGGTAGATCAGGACATTTCGGCAACTGATCAGGTCCATGCGGGAAAACGGCGGATCGCTGAATACGTTCTGCCGGGCGAACACGCACATGTCGCGAATCGACTTGGAAATCTGATAGCCGCCATTTGCCTTGTGGAAGAAACGCCGCAGGCGAACTTCGGAAACTTCGTTCGCGATGCTTTCCTTATACACGCCGGTGCGGGCACGCTGGATGGCGCTTTCGCTGAGATCGGTGCCGAAAATCTGCACTGGCACTTCGAGACGCATTTCGGAAAGTGTCTCAACCAGAGAGATGGCGTGCGAGTAGGTTTCTTCGCCCGTCGAGCAGCCCGGAACCCAGACGCGGATCGGCTCGGAAGATGCCCGGTTGGCGAGGATTTTCGGGTAGACGACTTCGCGCAAACTTTCGAAAACTTCGGGATTGCGAAAGAAGCTGGTGACGTTGATCAGCACGTCGCGGTAAAGAGCCTCGATCTCCTGCGGGTTGCGATGAAGCAGCTTCACATAATCGCCGAGCTCTTCCAGGCGATTGATGGCCATGCGCCGCAGAATCCGCCGTCGAATGGTGGCGACCTTGTAGTCGACGAAATCGACCTTGCTCACGTTTTTCAGGAGCCGGAAGACTTCCTTCAACAGGCGCTCATTGCCGTCGAACGTGTCTTTGCCCTTTTCCGCCAAAGGCTGTTTCTGAATGCGGATCAGTTCCTGTGCGATGCGGTCGGGCGGAAGAACAAAATCGACCACGCCCGCCGCCGTGGCGCTGTGCGGCATGCCGTCGTACTTGGCGGATTCGCTATCCTGCGCAAAAGTGATGCCGCCGTTGTTTTTTATGGCAAGCAAGCCAAGCGTGCCGTCGTTGGCGGTGCCGGAGAGAATTACCCCGACGGCGTTCGACGTCTGATCCTCCGCGAGGGAGCGGAAAAACGTGTCGATCGGCATATGCTGGCCTCGCCCGGCTTCCCGGCGTAGCAGATGCAACGTGCCGTCGGCGATCCTCATGTCTGAATTCGGCGGCAAAACGTACAGTGAGTTACAGGCTACGTGGGTGCCTTCCGCCGCCTGGTAGACGGGCAGGCGGGTCGTGCGCGAAAGCAGTTCGACCATCGCACTCTCGTGAGTGGGATCGAGGTGAGGAATAAAGACAAGAGCCACGCCGGGTTCAGGCGGGAGCGCGCGCAACAGGTTACTGACCGCTTCGAATCCTCCCGCGGAGGCGCCGATGGCGACGACGGGGAAGGTGGCACGAACTAAGGATGCACGATTTGAAGAAACGTGATCCTTGCGCGGTTTGACCGCGCGTGGCTTGGCACGTTTTTTCTTTGGTCTGGGCATGGCGGCATCCGGAAACTTTGCGGACAGTATATGAACGCTTCCCGGAACGGTCAATTATAGTTCGGAGCAGGTATAGTGCAGTTTAGACTGTCATTCCGGCAAGCCTCGCTTGTGTAAGAAATCGCAATCGTGTCTTTGAAGTGATCAACATCACAATCCCCGAGTGATGTGCTTCACAGCGGCAGAGCAATAGTTTTGGGAACATGAAGCCTGGGCGGGCTCGGGTTCCTCCCGTCAAGACCTAGGCTGTTGTCGGGGCGCTTTCGGTTCCCTACTGGTGATCCTTGCGCTCGGTTTATTCTACCGGCGCAAGGGGTGGCCCGCTCACGAACCGGGATTTCGCGGCACAAGTTTCCCAAGTGTCAGCAGATAGAGGATTTCAGTCGTGAGCAGAAAACGCAGTTTAACCCCGGGCAGAAGGCGCTTCCAGGTTGGAGAGATCGTTCGCAACGCGGCGACGAAAGAGACCGGCAAGGTTGTCCGCGTATACTCGGACCTGCTTCCCGCAGAGGGGAAGAACGAGGTCATGGCTTACATCGTCGCGCTGCCAGACAGGGAAGTTCTCTGGAGGGATGAGGATATCGACGTTCCTGACCAGTCTTCCGCAGCAGGCGAGAGCGCGCCGGGCAAGCGCTAAACGAAATGACGCGCCTCTAAGCAATTCGATACTGGGTACGCGAGCAGATCGACTTCCAATAAATTGCGATTGCTGGGGTGCCGCGGGGCCCACTCTGGCAGGCCCTTGCTCGGATTCAACCTTACTCTTGTACCCGCCTCACCCCAAATTCCGTTGACTTGCTGTTCGGTTCCTGCTGTACACTGTTACCAACGGTGAAGGAGTTCACCGAAACCGCTGTTCCCATTCTTTTAGCCGGGTGCAGCTGATGACTCCTGACAAGCGGTGTCTTGTCGCGGAGTCATACCCCCGGCGCAGATTCCGCAAAATCAGGCTGAGGTGCTTCGATGCAGACGGTGTGGACGTCCGCTGCGATATGCGCCGGTCCGCGGATCGCATCCTGTGCGAAAAACACTTGTGATTTCTGCGGGGACCATCGTCCAATGGAAAGGAGCAAGACGGCTTGCTGAAATACGTGATGGTTGGAGTGGGAGGCGCGCTCGGATCGATTCTGCGTTTTTGGCTGGGCAGTTACATCGGCGAGCGGATGGGCACTCGGTTTCCCTATGGAACGCTGGTGATTAACGTTACGGGATCTTTTTTAATCGGATTAGTCTTCGCGGTTTTGACCCAACGAACGCAGTGGAGCCCGAATTGGCGGTATCTGATCCCGATTGGGTTTATAGGCGGTTATACGACGTTTTCGAGTTTCGAATTCGAGACCTTGCGGACCATCCAGGATGGTCAACTTGGGCTGGGCCTTCTCTACGTCGCGGCGAGCGTTATTATCGGCTTTATTGCCGTGTGGGGGGGGATGATGGCTGGCAGAGCGATCATATGAAAATGAAGCGCAGCGCCGGTTCTCGTTTCAACGTGGCTCTAACGTTAGGAGGAAATTGTGCTTTCACCGGGGCCAGGTAAGAAAGTAGGCATTTACGTCGCAGAGGACCAGCAGTACCACGGAACGTCCGCTTACGCGACGATTCTGGACTTTTTATTTTTCCACGGCGTCTCAGGAGCGACCGTGACGCGCGGGATCGCTGGATTCGGTTCAGATCGTCACCTGCACACCGACCGCTTGGTGGATCTCGCGACCAAACTGCCAGTGAAGATCGAATTCATCGAGACCGCTGAAAAAGTGGAAGCGCTTCTTCCCAAATTGCAGGCTATCGTCGGCACCGGGCTGATCGAAATGCACGATACAACGATCGTGAAGCCTGCGGAACAGAAGCAAAAAAACGCCGCCCCCGAGGGTCCCCCGTTGAAGCGGGAAGGCAAGGCCAAACTGATGCGAATCTTTGTCGGAGAAAACGACAAATGGAATGGAAGGCCGCTATATGAAGCCATTGTGAACGGTCTGCGCGCTCACGATATCGCCGGCGTGACCGTATACCGAGGCATCCTGGGCTATGGCGCCAACCGGCGGATTCACAAAGACGCCAAGCTCAGTCTCTCGCATGACCGCCCAATCGTGTTGTCGGTCGTAGATACGGAAGAGAAGCTGCAAGCCTTCATGCCCGCTCTGGACGGGATGGTGCAGCAAGGGCTGGTTGTCCTTTCGAACGTCGATATCGTCAAGTACGCGCACAATTATCAGAAGGTAGAGCGGCGCCAGGAGACGCGGATATGAAACTGGAAGGAAAAGCAAAAATGCTGCGCATCCATTTTGGAGAAGATGACAAATGGCAGGGAAAGCCGCTCTATGAAGCCATCGTAATGAAGTGCCGCGAACTGGACATCGCAGGTGCGACGGTGTTGCGCGGCATTGAAGGATATGGCGCGAGTACGCTCATCCACAAGCGTCATCTGCTGCGTGGTTCTTCCGACTCGCCAATTATGGTTGCCGTCATCGACACCCATGAAAAAATCAGCGCTCTGCTTCCCGCGCTGGACGAGATGGTCGACGAAGGACTGATTGCCATGTCCGAAGTCGAAGTGATCCGCTACGTGCATCAGGAAGGAGTCCGGTCGCAGGCGTAGCGGAAGAGCATAGATTTGGTGGAGGCGGCGGGTCGTGACGCGGTCATTGATCTTCTCCAGTGCGGCTGGTTCTGGTTGGATTGTAGGGTGAGTAGTCGAGGAATTCAGTCTTAACTCCCTCGGGCAAGGGCAACTCAAGCCAATGCGTAACACGGAAGGCAAGAAAACGATGAGTGCCTCCGGTTCTATCCGCCGGATCGTCCTGGTTCCAAAGAGTCTCGGCTGTGCCGGTTAGCTGAAGGGTGCGACCGCGTTCAAAGTCTGGGACGATGATTCCGGCGCGAGCATTCACGCGGAGGTTGCCAAGTGTATTGAACATGCTGTTGCC
>JASHNX010000007.1 GCA_030041415.1 Candidatus Sulfotelmatobacter sp.
AACAACTGCTCTGCCTTAACCGAGTCATGCAATAACCTGTCGGCGGAATGCCTCAACGATAACGATGCATCGGCCTGTCAGCAGATTCCTTCTGCCTGTACCCAGATGTGCCAATGCGACGGTTTCAGCAGCTTTAACACTGAAACCGGCAGCTGCCAATAAAGGAGCTTTTTCTTTTGTTGAGGCTGGCTTATGAGAAGAGCGCTCCTGGCATCAGTGCTGGCTGTCACCGCTGCACGGAGCGCATCGGCTCAGGGCTTGAGGGGCAGCCTCTCCGATCCGGCGGGCGCTGTCGTTCGCGGCGCAAATGTCACGGTGGTATGCAGCTCGGTTACTTTTCGATCGGTTGCGGACGAGCAAGGACTGTTCACCTTCAACGAGCGTCCTACCTACAACGGCTGTACGCTGTCCGTCGTTAAGGATGGATTTGCGCCATATCAGCGCGTGCTAGGGGCCGAGCCTCCATTCCTCGAAATCACGTTGAAGCTTGCCATCGTCCGAGAGGCCGTTAACATTCAAGCGAGTGCGGACGAAACCGCGCTCGAGTCGACTACTCTTTCGAGAGACGATCTGGGCAAAATCTCGAATGACCCAGCTGAACTGACGGCGTATGCGGAGCAACTGGCGGGAGCCGCTCCAATACCCTCGCACACTTATATTGACGGTTTGCCGTCCACCAATCTCCCACCTGCAGCAATGATTGAGACGGTATCGGTAAACCGGGATCCGTTTTCTCCGGAGTACGCCGATGGCGACGAGAACCGAGTAGAGATAACGACTCGATCTCCCGATCGCAAACTGCATGTTGGCCTAAATGGAAGTTCGATTGGGCTCGGCGGAAATTCCGCCATGGGGCCACACCTGGGATCCTCCTCGAAGTGGACATCGCCGGTTCTGAGCGGCCCCGTGCCTTATTCGCCGCTTGCCTTTTCCCTGCAAGCGAACTTCAGCTCTATCTCCTCTGAGCAACTGGTTCAGGCGGTGACCAGCTCTGGCAGCTCATCCCCCACCTCTCAAGTCACGACTGCCGGAAGCTCGGACTCGGGATCTCTCAATCTTTATTACTCGGGAAAACAAGGCACCCGCGCCTACGTATCTCTTTACCGGTCCGATTCAACCGCCTCGAATTCCGGCGCGGGTGGACTCACACTCGCCCAGGCAAGCAACGCTTCAAGCTTTCAGGCTGACGAGATGCGCGCTTCCTTCCAAAGCGGCGGGGGAAACTGGATTCAGCGGAGTTCAGTATTGCTCGGCCGCAAGGTATCACAGTCATGGGCAAATGATGATGATCTTGGCTTCGACGTCCCTGGCTATTTTGTCTCTGGTGGCGCGCCGGTTCAGGATGAGCACTCGATTAAAGACCTGTGGTTATGGAAGACTGTTTTGCAATCCAGTTCCAGGAACCGCTTCTGGGAATGTGGACTGGTGATTTCTCACGCGACTGACTCGGACGAGCAAAATCCGAATCCTGCGGGCCAGGTATGGTTCGCGAGCCTTGCCGATTACAATGCAGCGCTCTCAGGCGCAGCAACCGGGACGTGGATCGGGGCAAGATACAACGGCTCGGGTTCGTACGGAAGCACAATCGCATCCCCCTTCATTCAGGCGGACATTTTGCGTATATCGCATCTCATTATCCGGGCCGGAGTGCGCGGGGATTACCAATCCCGCGCTGGGGTCGAGTTTTCCCCGAGAGCATCAGCGATCGCCCAATTTCATAAATTTATTCTGCGGGAAGGAGTGGGCGTGTTCGTGCATGAGTGGCCGAACGCAATCTTTCTTCAGCCGCTTCGAGAAAACATGCTTGATCCCTTTGTTGCGGCCGGCGTTTCCTTGCCGGCCAACGAGACAGAAACCCCGACTGCCGGCAAGCGAGGTTGGATCCTTTCGCAACTCGCTCCGGGACTAGAGAGGCCGAGAAGCTTGTTGTCGAAAACCAGTGTTGACCGGCCCCTGGGAGACTTCGACGCAGGCTTTGAATTCACTTGGACCCATGGAGATCATCTGCTTGGTTCGCGCCGAATTCCCAATGACTCAGACTGGCTCGACCTTCTGGAGTCCAACCGCGATCTTCATCGGAGCGAGCTGCATCCGCGAATTCGTTACCGGTGGAGACGGCAGACTTTGACTGCGAACTACGAGTGGATGCACTCTCGAGACGATACAGACGGCCCGTTTTCATACCCCGAGTTCTACAACAATCTTCAGGCAGAGTGGGCTAGAACTACCGCTGTGCCCGTGCACAATGCCAGCTTAGTAGCCAATCTCAGTCTTCCGCGCTCCTTCTCGCTCACGATTGTCAGTTCATTTCACAGCTCATCTCCATACAACATTACTACCGGGAGAGATGTGGACAATGATGGTCTGTTCAATGATCGAGGTGGGCTCTTGCGCAATAGCGGCGACGGGCCTGGCTATCGATCAGTTTCGCTTTATGGGTCGCGCCTGGTCAGCCTGGGTCGTCTTTCCCGTAAGCATGAGAAGGCCGGTGGTGTTGTCATCGGTCTTCAGGTCGACGACCTTCTTGGAGATCGGAACTACTTGACGGTGGAATCGGTGGAAGATTCACCACTTTTTGGACAGCCACTTTCGGCGTTGCCCGGTCGCACGATCCGGGTGTGGTTCAATCTAAGCCAGTGATCCGGGTCCCTACGATCCGGGATAACCCAATTCCAAACGGAAAGTCCTCGAGCGTACTTCAGGGACCGGCCACGATTAGATTGTTGATGGCAGCGGTAGTGTGAGCCGCAATGGAAAGTCCTGGACCGATTTCCCATATTCTGCGCTTAGGCATCGTCTTTTTTGCGTGGTAGCTCAGGTAGAACGACAGGGCGTTTAAGGGCAAGGTGATTCCATAGAGTCGAGCTCGTGTTGGATGGACGCCGAAAAGTGGATTTAGCTCACTTGCTTTGGTTTCTTCCCCAACGGCGTGAATGGTTGTCTCCACATCGGCGACCAGGGCTCCTGTGCTCAATGCGTTCAGCAGAATGAACTGACGGTCAATCGTGCGCAAACTGCTATTCGTTGGTTGCTCGACTATTGGAGCTGCAACGCCCGTTCCGCTCACATTCCGCGTATCGTCTCCAGGCGCATCCGGCCGATTGCGCGAAAACTGTTCCGGGGCTTCCGGGAGATCCGGGAAATCTGTTGCCACACTGGAAACTTCTTCCCGTTTTACCTCGTCGGCGAGGCAGTTCACCGTAGTACCGGCATCCACATGGCTCGACGTGGGACTGGGAAGTGGAGTGGAATCAGGTGCTGCAAGGTCTGGCCTTGCAGTCTGTGAACTCGCCGCAAGGGACAAAAGGAAGACGCTAGCAAGTGCAAATCTAAACATATCGGGGTAATATGCGGGGCTTCTACCGCTTTTCTTTCGAGGCGACTGTTCCCACTTCTGCTATTCCGCCAGCGCTAGTTTGTGTGCATCCGGCGTGCCAAATGTCGCACGATGTAATGTGGTGATTTGGCGGCGTTTACATTCATCGACCGCTCAATGAGTGGAATGGGGATTTATCACCAACTGGCAAGTAATTTCCCCATAATCAGACCAATAACAGTTTGTGAATCAGCCCTCGGCTCGTCTAGAGTCTTGCCACTGCAGGAGGTGAGGTATGACAACCCGCCGAGGTTTTGAGTGCCATCGGGATATTCCGCCACCTGACCCGGACATCCCCATCCTCAAGCAAGCGAAGACCGAGTTCGCGAAGCTGGAGTGAGCGGAACTAAGCTGCCTGGATGGAGGTTTTGTTACACGCTCTTAAGGCGTGAAACACCTTTATCCGCAAGGCTACCTAGAAACTTCTTAGCATACTTTCGCCAGATCTCACTACGTCACGACAGCGACAGAGGGTGCGGCTGGGATAGCTCCATCTGTTTTGGGGCAAGAAAAAGCCGCCCAAAAGTGGGCGGCCGTCTTACTCCTGGTTGGTATGTAAAATCTTTGCGGCCGCTTATCGAGGGAATCATGAATCTGCTGTCGCCCAAATTCCCTGCTAACAGGGAAAAATGCAGGGAATTTTGCCAGTCGTTGGCCCTGAAATTACACTCCAAAATTCCGTAAGGCACACAATCAACTGGAGAAAGTCACGAGCATGGCCGAAATCGGAACAGGGAATCATCAGGGAGGTATCAGGGAATTTCGACGTGAGAACAGGCAATTCGGGAAAAATAGCCCGCGGTCTTATGGTTCGCTTTACGCGGAAGAATCCGCTGTTGTTTTAGGCCGACTCGCGCGCCGGCGGCAGAGTGACCTTGTCTTCAACGGCCGAAGCCACTGCCTATTTGCACCACTCGCGTGCGGAAGGATGCCCGGAGAAGATGGCGGCAGGTGAGTTCCCCGCGTGACGCTCATACGCCGGCAGGTTTGCAAACGAGGCGAACGCTCTCTCGATTTTCCACCTTCGTCGACATCACTTCGACCAACGTGCATCTTGAGTTGAAGCTCGTCGGTTCCCCCGATGGGGAGCAATGAGTCAATTCCGTACCATCGATGGCACCCAGTAGGCTTGGGCAAAGGCTACAAGGCCGAGCATTGCAGCAAGAAGAACGCTGTGCCAGAAGGTGGCGCGCAGGATTTTTCCTTCCTGGCCGATCAGCCCGACTGTCGTGACCCCGATCGCAATGTTCTGAGGAGAAATCATTTTCCCAGTGACCGCTCCCGAGGAATTGGTAGCAGCCAACAGCACCGGGCTGAGATGGAGCTGGTGAGCCGCGGCAGCTTGCAGATTGCCAAACAGAAGGTTACTGGCGGCATCGCTGCCGCTCAAGAAACATGCAACCCAACCTAGGTAGCTGCTCACCAAAGGAAAGGCCGGGCCAACCCGAGCCACTGCGGCCCCCAGCGTATAAGCCATTCCCGAGTAGTTGTAGAGGTAAGCCAGGCCGACAATCAGCATGACGGTCAGGCCCGGAAGTCGTAACTGTCGGAATGTTTTCGATCCAGATCTCAGGAAAACCCTGCCCCCCGCTCCAAAGCACACTGCAGTAAGCCCGGTCGCGACGAGGACGGCAGTTCCCGGCCCAAGAGGCTGAAACGAATAAAGAGCCGAGTAGGGTTTTTGGTAGAGCGTAATAAGAACGCCGTTGTGAAGGTCTGGAATTGGAATTACGATCTGGCCCTTCTGCAAGAGCTTGAGGTACGACCACGCGATCATCACGGCAGAGAGCATGCCCCAAGGCAGCCAAGCGGCGAAAGCTTGTTTCGAGGAGAGGGCGGCAGGCTTCGAAACAGCGAGCGAGACAGGAGACTTGTCGCCCAAGGATCTTCGGCCTGAGCCTCCTGGCACCCAGAGGCGAAGGAAGATTACCAAGGCCCCGATCGAGGCCGACGCAGCGACGACGTCGGTTGCATACGGTCCCCACAGGTTTGACACCAGGAACTGGGCGAGGGCGAAGGTCGTGCCGACCACTAGCGCAGCCGGCCAAGCTCGTCTCAAGCCCTTGCCCCGCGCGACCACCCACACGAGGTAACCCGGGAGGATGAACGACAAAAACGGAACTTGTCTCCCCACCGTGGCAGAGAGCTGGGACAAGCTGAGACCCGTGACTCCAGCCAGCGCAACGATAGGAATCCCCAACCCGCCAAAAGCCACAGGAGCTGTGTTCGCGATCAGTGCGACAATGACTGCCTTGCGTGGTTCGAAACCAAGGCCAACCAGCAGACAGGCTGTCACTGCGACCGGCGCTCCGAACCCTGCGCTGCCTTCCAGAAGCGCTCCGAGGCAGAAAGCCACGAGAATTGTCTGGATGCAGGCGTCCCCGGAGGCGTGCTCTTCCATCCAGCGTCGAAGCAGGTCAAATTTGCCCGTGTCTTCCGTGAGGTTGTAGAGCCACAGGCCATTGAAGACGAGCCACAGAATCGGCCAGACCGCATAGATGAATCCATAGGTAGTGCTCCACAGAAGAAGCACGAGCGGCATGTGCCAGATAAGCTTCGCCAGCAATACAGTAGTGCCCAAGCCACAAGCCGAGGCAAACAGGCCGCTCTTGCGAAGGCCTCCCATCAAAACGAGTATGAGGATCAGAGGAAGCGCCGCCACGAGTGCGGAGGGCATCGTGGAATGCAGCGGGACAATGGGCTGCGGCCAGATCGCGGTAGCCACGAAGGTCATTTGTCGGCCCTTGGGGCAACACGACGGCCATTGTGAAGTGGCCACTTTTCTTCGCCCGTTGTATCGCTGGCGTGCGTTGTTACGGGACGCTTTGGCCGCTCGTCTACATGCAGCTGGAAGATATCCGGTCGAGCATAGTGGCCCACCACGTCGAGATCATACTTGCCGCGGACGATCTGTCCGCGATCGATTTCGGCGGTAAGAATCACTTCGTCTTGCGTGTTTGGCCCCGCGAGAAAACTGCCGAACGGATCGACGATACAGCTACCACCACGGGTGACCACCGCTTCGGGATCGGTACCATAAACTGAGTCATAATCATCCGGAAAATCACGACGTCGGTTGAACTGGTTGCAGGAAAGCACAAAGCACCGTCCCTCCACGGCAATGTGCCGTATCGACGCGGTCCAGGAGTCTCGGCTGTCGGCGGTGGGTGCACAATAAATCTCGATACCCTTCGCGTACATGGCCGCTCTCATTAACGGCAAATAGTTTTCCCAGCAGATCACGGCCCCAAGTTTCCCCAGGGGAGTGTCGAACACCGGAATCGTGGAACCGTCGCCGAAGCCCCATACCAGACGTTCCGATCCAGTTGGCATGATCTTCCTGTGCTTGCCCAGAAAGCTGCCGTTTGGAGCAAAGAACAACACGGAGCAGTAGAGAGTGCCTCCGTCCCGCTCGACGACGCCGATCACAAGATAAATGCTGTTGCTGCGCGCTGTCTGACCAAGCTCCGCAACTACTGGGCCGGGTACGTCTACGCTGCTCTCCCAGTATCTGCGGAAGTCTTCACGGCCTTTCTCCGACCGCGAACCAACCACTGCGCCAAAGTCGAGTCCCCGGGGATAGGCGGAGATAAACGCCTCGGGGAAAAGCACCAAGCGCGCACCCTGACGAGCTGCCTCGCGCGCAAGCGCGTGCACCTTCTTTAGGGTGTGCTCACGATTGAAAACCACAGGGGCTGCTTGTACGACGGCCACTTTGACGCGCTGCGTGCCTGATGCGGCTTTGTTTTCTCTGTGGTCTGTTTGATCCATAGTTCAAGAGAAACCGAGACGCGGAGCCTTTGTTCCGGGCAATATACACCACTCCACGTCTTGTAGGTGTTTCGAATTTCCCGGGATCTCTATGGCATTTGCCGCCGATTACACGACCGGCAAACCGGAAGTACCCAAAACAGAGCAAACAGGCCGGGAGGAATTTAGGAGATAGGTTCTAAAAAACTCTTCAGCGAGACATACAGCTGTTTAGTCAGCCACTTCAAGTCACCCGCAGCAGGATAACCAAATGACAATAATACGCAAGACCTTTCCGCTCTGAATCGAGTCAACGAACCTACGGTTTCAGGATTCCCGAGCCAGTGGGGGGAAAAAAATCCCATGCTTTGGTCAGGGCGTTGCAGCCTCTGGGTGGGGTTCATTTCTGTAGATAAGGAGCCGAATTTTCCGATTTTGGCAGCCGAAAGCTTGGAGGAGCTAATGAGTAATCCAAAGACAGTGGCGATGGTGGATCGCAGCGAGCCCCAGAAAACACTGAGCTCGGGTCTGACGATTCAGCAGCGGCCGATTGACACGCTTCAGCTCGACCCGCGTAATCCGCGGGAGCATAGCCAGAAACAGATCGCGCAGATTGCGGAAAGCGTTCGCGCGTTCGGCTTCAACGTCCCGGTGCTGATCGACGAACACAATAAAATCGTCGCGGGCCACGGGCGCGTGCTGGCCTGCA
>JASHNX010000068.1 GCA_030041415.1 Candidatus Sulfotelmatobacter sp.
GAGGAATTTTTTTGCAACTTTGAAGTTAATCCCGAATACGAGTGGGCCACGATGGAGGCGGGGTTTCCTGTCGTCGCCCGCGGAGCACAGCGCGAAATTCGCGCCATCGAGTCTCCCACTCACCGTTTTTTTGTCGCGACATTATTTCAGCCGCAACTTTCCTCGACCGAGAAGAAGCCCCACCCAGTTGTGTTGGCATTCGTTCAGGCCGCCGCTGACTGGGGACGAAAAAAACTCGACGACAGCGTGCTGGAATAACAAACTTCTCCGTCCTCCCAGTTACCAAAGTCCTTGCCCTTTGCGCGGCAATCGCCTCTGCACCATGTGCATCTATGTTGTCCATTCTGCTTCGCTACACTTCATGGAACCCTCAAGAAGCAGTCGGATCAGGGAAGATTACGCGCCACGCTTCGCTGATCCCGGACACTGGTTGGGCGCAGCGAGGAGCCGTACAGAATGCCGGCACACTGGGTCCGCCTGTCTTACACTCCGTTTGGCACCCTGATCGGCTACATCCCTGTTATCGCAACGGTAGTGACAACTTTTTTTAGCATCGTCCTTGCGCGCGCGACCCTGCGGTATGTCGAAGCTACCGATAAGGGGCTGGCGCTCGCTCGCGAAGAATTCGAACGGGAATGGACCCCCGATCTGCACATCAAGCTCGAACGTGTTTCGGAAACCGAGGCCAGTGTGATAGTGACCAATCTGGCCAAGACATCGGTTCTTTTGCAGCTGTTACAGTTCCGCAAGCTCACCCACGCAGTCCCCTTCGAGCGCTGTCGCCTGAACGATCCCTTGGTTGGCGGAAATACCTGGACACGGGAGATGGGACGCCGCATCATCGCCTGCACGGACAAGAATTTTGAAGGTCCAATCGCCGCCTGCATGACTTTCTACGCGGCAGGACGCATGTTTCGTACCGACTGGTTTCGTTCGCAGATTCAGGTCCGCAATGGGCGCATCCTTAGTTTGGAGCCCAGCAACATGCCCACTCGTCGTGTACGCGCCGTAGAGCGGAAAGGTCCCGAGCGCCGTCGGGAGTTTGCGTTCGATGTAACTGCCAATCCTCATGACAACCGAGGCAGGGATGCTGATTCTTTCGTCCCACCTGAGGTCCGCAGTGCAACGGCGGGCTCAAGCTAAGGCCTTTGCTGATTTGCGCGCCGTCGCATCTTTCTCATCCATTCGCGGGAATACATCGTGCCGCGGCATTTAGGTGATCCGCAATGGCACGGCGCTGGCGATTCATCGTCGTACAGGTTGTAGTCCCAAAGCAGTTCTTCGCCGGCGCCAATGTCCCGCAAAGCAAATATCCACGCGCGGCCCTTGATCTCATCGATTTCGCAATTGGGATCGCAAGAATGGTTCAAGTAAGCGCCTAACCCCTCGCCATCGATGATGGTCTTGCCATCGTCAAGACCATAAAGATAGGTGCGAGGGGCGTTGTCGTACAGTCGGTCGGCCTCTTCTGGTGAAATGCGCGGGCCATCGTACTCAACAACGCGCGTGCCTTTACGAATCGGAGCGTTGGTAAACACTCCAACGGAGTGAATGCACGAAGGACGAATCACGAGGGCCATGCAATTAATTTCGCATGCCTACGCTTGCTGAGGAAGCCCAAAGATTGGATTTGTAGGGTGGTCCTGTGTCGCAGAATTCGAAATGGAAACACTTTCATGCCGTCAAACCTTTCGAAGATGAAGCCTGCGTCAGCCTGACCGACGAAGAATTCCGTGCGGTTCTTCGGGGCCGTGTTAGACTTTCACGGCTTCCAGGAAACACGGAACACTCTCCAGGGGAGAACAAACGGATCATGAGAAAAGTCGCTGCCAGTGCTATCGCTTTCCTGTTTTCAGGCGTCATGGTTGCAACCGCGCAGACTACCAAAACAAAACCTACCGACCCTACGGCTCCAGAATCCTACTGCACCAGCACGGGCGGAGTGGTGGAGAACCGCGTTCCCGCATTCGGTACGAACGGACCGACCGCTGACTGGCTCAGACTCTCCGGAAGTGAAGAGTTTTGCCAGTACACTTCCTCGTCGGACGGATCCCGCATTCACGTTTCGCTCGAAACCCTCTACACTAAGCAACCAACGCTTGCCGCTCTTGCCTACTACGCGGCGGAGGCGTGGAATGGCCAGGGGGAAGGCAATCCTGCCTCGCTTTATTGCACTCAGCTTGGCGGTTCGGATCAATTCGGCGGCACAACTGGAGCGGGCGGAGGATGGGTTACCTTCGGCTACTCGATCGATCACGTTCTCGAAGCTTGCATTTTTCCCGACAACTCGACGATCGATTCCTGGGGATTGTTTTACCATTCGGACGGAATCATCCGCGGCATCGACCTCTCGACGGTGCTTCGGTACGCGAGCCCTTACGGTGACAAAGCTGATGCGGGGAAAAACGGCGTGCAGAGGTAATCTCGCTCGCTGGCGCCCCGTCCTTATTCGGGTCACCCTGCGAGACCAGAAGGTAACTTCGAAGTTTCACGAATTGCTTTACGGATCGTAAACCGAACTGCCAAAACCCTGTTTGCGGGCCGACTCCTGCATCTCCTCAAGTTGCTTCTGCTGATCGGCGAGCTGAGCCTTCATCTGCTCGACTTGTTGCTGTTTCTGCTGCTGGCGCTCGTTCCACTGTTCGCAACCGCGCACACAATTACCGGGAGCGAAGCGGATCGACTCATTCAGATGATCGATTTCCCGCTGCAATTCCGCAACTTGGCTTTTCTGCTCTTGAATTTGCGCCTTCAATTGCTCGCTTCCCTCTTTCACCTCGCTTGAGGGGACTTGCAGTGCTTTGCCGGCATCAGCCTTTTGGGCTGCCGAATCGTCCGAATGATCGGCGTCATCGGAGCGCGCCGGAAGATCGGCGTTGGTAAAA
Organism: Candidatus Sulfotelmatobacter sp.; assembly: GCA_030041415.1. Taxonomy (GTDB): domain Bacteria; phylum Acidobacteriota; class Terriglobia; order Terriglobales; family Acidobacteriaceae; genus Sulfotelmatobacter. The sequence continues at coordinate 2,886 of JASHNX010000068.1, forward strand.
ACCTTTGGGGTTTTGGCGTCTTTGGACTGCGCGGCGTGCTTCTGCCGCTGCTGCCTCGCCAAATCGCCCAGAGACGGCGAATCGCTGGACTGTCCGAACGCGGCGCCAATCATTAGCAAGAATCCGCAGGCCGATATAGCCGCGGAAAATTTGTGGCGAATTTCCATAGAAACTCCTGTGAGACGACTCACAGAATCGAGCGAACTATCCGGAGATTGTATTGAAAAGACACATCAAACTTGCGTTACGAAAGGCGCGCGCCTGTCGGGCGCTGAAGGAAGCGGCCCAACGAAGGGCGGCAGCGTTTTGCGCGTGGCGTTCAAGAGCCAACCGGCGGCGAACGGCTGAGAGTGGTACGTGGCTTTCGATTGAATTGGCTGTTGGGGTCGACGGGAGATGAGAGGCCCAGGGAAATCGCAGTCCGGTGTTATCAGAGCGGTTCTCAAGTCACAGCAGCTCGGATCGGCACTGCTACAATTCCCTGTTCCCACAGAGTTGCCCATGCTTGCGCGTCTGCGGCGAACCTGAAGCTCTACATCCGCGTACTGTTTGTGTGGGCGTGCCGTCGAAAAGGCGCAGCATATTACGTCCGCTTTGGCGAAAGCTCGGTGTAGCGAAAATTTCGTTAGCCGGCAGCCCTCCCCAGGGGGAGCCAACGATTGGAAGATGTCCAGGTAATCGCGATGCTTGTGCGGCGCTGTGTCGCTGGCGACGCGGGCGCCTGGGAAGAGATCGTTCAGACCTACAATCGCCGCATCTATAACATCTGCTATCGGTTCGCGGGATCAGCGAACGATGCCGAAGACCTTACGCAGGAAGTTTTCATCAAGATGTACCGCACGCTTTCGAGCTATGACGCCTCGAAAGGCGCGTTCGTCACCTGGGTTACGACCATCACCCGCAACCTGCTGGTCGACCACTTCCGCAAAACCAAGCAGGACCGCCTGACCGACTCGATCGACGCTCCGGTTTCGGCGCAAGAGGACGCGCAGCCGCTCAGCGAGCAAATCCATGACCAAAGTGCACCGCCCGATGCTCACGTTCGTAGCCGCGAGGCCGGAGAAACCGTACACGCCGCCTTGGGCAAGCTTTCGCCAGAGCTGCGGGAGGCTGTGATTCTAAGGGACTTACAAGATCTTGATTATCGCGAGATCGCAACCGTTTTGAAGGTTCCGGAGGGGACTGTGAAAAGTCGAATAAATCGTGGGCGCGCGGAACTTGCGCGCCTCCTACAACGTACCTACAGGCAGGTGATGTGATGCCAGAACACACCAATCACGGAATCGAGTGTCACGAGTTCGATAGCCTGCTTGCAGATGCCATTGACGGCATCCTGAGCGGGGCCGAACTCGACCGCTTCCAGGCTCACGCGCGGACTTGCTCCGCCTGTGGACCGCTGCTCGCCGAAGCTAAGGCTGGCCGCAATTGGCTGAAGGGTCTTTCGGAGGTGAATCCACCGGCCAATCTGATCAACAACATTCTGGCATCCACGACGGGCATTGACAGCCAACGCCTGCGGAATAACGTGCCGACGCCGCAGCGCACCTCTCTTTGGGAGCGAATGCAGGCCTGGGTATCGGGTGTAGTACAGCCTGTTTTCGCCCAGACTTGGGCATCGGTGCGGCAGCCGAGATTCGCCATGTCGTTCGGCATGGCATTTTTCTCGATCTCGGTGGCGCTCAGCGTGCTGGGTGTCAAGCCTGCCGACCTGAGCCACGTAAGCCTGCGGCCAGCGGCCATCCGGCACACTTACTACAACACGCAAGCCCGGGTTGTGCGATATTACGAGAACATCCGGTTCGTCTACGAGGTGGAATCGCGGGTTCGCGAGCTCAAGCGCAATGTCGAGCCTGTGCAGCCCGCCCCGAATGAGGCTGCGCCGGAGAAGAAAGAGCACAAGGACGACACAACACAACAGCCTGAGCAGAAGCAAGAGCGCAACTACAGCCAGACCGAGAACCATCTCGTGCTGGCCAGCGCGCGGCTGGGTCCATCTGTCAACGATGCGTTTCGAAAAAACGATCCGTCTGTAGTGTTGGTGAGCACGTACAGGAGGTTCGTATGAACTGCGCCACGCATCCCGATATTGCCGCGGTGGCGTTCTGCCGCACCTGCGGCAAGCCGCTCTGCGGCAACTGCACCCGCGATGTCCGCGGAGTCATTTACTGCGAGCCCTGCCTTGCCGCGCGGCTGGAAGGAACAACTGCTCCTGCGCCCGGCTCGGCTCCGCCTTCAGGCTACGCTCAGCCGCCATCCGGGTATGCGCCGCCTGCTTCTGGATTTGTTCCTCCGGCGCAACAACCGTATCCGCCAGTTGGAACGCAGCCCGTAAGGTCTTCGGGACCGAATCCGGCCGTAGCCGGCATCCTCGCCGGATTCTTTCCCTTCGGCGTCGGGGCGGTTTACTGCTCGCAGTACGCAAAAGGTCTCGCGCATCTGATCATCTTCGCGATGTTAATCTTCGCGTCCGGTCATGCCGGGGGCTGGGATTGGGTCTTCGGCCTGGGTATTGGATTCTTCTACGTCTACCAGATAATCGACGCGGTTCGTACGGCGCACGCATTGCAAGCCGGCCAGGCACCGCCCGATCCCTATGGCTTGGCCCAAAGCTTCAGCTTGGGCGAGCGCAGCGAATCGAAGAATATACCTGCCGTTGCGATTATTCTCATCGGCCTTGGTGTGCTGTTTTTTCTGCACACCATGAATATTTTCGAGTTCGGCTTGGACCGTTTCTGGCCGCTGATTCTGATTTTCTTTGGCGGATGGATGCTCCTACGCCAATTCGGGATCCTCGGCGCTTGCCGTGGCTGCCAGTGCGACCGCTGCCGCTTGCGCCGGATCACTGGCCCGGCGATTTTGATGACCGTCGGGATTCTCTTCCTGCTCCAGACGCTCGACGTGGTCGATTTTGACCGCACCTGGCCCGCGATTCTGCTGGTCATCGGCATCGTGAAGCTCTTGCAGAGCAATGCGTCTTCCGCAGGGCACGTCGGCACATTGGGAACGCGTGGGGCCATCCCGCCACCATCGCCTCCTGCGGCGCCTGATTCCAGCACAACCCCACCGGGAGGGGAGGCGCGCAATGTCTAGCCCCGTTCCGCCTCCGCTGCCGGTCCCCCCGCCGTATCGTTATCGACGTTCGTTTGCCGGACCGATTGTGCTGATCATCCTTGGCCTTGTCTTTCTGTTCGGCAACCTGCACATGATTTCCTGGGCACGGCTGGGAACGTTGTTTGCGCACTACTGGCCGCTGCTGCTAATTCTCTGGGGCGTTATCAAACTCGTCGAGCATCAGCAAGCGCAGCGCGACGGCCTGCCCACGCGCGGCATCGGCGCGGGCGGAATCATTCTTGTGATCTTCATCGTTGTCTGCGGGCTCATCGCAACCCAAGCCTCGCGTTTCAACTGGAGCGAGCTAAGAGACAATCTCAACATCGACGATGGCGACCTCGACAATATCTTCGGCCAAACCTACAGCTACGACAACATCTTGGAACACGCTTTGGCGCCGGAGATTACAGCTCTGCGCGTCAACAACGATCATGGCGCGGTCAATGTCAACGCTTCCGATGACAATAAAGTCACGGTAACCGTCCGCAAGCGTGTTGGAGCGGAAAGCCGGAACGACGCCGACCGGTATAACACGGAAACAATGCCGCAGTTCACTCTCGCCGGCAATACGATCGTTCTCGACGCCCGAACTCAGGCCGCCAACGATCATTCTGTCGAGAGCGATCTCGACATTTCCGTCCCACGCAGAATGCAGGTGCAGATCACCTCGCGGCGCGGCGATGTCTCAGTGAACGGCCGCCAGGGCGAAGTCGACATCAACACGCAGCATGGCGACGTCTCACTCGAAGACGTTACCGGCAACGTAAGGTTGAATCTGGAAAAAGGCTCGGCGAAGGTGGCGCAGATAACCGGCGACGTTCACATTGATGGACGATTGAATGAGATTTCCGTAACCGACATCACCGGCTCATTGCAACTCGATGGTGAATTCGATGAGAGCGTCAAACTGGCGCGGATCAGCAAAAATGTGGCTTTCAAATCCTCCCGTACGGATCTGGAATTTTCGAGCATCGCGGGCGAACTTAATCTCGATTCCGATGACCTTCACGCCGAACAACTGGTCGGCCCAGTGCATCTGGTGACCCGGTCCAAGGAAATTAATCTGGAAGACGTTTCTGGCGATCTCCGCGTACAGGACGACAATGGCGGCATCGAAATCTCCATGCGTTCGCTCGGCAACGTGCAAATCGACAACCGCAGTGGCGATGTTCACTTAAGTGTTCCGGAGAAAGCTGGGTTTCGCATCGACGCCCGCACGCGCGACGGTGAGATTGAATCCGATTTCCCTGGGATAAAGATCGACAATGGCGACCATCAGTCGAGCGCCAGTGGCACCGTGGGCAACGGCGCCTCGCACATCGTGATCAACAATGAGCACGACGGCATCGAAATTCGCAAGAGTTCCCCGAGAGCCAGCGCTGTGCCGACCGCGCCAGCGGTTCCCGCCGTCCCCCCAGTACCGCCGAAACCAGGCCGGAAGCTGCCCGCGCCAAACTCAAAGGTAGAACCGACCGAAAACTAGTTTCTGCTCTCAATCTGTCACGCCTGGCGCAGTCTTATGGGCACGCCTGATCGTGTATCGGCGCTTTTGCCTTACATCACGCCATCTGCGAGACTGGGATAGCCGACGCTGGCGGCAACTGGCTGAGACCTTTCTTCCATGGGACGGATCCACATTCTCTCTGAAGCTGTTGCGAATAAGATCGCCGCCGGAGAGGTTGTCGAACGCCCAGCCTCGGTCGTGAAAGAACTTCTCGAAAATTCACTCGATGCCGGTGCAACCCGCATCAAGATCAACATCGAAGCTGGCGGCAAAAAGGTCATCCAGATCATCGACAATGGATGCGGCATGGTGCGCGATGACGCCATGCTTGCCTTCGAGCGCCATGCCACGTCGAAGCTGAAAGATGCCGACGATTTGCTGAAGGTCGCGACTCTCGGGTTTCGCGGCGAGGCTTTACCTTCGATCGCTTCCGTTTCACGTCTCAGCCTCGAAACCCGCGCAGCGGAAGCGGTCTCCGGAACCATCATCGAAATCAACGGCGGCAAGATGGCCCGCGTAGAAGAAGCCGGTTTGCCGCAAGGAACCTCAATCACGGTTCGCGATCTTTTTTTCAATACGCCGGCACGCAAGAAATTTCTGAAGGCCGAATCGACTGAGCTTTCGCACATTGCCTCGCTGGTCACGCACTACGCGCTGGCGCATCCCGATAAGCATTTCGAGCTTCATTCATCTACCAACGCCATGCTGGTTGCCCCTCCAGTCGCCGGATACAGCGAGCGCGTCTATCAGATTTTCGGCAAGGAAACGCTCGATCAGTTGGTTCCTGTCGCCGCCGAGCAAAAGCTCGAGCGCATCGGCCTGCCGCAACCTCCACCGTGGAGACGCCAGCAGATAGCAGCAGAAAATTCGGTAGACGAAGCCGCCATCGAGTTCCCAGATCCCGGTGAGATGCGTTTGCACGGCTTCGTTTCCAAGCCCGAAATCCAGAAATTGAATCGCAATTCGATCTTTGTCTTCGTCAACCAGCGCCTCGTGCGCGACCGACTAATCCAGCACGCGCTCACCGAGGCCTACCGGAACATCATTCCGCCGGCTGTGTACCCGGTGGTTTTGCTGTTTCTCGAAATGCCGCCGGGGGAAGTCGATGTAAATGTTCATCCCTCGAAAACCGAAGTGCGTTTTCGCCAGTCCACAGCGATGCATGACTTCGTTCGCGATACTGTGCGAGCTGCGCTGATGAAGGCTCGTCCTGTGCCGCAGTTTGTCACTGAGATTCGCGCTCATGCGACCGCCACGCCGGGGCTTACTCCCGGAGCGCGCGAGTGGGAGCCAATTTCCGACCTTGCAGTTCCTTCTGTAGCAGCGAGCGCTGCTCCTGGCGGGCTGGGTGGGTTTTCCCTGCAGGCGCCTCAACCACCGCCCATCGCCGGCCGGCTTCGATTTGTAGGTGGCGTTGCCATTGAAGCCAATGCGGCGGTTCCCGTTGCGCGCGGCCCACTCGAACACTTATTCACAAGGGATGTCGATACCATTCCGGATAACGGTTGCGCGCTGGCGCTCGATCTTGCGGAAGAGAGTGAAGAGCAATCAACGCTCGCCGCGTTATCTTCGTTGCGTCCGCTCGGCCAGATTCGAAATTCGTTTATTCTCGCAACGAACGAAGACGGCCTCTGGATCATCGATCAGCACGTCGCCCACGAGCGCGTGCTCTTCGAGCGCATTCTCAAGCAGCGCGCCGCGAAAAAAGCCGAAAGCCAGCGTCTGCTGATGCCGATCGTGATCGAGCTTTCTCCGGCACAGCAAGCCGTGTTTGCCGAGATCGCCGATGAACTCGCGCACAACGGATTTGAAGCCGAACCTTTCGGTGCGCGCAGCATTGCGGTCAAAGTCGCGCCCGCCGGGGTCGATGCTGCTCAGGTCGAGCATATGCTCCATGAGCTGCTCGATCAACTTTCGCGCGAAGAGCAGTCGCTCAATCTGGAAAAGATTCGCGCTCGCATTGCCGCCTCCATCGCCTGCCATGCGGCCATTAAAGTTAACATGCCGCTCGAACAAAATAAGATGGATTGGCTGCTCGCCGAACTCGCCAAGACTGATCACCCCATGTCATGTCCGCACGGACGCCCCGTGGTATTGCGGTATTCTGTAAAGGATATCCAGAAGGCGTTCAAGAGGATCTAGTCCTGCGTTGCAAGTCCCGAGTCCCAAGCACAAACTCAGGAACTACTAGGCTGGACTCGCGACTGACGGACTAGGGACTCACGACAAGCCATGACCGATCTTGAACTTTTACAGCTTCGGCGGGAAAAATGGCGCCTCGATGGCAAGCCTCTCCACACCTTTGAGGAGGCGCGCGCGTTCATCGAGAGCGTCGGATTCTGCCTGATGTATCCCACGCGCCCACCGATGCCTGTGCCTACATTCATCGGTGCATTCGCCGGCGACGACGACCATCTTCCCACCTGGCAGCATGCGTTTTCCGATCCGAGATCTGCAGGAGCGACCGGTCTTATGGTGCGCCTGCTTCGCGAGCGCTCGGCATACGAAGCTAACATTTTCGACGAGAACAATGCTTTTCTCGTCGCCGCTTCGGCGTTTCCTTTTTTCTATGCGCTGGTAGGTGAGCGCAACCCAAAGCTTGCTCCCAAGCCGGGCCCGCGGTCGCCTTATTCGCAGCTTGCCTGCGACGCGTTTGAACTGATTCGCCGCGATGGTCCCATCTCGAAAGAGAAACTGCAGGAAGCGCTGAGAAAAAGCATCTCGCTGCCCGCGCTCGACAAGGCTCTTGGCGAGCTATTCGCGAAGCTTCGCATTACGCGAGTCGATTACAAAGCTAATGAAGGCGGTTCGTATTGGGACGTGCTCTATCGGTGGTCGCCGGACGCGGTCCGCGAGGCCATCAATATTTCTGTGGCACAGGCGCTGTCGGCGCTGGTTTCGAAGTATCTCGATTGCGTTGTCGCCAGCGAGCAATCGGAACTGGAGTCGTTTTTCGGAAATTTTGTTGCCCGCTCTCGTGTGAAGGAAGCGATCAATGCACTGCTCGCCGCCCGCGAACTCAGCTTCGTTCATGTGGGCGGCAAATCGATGATTCAGATGACGCCAGCCCAAACAAGAACGGTTAGCTCAAACGCGCATTCCGCGGAGAAATAATCGTAATGTTGCCAGCAGAAATTGCGAAATCCGGATTCGCGGTGATCGCCTAATCCGTTGTCCCATTTTTCTGAAATCCGATGGCTCGTAAGTCTGGCATTCGAATTTACCGCGGCCGCATCGCACCTTCGCCGACCGGACTGCTGCATCTGGGTCACGCGGGAACGTTCTTGACGGCGTTTGAACGCGCGCGCGAACATAGCGGCTTCCTGATTTTGCGCAACGAAGACCTCGATGTGCAGCGCTGTACGCCGGAATTTGCGGCGGCGATGATTGAAGACCTTCGCTGGCTCGGAATCCGGTGGACGGAGGGTCCCAATTGCGGCGGCCCTTATGGACCGTATACGCAGAGCGAGCGGCGCAAGTTTTATCTAGAAGCATGGAAGAAATTGCGTGAGAAGGGATTTATTTATCCGTGCGCTTGCTCGCGCAAAGAGGTGGCGCAGTCGGCGAGCGCACCCAATGATCTGGATGACGAACCGGTGTATCCCGGGACGTGCAGGCGAGCGGAGAATGCCGCTTCGTGGCGTTTGCCCGCCGGCGTCAACTGGCGGTTTCGCGTGCCCGACGGTGAAGAAGTTTCGTTTCTCGATCTGCATTTTGGGCCGCAAACCTTAATAGCCGGACGCGACTTCGGCGATTTCATTGTCTGGCGGCGGGACGATGTTCCCCCGTATCAACTGGCGGTCGTGGTTGACGATGCGGCAATGAAAATTACGGAAGTGGTGCGCGGAGCGGATTTACTGAAGTCGACGGCGCGGCAGGTTCTGCTGTACCGGGCGCTGGAGCTTGAGGCGCCGGAGTTTTACCACTGCGATCTGGTGCGGGATGAAACCGGTAAACGGTTGGCGAAGCGTCACGATGCGTTGAGCATCCGCAGGCTGCGCGAGATGGGATGGACGCCGAAAAGAGTGTGAGCAGCAGACGCCGCTATTAAAGTCCCACGTCTCGCAAAGGAAGCGAGACGTGGGGCACCCATCGATGAAAGTGCGGCCTCACTTACCGCTGATCGGTTGGCAACTGCATCAACATTCCTGCCTTGTCGCTGACGATCATCCGTGGCAATTCACCGTTCCATTTATCGACTAAGGCACGCTGATTTTCCAATCGCCTCCATTCGAGCAGTTGCGGAGTAATCGAGGCCTGCCGCAAGCGGTTGGCCTCAGCCTCACCACGTGCACGCTCGATCGCGCTGGTCGCCTCGCCGCGCGCTCGTTCGACCTGGCTGCGTGCTTCGCCTTCGGCTTCGGCAACTGCTTTCGCCATCTCGGCTTGCGTTACAGCAAGCTGATTGCGGGCGCGCTCGGCTTCAGTGATCGCCTGCGTCTTTTGCGTGATTGCCTGCTCGATCGCCGCCGTGAATCGCGGCTTGCCGATGAAGCCAAACTGCTGAATGCCTACGCCCACCGGCAACAACTGCGCCTGGATTCGATCGCGCGATTCGCGCAGGAAACGCGCCTTGTTTTCGCCATAAATATCCTCCAGCGTATAAGTCGACGCCACCTCATTCAGAGAATTTCGCACGATATCTTTCAGAATGCCGTGCGTGAACCTCTCCAGATCGTCAGTGCGGTACTTCACGTAAAAATCCGGCACCTTAGCGGCATCGATCGCGTAGGAAAGCGAAACGTCCGCGCGCACCTCCTGTCCTTCCTTGCTGTTGAACACCAGTTCCTCGTTCAGCGGATGGCCTTCATTCATGTCCGCCGTCCACTTCACGGTCTGCACAAAAGTCGGGAATTCGATCACCTGCGTTTTCAGCGGCGAATAGAACACCCAGCCCGTGCGGATGGGAATCTCCTGCGCCCCCCGCTGGCTGCCGGCGAGATTGATTTCCACGCCGACGTAACCGGCATTGATGCGAGTAACCTGCACCACGCTGAAAAGCACGATTGCGCCGATGACCAGCGCTGCTGCGCCGAGAATGACGCGAAAGAAATTGCGCCCCATTCCCCCGAAACGATTGCCCATTACCTGGCCTTCACGATTGAAAATAGTCGTCGTCATAACGCACCCCTTTCCCCGCGCACGAAGCGCGTAAACTTGCTGTAATCGCGGTGGCTCACATACACACGCGCAGTGATCGCAATTGCTTTAGTGTCGTTGCTGGACTCGCCAGATTTTGGCGATCAGGGAAGGAACAACGACCAGCAGCAGAAGCGACGCCGAAACACCGCTGCAAAACCACAAGTCGCTGGGCAGGTTCATCCAGTCCATGAAGCGGCTGAAAACCACGGCCGCGAGTAACAGGATCAGGATGGTCGCAGCCAGCTTGATTCTGCTTCGCATAACCTGCCTCTTTCTCGTACACAGGATTCGATGAAGTTTCATTATGCAAGTAGCGGCAAAATCGGAAATGGCGTGGAATCAATGATCGGCAAGCACAGATTTTTGACCCTCCCTGCAATCACTTAAACGGCGCGACGGGAGCCGCGAACCGACTGGTCGTTTCCGTGTACAATCGTTTTTCTTGCAAGCGATAGGTCAGCGACCTCAACCCCGAGAATGAGCGAACCTTCCGAAAACACCGTTTTACCACGCAAACTCATCATCGCCATTGACGGCCCTGCCGGAGCCGGGAAGAGTACGATCGCTTCGCGGCTAGCGCGCAAGCTCGGGTACGTGAATCTTGAGAGCGGGGCAATGTATCGCGCGCTCGCGCTGAAAGCGATCGAGAAGGATATTTCCTTCGATGACGAAGCAGCGCTCGTAAAGCTGGCCGAGAATTCGCGCATCAAGCTTGAGCCGACCCTTGGCGGCAATCGCACCTTGCTTGATGGTCACGACGTTTCTTCACGGATTCGCGAGCGCGATGTGACCGAAGCCGCGTCGCGGGTTTCCGTGCATCCGGCGGTGCGCGCGTGGATGGTCTCGCACCAGCGCGCGATGGGTGCTGGTGGGGGCATAGTGATGGAAGGTCGTGACATCGGCACCAAAGTATTTCCCGACGCCGACCTGAAGATTTTTCTCGATGCCGATCCCGTGGTGCGCGAGCAGCGCCGCATGGAGCAGCAGAAAATCAAAGGCCACGTCGCAGCCAATGTAGCTGCCGATCTGCGCGAGCGCGACCGCCGCGACCGCGAGCGGGCAACATCGCCGCTGGTAGCGGCGACCGATGCGGCGGTCATTGACTCAACGAAGATGAGTGAAGACGAAGTGCTGGAGCAGATCGAGGAGTTGGCGAGGAAGAAGCTGGGAGCGAAATAATCTGCACGTCCTGTCACCGTTCGACTCCGAGAGTCGACTCGCAAAGCAAATCGGCTTGTCTCGCTCGGGATGACAACTTCCCGCTACAACTGCCCGACGGGCTTCCTCACTACAATCCCCAGTTCCCTCAACTGTTTCTCGCTCACCGGCGTCGGCGCGTCGACCATCAGATCGACAGCACGGGCGGTCTTCGGAAACGGAATGACTTCGCGCAAGCTTTCGGCCCCGGCGAGAATCATGACGATGCGATCCAGTCCCAGCGCGATGCCTCCGTGCGGAGGCGTGCCATACTCCAACGCTTCAAGGAAGAATCCGAATCGTGCCTTTGCTTCTTCCTCCGTCATGCCCAGGGCGCGAAAGATGCGGCTCTGCACATCCTGACGGTGAATACGAATCGACCCAGAGCCGAGCTCCGTTCCGTTCAGCACCACGTCATAAGCCAGCGCGCGCACAGCGCTAAGAGGCGACAAAGGATCGTGCAGCGACTCGACGCCCTCTTCCAGTAGCTTCATATCCTGCTCGTGCGGCGAGGTGAACGGATGATGCGCGGCCATCCATTGTTTTTCGCCTTCATCCCACTCGAACATGGGAAAATTCGTGACCCACAAAAAGCGGAAATCGCCCTTCTGAAAGCACTGGTGCTGCTCGGCGTATTTCTGCGCCAGCGCCAGACGCAATAATCCTGCTGACGTATAGATCGCGAGCTCTTGCGGCGTCACCTTGCGATGCGGTGCAAATGCAGTTTCTTTTTCTCCCGAAGACGCTTGAGCCGAACCGGCGACCAGCACAATCAGGTCGCCTTCTGCCATGTTTGTCTTTTTCGAGATCTTCTCCGCCGCCTCAGCGTAGCGGTTTGCGATGCGCTTAAAGTCCTCATACACCCGTGCTCCGCCTTTCGAGTGAAACATGGGCTTGATGTCGTCGCGTTCTTTGCGCGAAAGCTCACCGACTTTTGGAATGCGAATGGCGATCACCGGCAGGTTCGGATTGATCGCCAGGTCGCTCAAATTCTCGGATGACAAACAGTCCCGCACATCGGTAAACGGCGGCAAGCGCAAATCGGGCTTGTCGATTCCATACAACCGGATCGCCTCGTCGTAATCCATGCGCGGAAATGGGGTCTCAATTTCAAACCCCGCCGCCGCAAACGCCGCCGTCAGAAACCCTTCAACAACGGCCCACACGCTTTCCGGCTGCGGATACGTCATCTCCAGATCGATCTGCGTGAACTCAGGCTGGCGGTCGGCGCGCAAGTCTTCGTCGCGGAAGCAGCGCACGATCTGAAAATATCTATCGAAACCCGAGATCATCAGAATCTGTTTGAACATCTGCGGCGACTGTGGCAGCGCATAAAACGTTCCCGGCTGCACGCGGCTGGGCACGAGATAATCGCGCGCACCTTCCGGCGTGGAGCGCGTCATGAATGGAGTTTCGATTTCGAAAAATCCCTGCGACGATAAATAATCGCGAATCGCTTTGGCGACTTTATGCCGAGTTTCAATGTTGAACTGCATCGCGTCGCGACGAAGATCGATGTACCTGTACTTCAACCGCGTCTCTTCATTTGTTAGCGCGGTATCGCTGGGCAAGAACGGCGGGAGCTTGGATTCATTTAGAACGCGCAGCTCATCAGCAACGAGTTCGACTTCGCCAGTCGGCATATTCGGATTAATCGTGTTGGCGTCGCGCAGCTTCACCGTGCCAACGGCGGCGATGACATATTCGTTGCGCAGAGTTTCAGCTTTTTCGTGAACGGTACGGTCGCGCTCGGTATTGAAAACGATTTGCGTCACGCCGGTGCGATCGCGCAGATCGATAAACAGCAGGTTGCCGTGGTCACGGCGGCGGTTGACCCATCCCATGAGCACAGCTTTTTTGCCTGCGTCGGAAGCGCGCAGAACTCCGCACATGTGCGTTCGTCGTAGATCGCCTAAGAAGTCGAGCAAGGTACACCCTTACGGTGAAGTTTTCGAGTGCTAACTGAATTAAGGATTATAACTGGCGAGACGATGGGAGCGAGGTGATGTGTGTACGTTGGCTAAGGAGGAACAGGTTTCTCACCGCTCCTGCGGGCCGGTTCGGAATGACAGCGTCGGAGTTGGTGATTGGAAGAAGGTGGATGACCGGGTTATTTCTTTGCGGCTTTGCCGTCCATCACCGCGGTCCAGTTGGTGCCGTCCTGCGACATGTCATACGAAAAGGTATAGGAAGTAGCTGAAATCATTTTCATCGTGAAGCGGCCTTTCATGGTCATGCCGCCCATCTTTTCGTCGCTGGTCCAGATCCAGGTGTCACCGTCGACGGTGCCTCGCGAGTCGTTGAATTCGCCGAAGCTGTTGAACTCACGATAGGTATAAACCTTGTCGTCGGTGGAGTATCCCATGACTGCCAGGCCGACGCCGTTGCCCATTGGGCTTTTGTAATCGGCATGGCAGACAAGATAAAAACCGCCTTCCATCCATTCGCATTTTTCGCTTTCGGCCATCGTTCCCCCCGGGCCCATCGCACCCGGTTTCATGCTTCCGTCCAGCGTCCACGAGCCGGCAAAAACATCGAGCTTCTTCAGTTCCGGTCCGGGCTTGGAAGGCTCATTCTGCGCCATCGCCGTGGCGGCACACACCGCAAGGATTGCGAAAATTATTGCAGTCTTTTTCATGGTTGCCCTCGCCTCTTTAATCGACGCTCGACACGGCAAATAGTCACCGCGGCAGGCAGATTCTATCCGCGCGCACGCGGCCGGTCAACGGCTGAATTCAATCCGCAATCGGAGATTTACGGTCGGAAATCTCTTTACCAGTCGCCCCATTTGGTTGCGGTCGCCTGCTGGAACTTCAGCTTCCACGCGTCTCCCTGCTTCACCCAGACCGAGCTGAAATGCTGATATCTCGGCGGAGGGCCTTGATCCTCGCGCGTTTTCTCGCGGACAATCGCGTCGTAGGTGACAAT
>JASHNX010000069.1 GCA_030041415.1 Candidatus Sulfotelmatobacter sp.
ATGGCGCACCAGTCAGCCGTCATGCCTGTGGCGCTCGACGTCAATACTCTGGCGCAGTTTGTCGATCCGCTTCCGATCCCCGAAATTACGCAGCCTCACGGATTTCGGCCCAGTCCTGCCGACGCTAAGACACGCGTCCCTTTTTACCGCATTCATGCGCAGGCGATTCGCAGCAGAGTTCACCGGGATCTGAAGCCCACCACTTTCTGGAGCTTCGGGCCATCAGCGCCGGGTCCTACATTCGAGACACGCACCGGCATGCCGCTATTCGTCGAGTGGGTAAACGGGCTGCCCAACCAACATTTCCTTCCGATTGACCAGACTATTCACGGAGCTGAGGCCGACAAACCCGCGGTCCGCACCGTCGTACATTTACACGGAGCCAAGACCCGTCCCGAAAGCGACGGATATCCCGAGGACTGGATTGTGCCCGGGAAGGCGGCGCTCTATTACTACCCGAATGAGCAAGATGCGGCCATGCTCTGGTATCACGATCATGCGTTGGGGATCAATCGCCTGAATGTTTACGCAGGATTGCTGGGAGCGTTCTTTATACGAGATGACATCGAGGATGCGCTTGATCTTCCGAAAGGCAAATATGAGTTGCCACTCATCGTTTATGACCGCCTGCTGACCCGAGATAGCCAGCTTCTCTATCCAATTTCGACAATTCCGGAGTCACCCTGGGTTTCGGAAGTTTTTGGCAATGCGATTCTAGTCAACGGTAAGCTTTTTCCATACCAAGAGGTCGAGCCGCGAAAATATCGTTTGCGGGTGCTGAATGGGTCCAATGCCCGCACCTACCACCTGGCATTTGCCGATGATGCCCCGTTTCACCAAATTGGGACCGACCAGGGACTATTGGCTGCGCCGGTCTCGCTCACAGAGATTGAAATTTCGCCGGGGGAGCGTGCCGACCTGGTTGTCGATTTCAGTGAGCATCGGGGCACGCAGGTTATCCTTAAAAGCGATGCTTTTACGATCATGCAATTTCGCGTGTCGGCAGGGAAGGTACCGGACACAAGTTCGTTGCCAGCCACCCTCCGACCGGTGCCGAAGATCCCGGAATCACAAGCTGCTCAAACCCGCTTGCTCACGCTCGATGAGTATGTCAACAAGTCGGGCAATCCTGCCATGCTTCTGCTGAATGCCTCCCACTGGAAGATGCCCATCACGGAAAAGCCGGTACTGGGATCGACAGAAATCTGGACGCTGATCAATCCGACGAACGACACTCATCCGATTCATTTGCACCTGGTACGCTTTCAGATTCTGGACCGTCAACCCTACGAACCATGGCTGTACCAAAGCAAGCGTCAGCTGCATTTCATGGGACCGGCACAACCTCCCGGTCCGGGTGAGGCCGGCTGGAAAGATACAGTGCGCGCCTATTCTCGAATGGTCACGCGCATCATTATCCCTTTCACTGGTTTTACCGGACGCTATGTATGGCACTGCCACATCCTCGAACACGAGGATAACGAAATGATGCGTCCTTATGAAGTCGTCGCCGGCGCCGGATAAGCGCGATGATGGTTCTTGTATGCTCTCAGGTTAGTCGAGCATCCCCGCAGGGGAGCTCTTCGCGTTAGGGCAAATCGGCCGCCTGCCGTGTTTGTTCGCTTCGACCCTTTTGTGCATCGTCCCCGCTTTCCTGGTTATTCAGGAGCCGTCGAAGTTCTTCCCACAGAGCAGGAGCGTTAATAGGCTTGGACAAATATCCGTTGAACCCCGAATTCAATATCTTCTCTCGGTCGCCGAGCATGGCATATGCAGTGACAGCAAGCACCGGTAGTTTGGAAAATCTGGCATCCTCCCGGATTCTACGAACGGTCGCATAACCGTCAAGCACCGGCATGCCAAGATCAAGCAGCAGTACGTCAGGCACGGTTGTTTCCAGGAGTTCGAGAACTTCCTGTCCGTTGCCGGCCTCCAGCACCCCATACCCGCGGGCTTCCAGCAGTTCGCGCAGTAATTCGCGATTCACCCGATTATCTTCGGCTACTAGAATGTTGACCATAAATATTTCAGCGTTCTCACTGTTCATCGCGAGGCTGCTGCTTTGGCAGACTTGTGCTGGATCACTCGATTAACTTCGGCAATGAGCTGCTGACGCCACGAGCTGCCCTTCTGAAAGAGCGCTTGCGTATGTTCGCTAAGCAGTGAAATTTCCTGCTCGCTCAAGGTCTTTGCGGTCACAACGAAGATCGGCAGCTCCTTGAGATTCTCCTGCTGCCGGATATGACGGATGACTTCGAAGCCGTCCATCCCCGGCATCAGCAGGTCGATGACGAGCCCGCGGACAACGCTGGAGGATAATATCTCCAGCGCATTCGCACCGCTATCCACGCAGTGAACGTCGTATCCCTCCGAATCCAGGGTCTCAGCCATGAGGTCTAGAGTGCGCCTGTCGTCGTCTACAACCAAGAGCAATGGGCGTATGTTTCTTTCAGCTTGAACATGTTTGCGGATACAGTCGAGCAACACCTGCCTGCCGATCGGCTTGACGAGATATTCATTCGCACCCACGGCGAACCCTACTTCGCGCTGATCCACAACTGAGAGGATGATCACGGGAATGTTGGCAGTGACCGGCGATTTTCTAAGCGCGACCATGGTCTCGAGTCCGTTGCCTTTTGCCATCAGGACGTCGAGCGTAATGGCGTCGGGGCGAAGATCGTGGGCCTTTTGCAAGGCTTCAACGCCCGACTCGGCCATCGCCACGCGATACTCCGATCCCAGATAACTAGCGAGAAGCTCTCTCGCCGGCAACTCATCGTCCACGATCAGAATCAGAGGCTTATCGTGCTGCTGTTCCTCCGTACGAAAGACTGAATCGGCTGGTTTCAGGCGTTCGCCGATCGGCTTCAGAAGTACACCCGATCCACTGGGCAGAGTAAAACTGAAACAACTGCCCTTGCCCACTTCGCTTGTCAATGAGATGCTGCCTCCCTGCTGTTCCACGAGGCGCTTGGTGATCGCGAGTCCCAGTCCCGTGCCTTCCTGCATTTCGCCAGAGTTTTCGGCTTGCCGGAATTCCTCGAACACGATCCCGTGATCCTCCGGCCGGATGCCGACACCGGTATCTGAAACCGAGATGCGGACAAAATCCTCTTCCTGCCGGCAGTCGATGGTGACTCGCCCCTGTTTGGGCGTAAATTTCACCGCATTGCTTAGAAGGTTGTAGAGGATTTGCTTGAATCGCACGCGGTCGGCATGAATTGAGACGTCGTCTTCGAGGTTCTGCTCGACATTGATTCCCTTCGCCATGGCCAGCGGACGGACAGTAGACAAAACTTCAGGCAAAGCATCCTTGATCTGGAAATTTTCCGGATGGATCTCGATCTGACCGGCCTCAATCTTGGATAGATCGAGGATGTCGTTAATCAATTGCAGCAAGTGGTGAGCCCCATTGCGCACGTGACCGACAAAGCGCCCCTGCTTGTCGGTGAGCGATCCTACTGTCTGCTCGGCGAGAAGATCGGAGAAGCCGATGATGGCATTTAATGGGGTCCGCAACTCATGGCTCATGTTGGCCAGAAACTGGCTCTTCAATTTCGTGGCGCGTTCCACTTCCCGGTTCTTGAGTTCCAGTTCCTTGTTGGTAGCCGCCAGTTGGGTGGTGCGCTCGAGGACGCGTGCTTCCAGCTCATCGCGCCCTTTTTGCAGCGCCGCGTCTCTCTCCTGGATTTGCGCCAGCATTTCGTTGAATGCATCGATCAAAGTCGACACTTCATCCTGACTTCCGGTTGGGGCGGCTCGAATCGAGTAGTTTCTTTCTTGGGAAACGGTACGAGCGGTCTCAGCGAGTCGCATGACCGGCTGCGAGATAACTCGTTGCGATATTCGGGAAACTACCAGGGCGAAAACGAGGGAAAGCAGCAGCACGACGATCGAGATAAATGCATAGCTTTTGAGTCGTTCGTGAATAATGACGCGGAGATCCGCGCGCAGGTAAACGAAGCCCGTCAGCCGCTGCTGAAAGACAATGGCATGGAGCACGGCAACCTGCTGGCCATCAAACCAATCGGTTTGATCGTGGCCCTGTGGAAGAGCCGGCAGAGGCAAAGCCTGTTCATCGCGATCGCGCCAGTAATCCGCGAAAGGCTTGCCGTCCGGCGTGTAGACCCCTGCATACAGGACGTTTGGAGAGGCTTTAAGCGCCGATAGAGTGTTTTCCGCAGATCGGGCGTCATTGAACAGCAGCGCAGAAACCGAATTTGAGCCGACAATATCGGCCCCAGTCGACAGAGTGCGGGCTATGCTCAGGCGGAAGCTGTAGAGGTCGTAGGCGAAAAACGCCGCGCAGGCGAGCATCAATGCAGCGCCGCTCACGAGCATATTCATCCACGTGAGCTTCAGCGAGATCGAATAGTGTCGAAGATTAAGCATTCAGGTTCAATCTCTCCTCGCAGCGTTTCCTCTGACTGTGGTCGCGACCTTGAGGAGTTCTGAGCTGAGAGTCAGCCCGGCTTGCTGCGCAGCGTCAAGGTTGACCTCGAACCGGACGCGGCTCTCTTCCGTGACGAATTCGATCATGCCGCCATGTCGCGAAAACTCGGGTATGTCGCTGACCGTCAATACGGCTTCCTTGTCCAAAGCTTCCATGATCTTTCTCAGTCGATTCGCCTCAGTGGAACCGAGAAAGAGAATGCGGCAATGGGCAGATACATCCAGACTCGAGATCCGCTTGGCGGTTACGGGTTTTCCGCCAATCGCAGCGCCGGCAAGCGCGGCATCGAGAGCCGAGCCAAAGGGGTCCTGACCAAGAATGCAAACGGTGAAGTCGGTGTCTTTGTCGGAAACGCTGGCCGGCCATTGAACAAACTTGCCGAAGTTATACAGATAGATTGCCTTTACCTGGTAATCAGTGGGCTTCTGTTGTCCATACAGGGAAAGAGCAAAAACGGCGAATGGGATCAAGAGCAGGAATGTATGAACGCACAGCGAACGCAGAGCGCACGGCCAAAGTCTTCTCTCGGAAAACATTGTGGACTCGGATCCGGTTATTGATGCCAATTCGGTTTACCCGCACACTTGGTGTCTGTGGCGAGCTGCTTTTATTCCAATCGATGCGATCTCCCTGAGTTCATCAGAACGAGGGGGCTCATTTTTCGCTGCTGCGCCACACTAGATTCGCGTAAACACTGCGCTTCACTTCGACCGGCCCGTCCGGATCGCCTCCGAACTGGGCAAAATGCGGCTGCAACAGATTGCGACCGTTTACGGAAAATTCCATTTGTTTCGTAATATGCCAGCCGACTCTGGCATCCATCGTCTGGTAGCTTGCGACCGATTGCGCCGGCAAGGCGCTTACATAGCGGTAAGTCTGATCAAACTCCAACTTTCTTGGGAGATTTACCAGGGACTGAACTACGAACTGATTCCGCGGACTAGACCCTTCATAGCCGGCAACGCTGGTTGGATCGTTGCTTGTTGGCTTATTTTCCAGTTCCATCTCCAGATGCGAGTAGCCTGGCCTGAACTGCCACCAACTCAGCGGCTTCCAGTCGGGCATGATTTCGAAGCCTTTTGTGTTGCCGCGGATTCCGTTGCTCGTCAGCAGGGGAAGTACGGCATGCGCTGGCGCGGGAGAAGTTTCGAGGAAAGGCGCTTCTACCTGAAAACTGTAGAGATCGTTGTAGTCGTTAAAAAACGCTGCGAGATCAATATAGAAGTGAGACCTTATTAAAGTCCGGTAGCCGGCTTCGTAAGCGATCAATTCTTCGGAATGAAATTGATGGTTGCCGTAAACACGCAAGTAAATCGGCAAGCCTGATTGAATTCCCGCGAAGTCTGTAAGTTCGACGTCTTCATCGATCCGGGATGGGGCCCGCACGGCGCGTGTGACCGCACCCCAGAATGACTGCTGCGGTGTAGGTGTCCACAACAATCGTCCGCTGGGCTGCACTTCAAAACCGGTGTAGTTATTGTGTTCCAACTTTGATCCCAGCGTGAAAAAAAGCCGCCGGTCGAGCACAGGGATCATATCTTGCGCGAACCCGCTATAAACCTGGTCAGTCAGCTTGTATGGAAGAAATGCAATAGTCGGGACGGTCTGTATGTCATTTGCCGGGCTGATCCGAATTCCGAGTCCCCAGAGGAAGTCTTGCTGCCGCGGAAGTGTCAGATGGTGAAGGAAATCAACGTCGAAAGTGTCGCGAGTCTCGCCGAATTCCGGCTCGAAGTGGTTGGTGCGGTCAAAATAGGCCTGAATCTGGAAGTCGGACCCCGCGTTGATCGTCCGTTTCCAGCGAGCCAACAAATTGCCACCCGTGAACTGCCCGTCGCCGTAGACGTAAACCTGCGACGGCGTCGAGTAGAGAGCGTACTGACTCGCCTCGCCTGCGATCTCACGATAGATGTCGCCCTGGAACGTGAAAGCATCGCGAGCGCCTTGTTCCCAATCAGTGCGGAATCCGGCTTGCCCCATTCGCCAATCGTCGAAGTTAGGACCCTCGGGATGAAAATCGGGACCGCGCGTGAATCCCATTCCGTACACGCGATAGTTGAAGCCGCGGTCGTTGCCGCCTCCGTAGCGGGCTGTGCCGAGCCCTTGATCAACGTCGCCGCCACCTGTCGAGACGAGGGTGCCGTGCGTATTTCGGGCGCTCTTGGTGATGATGTTGATGATGCCGTCGACGGCGTTGGCGCCCCAGATCGTCCCGCCGGGGCCGCGAATCACTTCAATCCGCTCGATGTCTTCAATCGGTGTGTTCTGGACCTGCCAGTAAACGCCGGCGAACAGCGGCGTGTAGACACTTCGCCCGTCGATCAAGACCAGGAGTTTGCTTGCCAGCACCGCACCAAAGCCGCGAATCGATACCGACCAGTGATCGGAATCCACCTGCGCCACTTCAACCCCGGGAACCAACCGCAACGCTTCCGGTATGCTGGTTGCCCCTGAACGCCGAATGTCTTCCTGCGTCAGGACAAATACAGCCGCCGGAGTCTTCCAAACCTCTTCTGGTTCTTTGGTGACGGTTGTGACCTCGACTTTGCCGAGATCTGAAAGGCTCATCTGGCGAAGAGCATCGGCCTCGTCTTGATTGTTTGCTGGATCAGCCAGACTTTCACTGACTAATGCGACAACTAACAACGCGACAACGAAAAGCTGTTGCACAACCGAAATGGCTTTGCGTATGGAATGACTGGATAGAAATTGCATTTACCCACACCTTATTGTTGCGTTTTTTAACAATTACACGACAGGTAAGAGAACGCTAATTACCGAAGTTATGCGGGAATAACTGTATGACTAACTGTCGGGAAAGTCCGACCTACACGAACAGGTAAGGTTGCGATACCCGTGCCCGTTGACGGCAGTAAGGCAGGTTGTCACGAACCCGATGTAGTGATAACCGGGATTGTGCAGTTTTGCAGACGATTTCGGAATTCGTGGGCGACGCCCGGTCGCCTGCATTCGACGGCCGCCGGAGCTGCCATTTGAAAGCGAAACTGCCATTGCCGGTTCTGTTGCCGGGACATCAGTGACGAGGGCCGCCATTTCTCGCTAGACCTCGCGGGGAGAACGGATCCGCCAGTATTCAACGACAGTTTTAAAGGCTTAGTGAAAGATTCGCTCTCAGTTCTGCTATAGTTCGTTCCCTCACTGGTTCGCGTACGATTGATCGGAGGATTTCATGCCACGAATCGTTCGATGTGCTTTAATCCAAGCATCTAATGCGTTGAGCACGGACCGGGATCTCAGTCAGATCAGGAAAACCATGATCGACAAACACCTGAAGCTGATCGGCGAAGCCGCGCGAAAAAAGGCGCAGATTCTGTGCCTGCAGGAATTGTTTTACGGACCGTACTTCTGCGCCGAACAAAATACACGTTGGTACCAGTTGACCGAACGCGTGCCGGACGGACCCACGACGCGATTGATGCAGAAGGTCGCGGCGAAGCACCACATGGTGATAGTCGTGCCTGTGTATGAAGAGCACATGCCGGGGGTTTACTTCAATACTGCGGCTGTCATCGATGCCGACGGCCGATATTTAGGAAAATACCGCAAACATCATATTCCGCATTGTCATCCCGGATTCTGGGAGAAGTTTTATTTCACTCCCGGCGACCTGGGATATCCGGTGTTCGAAACCAAATACGCGCGGGTCGGTGTTTACATTTGTTATGACCGGCATTTTCCTGAAGGAGCGCGAATTCTGGGACTGAATGGCGCCGAGATCGTGTTCAATCCCTCGGCGACCGTGGCTGGCCTTTCTGAATATCTGTGGGAACTCGAACAACCGGCCCACGCCGTCGCTAATGGCTATTTTGTCGGCGCGATCAATCGCGTGGGCACTGAGAAGCCTTGGAGCATCGGCGAATTTTATGGGAAGAGCTATTTTTGTAATCCGCGGGGAAAAATCATAGCCCAGGCCAGCCGCGACAAAGACGAAGTTGTGGTTGCGGATCTCGATTTGGAAATGATCGCCGAAGTTCGCAAAGTCTGGCAGTTTTTTCGCGACCGGCGTCCGGAAACTTACGGCGCGTTGACGATGCAGAGCACGAATTCGGTCGCCGCGGACTGAACCGGGTGTGACGAAAGAGGATCGACAGACGAATGTTCCATCGTGGCCAAAATGACTAAACCGACATCGCTGGAACTCAACCCTCGCGTCGAGTCAAGCCCGCTCTACAACCAGGATCTTGCTCCCGCATCGAGGGAGCAACGGCATTGGGGCACATACAACTTCGCGGCCCTGTGGATTTCGATGTCTGTCAACATCCTTACCTACATGCTGGCCGCAAGCTTGATTCAGGGAGGAATGGACTGGAAGCAGGCAGTTGCGACGATTTTCGTCGGGAACATGATCGTATTGATTCCGATGTTGCTGAACTCGCATCCCGGCGCAAAGTACGGAATTCCTTTCCCGGTGCTCGCCCGGGCTTCTTTCGGTGTGCTGGGAGCAAACGTGGCGGCCGTACTGCGCGCCCTCGTCGCTTGTGGATGGTTCGGCATTCAAGCATGGATCGGCGGCGAAGCTATCAGTACGCTGCTGGGGACGCTCGCGCCCGGATGGAAAAATGTCACTTATGGACCGGCAATCTGCTTTTTCATTTTCTGGCTGATAAACCTGGCAGTCGTGCTGAAAGGAATCGAGTGCATTCGAGTCCTGCAAGGGATAAGCGCACCGGTGCTGCTTGGCGTTGGGTTATTGCTCCTGGGATGGGCCTACACCACAGCGGGCGGTTTCGGCCCAATGCTCTCTGTTCCATCGCGCTTTATGAATTTTTCCGAGTTCCTGAAGTTCCTTATTCCTGCTCTAAATGGAACAGTCGGATTTTGGGCAACGGTCTCGCTAAACATTCCTGATTTCACACGTTTCGCGAGAAACCAGCGAGAGCAGATCATTGGGCAGGCGCTCGCTCTGCCTACAACCATGACGCTCTACGCCTTCGTCGGAATTGTCGTGACGTCCGCAACGGTTGTGATCTACGGAACGGCAATCTGGGATCCGGTTCAACTGCTCAGCCGTTTCCATTCGCCAGTCGCGGTGGTGATTTCGCTGGCTGCAATCCTGCTGGCCACGCTGAACGTTAATATCGGAGCGAACGTGGTTTCTCCAGCCAACGATTTCTCCAATCTGTGGCCGCGAGGAATCAGCTTTCGAACGGGCGGCGTCATCACGTGTTTTATGGGAATCGCCTTGATGCCGTGGAAACTTCTTTCCGATTACCGGACTTTCATTCTTGGATGGCTCGGCGGATATGCCGCATTTCTTGGACCTGTAGCCGGCATAATGATCTGCGATTATTTTGTCATTCGCCGGCGCGAATTGAAACTCAACGATTTGTATTTGCGCGATGGGATTTACGAATATTCCCGCGGATTCAACTGGCGCGCTGTGCTCGCGCTTGCGCTGGGCGCGGGAACCGCACTTGCTGGATTGCTGATACCCGGTGCCCACGTTTTGTATGACTACTCGTGGTTTGTGGGATTCTTCGTTGCCTTCGGAACGTATTACGCCATGATGAGATCAACCGGCCGGGCGCTGCTGACTGCAGAAGAAGCAGTCTAGGGAGCAACTATTTCCGAGCGCCGGCAAATGCAGGCATAATGTCGCGCTCGTATATATCCAAAGTCTGCTCTTCATCTCCGCACATCAAATAGATATTGAACTGAGTAACGCCAACATGAGCAAGAGCGTGCAATTTCTTGCGATGAGCTTCAATGGGGCCAACCAGACAAAATCGATCGACGACTTCGTCGGAGACGAAGTGTGCGTTGTCGCTTTCGACTTCACAGTGATGCTGATAGTCATAATGGCCGCGGTCCTGCACATATGACGTGAGAGCCGGCGGCAAATCTTCTGGCTTGTACTGGCGGATCAAATCCATGACGTGATTCGAGACCAGCGCTGGAAACCAGCGCACGCGTTCTCGCGCTGTTTTAATATCATCGGAAACCCACACCGGTGCGGCGGACATGACTTCGATCTCTTTGAAGTTTCTTCCGGCAGCGCGTGCGCCGTCTTTGACGAAGCTCAGGCACCAATCGATGAGCGCCGGATCGGCAAACTGCAAAATAATGCCGTCAGCGACTCGTCCAGCCATGCTTAGAACTTTGGGCCCGTAACCGGCGATCCAAACGTGCGGAGAATTCTCTGTCCACGAAAGACGCGTAGGCTGTCCGTCGTGCTGAACTTCCTTGCCGCTCGTAAGTTCGCGAAACGTTTTCACAGCCGCTTCCAGTTGTGACCAGCTCACGGGTTTCTTTCCGAGGACGCGGCGCGAGCTATCGCCGCGCCCAATGCCAAGCTGCATACGGCCATGAGAGATCAGATTGAGTGTGGCAAATAAGCTGGCTGTGACGGTAAGGTCGCGGGTTGCGGGATTGGTGACGCAGGTACCCAGCCGCATGCGTTTAGTATTCATTGCCATCAGGGTGAGCAGAGGGTAGGGATCCATCCACAAAACATGCGAATCGAACATCCACCCGTAGTCGAATCCCGCTGCCTCGGCCTGCCGTGTGAGGGCAACAATCCGTTCAACCGTCATATCGGGTTTAAAGGTGATACCAAATTGCATGGCTGGCTCCCCTTCGCAGCACAACAAGGTACTGAGGAGCGGCAGTGTAGCATAGAATTCCACCTGGAATCCTGCTGCTTGGGTTGCCGCGAGACGGAGGACTATGGGATTTGACACGATTATCAGGAATGGCATCGTGGCAACTGCGACCGACACTTACGTTGCCGACGTAGCCATCGAGAATGGAAAAATCGTGGCTCTGGGCGCGAGCCTTCCCGCGCAGAATGCAAGCGCAGCGATTGACGCTTCTGGAAAGCTCGTTCTGCCCGGCGGAATCGACGTTCACACGCATCTTGATATGCCCTTTGGCGGCACGACGAGCGCTGATGATTTTGAAACCGGAACGCGAGCCGCGGTATTCGGTGGTACGACTACGCTTATCGATTTCGCAATTCAGTACAAAGGGCAGCGATTGCGCCAGGCGTTTGATACCTGGATGAGCAAGGCTGCGAACAAAGCGGTCTGCGACTACGCGTTTCATTGCATCGTAACCGATGTTTCCGGCGGGCAACTTGCCGAGATGAACGATCTGGTGCGCGAAGGAGTTACCAGCTTCAAGCTATTCATGGCTTATCCCGGTGTCTTCATGCTGGACGACGGAAGCATCTTCAAAGCGCTGCAAACTACTTCGAAGAACGGCGGATTGGTTTGCATGCATGCGGAAAACGGCAGCGCAATCGATGTGATTGTGCAGCAGGCTTTAGCCCAAGGGAAAAAAGCTCCAAAATATCACGCTCTAACCCGGCCCACGACTGCGGAAGCCGAAGCAACGGCAAGAGCGATTGCGCTGGCAGAAATGGCCGGTGCCCCGATCTATATTGTTCATCTTAGTTGCAATGATGCGCTCGAAAAAGTTCGCGAAGCACGGGATCGCGGACTGCCGGTGTATGCCGAGACGTGCCCCCAGTACTTGTATTTGTCGATTGAGAACTTCGATGCTCCGGGATTCGAGGGCGCCAAGTATGTGTTTACGCCACCGCTGCGAGAAAAGTGGCACCAGGAAAAATTGTGGAATGGATTGACGCGCGACCATTTGCAGGTAGTTTCGACTGACCATTGCCCATTCTGCTTCAAAGAGCAAAAAGAGCTCGGCCGCGATGACTTCACAAAAATTCCGAATGGCGGTCCGGGTGTTGAGCATCGCATGAGCTTGATCTTCTCAGGAGGGGTGGCAAGCGGGCGTTTTAGCGTAAATCGTTTTGTGGAACTGACCTCGACTACCCCGGCAAAATTATTTGGACTTTATCCCCGCAAGGGAACAATCGCCGTCGGAAGCGATGCCGATCTGGTGATCTTCGATCCCAAGCGCAAACATACAATCAGCGCCAAGACTCATCATATGCGCGTGGATTACTCGATGTTCGAAGGGATTGAAGTCACCGGCATGCCCGATGTGGTGCTCTCGCGAGGAAGAGTCGTGGTTGACCGGGACAAGTTTCTCGGTCGCGCGGGGCAAGGAGACTTTCTGAGAAGATCTACTTATACGCAGACCAAATGATCGCCGGACCTGCGAACCGCTTTGCCCTGCGGCAAAACCTATACAGCGCGCCGAATGGAATTTTATGGCAGGCGCCCGTGCATCCTTCTAATCGACATGTTCGCCGATCTCGAAGCTTTCTTCCGCTGGGGGCAGCACATCGCGCTCTCCTGCGATCCACACATAGAGCGTCGGCAATAAGAAGATGCTCATCACAAGATCGGCAATCAGCCCGCCCACAATTACGATGGCAAACGGCCGCTGCGAATCCGATCCAATCGCATGCGATAACGCGGCCGGCAAGAGTCCCAGTGTCGCCACCAGCATGGTCATCATGATTGGACGCAACCTTAGGACCGCGCCCTCCACCGCCGCATCTTCAACACTGAACCGCCGCGCTCGCAGCTGGTTGATGTACTCGAGCATGATCACGCCCGTCTGCACCGAGACCCCGAACAGGGCCAGAAATCCTACACCCGAAGAAACGCTGAAATTCGTGCCGGTGATCAGCAAGGCCAGCAGCCCCCCCACGCGCGCCATCGCCACATTGGCCAGGATCAGCAGCGCCCATTTGAACGACTTGAACATCGTATAAAGAATGACAAAGATAATTACGATGGTGACCGGCAGCACGATCAGCAGCCGCGCATCCGCCCGTTTCTTGCTTTGGTACTCCCCTTCCCAATCGATGTGATACCCGGTCGGCAAGTTGACCTGGCGGTTGACCTTGTCCATAGCCTCTTCGACTGCACCGCCCAGATCGCGCCCGCGCACGCTGTATTTGATCGCGACGTAACGCTGATTTCCCTCGCGATAGATTTCCGAGCCGCCATCGATCTCGTTGATCTTGCACAACTGCGCCAGCGACACCCGCTCTCCGCTCGGCGAAAGCAAACGGATGTTTTCAATTTCGTCTTTCGTATCGCGGTATTGCGGCAGGTAACGCAGCGTCAGGTCGTATCTGGCCTCGCCCTTCAGCACCTGCGTCAGCGCTGTCCCTCCGACCGCCGTCTGAACTGCATCCTGTACATCGGCAACGTTGATCTGGTATCTCGCCGCCGCCTGGCGATCGATCGTCACATTCAGATTCGGTTGGCCGAGCACGCGGAACACACCCAGGTCTTCAATTCCTTTCACTCCGTGCATAATGCTGGCAATCTGATCGGCCTTGTCTTCCAGCACGTGCAGATCGTCGCCAAAGACTTTTGTTGCCAGCTCGCCCTTCACGCCACTGACCGCTTCCTCCATGTTGTCTTCGATCGGCTGAGAAAATCCCCATACTACCCCGGGAATCTTGTCCAGTTCACGCTGCATAGCGGCAATCAGCTCGTCTTCGTTCTGGTGAAAAATCGGCCTCCATTCCTTCCGCGGCTTGAGATCCACGAAGTACTCGGTGTTGAAAAACCCGGTCGTATCGGTTCCATCGTCCGGTCTCCCGACCTGGCTGGTGCACTGCGGAACTTCCGGGAACGAGCAGAGAATGATGCGCGCCTCGTTCGCCACGCGAATGCCTTCATCCGGACCGGTGCTCGGCGCCAGCGTGCCGCGCACCCACAGCGCGCCCTCATCCAGGTGCGGCAGAAACTCAGAGCCGATAAGGGTGCCGAACGCGAGGTAGATCGCTACAAAAAGGCTCAACACGCCCACGCCAACGATCAGCAAGCGCTTGTGAATCGCCCAGCGGATCGCCTTGCGATAGGCGCTGGTGAGATACTGCATAACCGGGTTGTGCCATTCTTTTGTGCCCTTGGCGAACGCAAGACTGCACAACACCGGCGCAATCAATATCGAAAAAATCAGTGCACCCGCCAGGGCAAACGCCACCGTCCATGCCATGGGGTGAAACAATCTGCCTTCCACCCGCTCCAGCGTGAAGATTGGCAAATACGCAGTAATAATGATGGCAATGGCATAGAACACCGGCCGCTGCACTTCGTGCGACGCCTCGCTGATTTTTTCCCGCGGCGTCTTGAGATCCCCGGTATGGTGCGATAAGTGGCGGACAATGTTTTCCACCATCACCACTGCTCCGTCCACAACCATGCCGAAATCGAGAGCCCCAAGCGAAAGCAGGTTTGCCGGAATATGCCTCAGATCCAGGCAGATCGAGGCAAACAGCAGAGAGAACGGAATCGTCGCTGCCACAATCAGCGCCCCGCGCACATTCCCCAGGAACAAGAAAAGAATGATCGAAACCAGAATCATTCCCTCCGTAAGGTTATGCAGCACTGTATGGCTGGTGAAGTGAACCAGATCGCTGCGGTCGATGAACGGAACCACCTTCACGCCCGGCGGCAGAATGTGATCGTTCAGTTCCTCAACTTTTTTGTGAATGCCCTGCAGGGCAATGTCGGCAACAGCGCCTTTGCGCAACAAGACAATTCCGGAAACCACGTCGTCGTTGTCGACAATTTTTCCGTCTTCGCGGTGAATCGCTTTGGCGAATTGTCCCAGCCGGATTTTTGGCCCCTGCGAAACCACCCCCAGATCTTTCACGCGCAAGGGCGTGCCGTTTTTCGTAAGAATGACCGTCTCGGCGATATCCTGCGCGCGGTCGACCAGTCCAACCTCCCGCACGTTGATCTGCTGCAGGCCTTCCTGGATGAAGCTTCCGCCTCCGTTGGTGTTGTTATTGGTGAGTTGCTGCTCGACCTGCGCGAGACTCAGGCCGTAGGCGACCAGCTTGTTCGGATCGAGCCGGACCTGATATTCCCGCGTCGGCCCACCGAAGCTCGCCACATCCACCACGTCGGGCACCGACTTGAAATTCTTTTCGATGACCCAATCTTCAATCGACTTCAGCTCCATCGGGTCATATGCCGGGTTGGTGCTGCGCAGCGTGAAAAAATAAATCTGGCCCACCGGGCTCCAGTCGGTTCCCATCTGCGGCACCACGTTCGGGGGCAGCGTCACCTGGCTCAACCGCTCGAGCACACGCTCGCGGTTCCAATCGTTGTCCGTTTTGTCGTCGAAAATGAGTTTCAGATCGGAGAGCCCGAACAGCGAGAACGACCGCAGGTGTACGACCCCAGGAATGCCGTTCATCACAATTTCCAGTGGAATGGTGACCTGTTGCTCAATCTGCTCCGCGGAAATTCCCGGCCATTGCGTGATCACCTCGACGTAGTTATCTGCGACATCGGGATACGCCTCAATGGGCAAATCGTGAAAGGCCACAATTCCGCCCGCGAACAGGATCAGCGCAAGCGCCAGCACGAGCAGACGGTTGCTCAACGCGAAATCGACAATCCGGCGAATCATCTGTCTATTGCTCCACTGTGTTCTGCATTACCAGCGCGCTCTGCACCACTTTGTCTCCCGGCTTCAAACCGGAGAGCACCTGCTGCAGGTTGTTGGGCAGCATTTTTCCCGTCATCACTTCCTGCCGCTTGAAATGTCCTGCCCCCAGCGGCGCATAAACCCAGTCGCGGTCGTGCAAATGCAGAATCGCTGTGGCGGGAATCGCCGCAAACGTCTCCGGTTCCTTGCCATAAAACGTCGCGGTCACGAACATTCCCACTTTCATGATTCCGGGATTTTCCACTTCAATGCGAACTTTCGCCGTTCGGATATTTGGATCGAGCACCGGCAGGATGTTGTCAACGCGTCCTTTGAAAACTTCCCCGGGATAACTATTCAGCCGGATATCGGCAGTCTCGCCCACCTTCACCGCGTCCAGGTCGTTTTCGTAAACGTCGCAAACAATCCAGACATAAGAAAGGTCGGAAATCGTAAATGGATTCGGCGAACTGAGCCCCTGCACGCCCGATGAATTCGTAATCTGCTGATCGCTGATCACTCCCGAAATCGGTGCAACCACATCGACAATGCCCGAAGGATGGTCTTTATCGATACCCAGCAGCTTCAACTGTTCGAGCGCGGCATCAAGATCGGCCTGCGCGTCGTTCTCCACATCTTCCGCCTGCTCCACGGCGCTTCTCGCGACGGCGCCTTTGTCATACAGTGTTCGCTGCCTCTGTAATTGCACGCGCGCCAGCAACTCGTCGTTTACGGCTTTGCGATAGGTCTGGTATGCCCCGGCAACATCGCCGCTTTGCACGCGCATGAGCACCTGGCCTTTTTTCACTTCGTCGCCTAGCCGGGCCTTGATCTCCAAAACTCGCCCCGACGCCACTGTAGTCACCGGCACCGACCGCGCAATATCCGGTTGAATTACGCCCGTCACATCGAGCGCGGGAGCGGCCTTGTATTCCACCGCGGTCGCCAACGGAAATAGCTCCGGATGATCCACCTTGAAATCGTTCGCGTTCAGGTCCGGCACCACCGTCGCCTGGGGAGGAGCCTCCTGTTTTTGGTTGGCTTTGCCTTCATTGCATGCGGTCATTCCGAGCGCCAGAACCAGGCCCAGCACCCATCCGGCCAGATATCGAATAGATTCGTGCCTCATTGCAGTACCTCTTTGCCTACCGCTTGGTTCATCTGTGCCGCCGCGGTCAGATACGCGCCGACAAGGTTCACATAATTCAGCTGAACGGCGCGGTAATCACTTTCCGCGTTTAAAAAATCCAGCAGCGCGGCTCCGCCGTGTTGATACGAAAACCAGACCGTGTCTCGCACGTGCGTCGCCTGCGTCAGATATTGCTGCCTGTACAGCCGCAACAGAATCAGGTTGCTGTTCAGAACCGCATACGCCGAATCCACATCGTTGAACACCTGCGCCTGTGCCGCGTCCCGCAGCCTTTCATTGCGTTCAATGTCGAGCTTCGTGTGCAGCTTGTTTCCCTGATTGCGGTCGAAAACGCGCAGGGGGATGCTCACGTCCACGCCGAAATAAAGGTCGATCGGAGGATTCCGGCCAATGTCGAAACTGAAAGTTGGATCGGTCGACCCATTCGCCACCGCCAGTTTGTAATTGAGCTGCGCCTCTTGCACGCCCTGCGCCGCCGCCCGCAGATCCGGTCGATTGTCGAGCGCCAGTTGCCGGTAAAAATCCAGCGGATCGATCTGATCTTCGAAATCGAACTTTCCAGCAACGTCGAATTCATCGATAGGCGTGCGATCATTCAACAGCATCAGCAGCTGAATCTTTTCCGTCCGCAGATTCACCTCCGCTGTCTGCACGTCCGATTCAAATTGCACCCGCTGCAGTTCCAGCCGGTCGTAATCGATCTGCGCGATATCTCCCGCATCGAGCCGATCGCGGCTGATCTTCAGCACCTTGTTGTAGTAGTCGAGATTCTCTTTCGAAACCTCCAGCACCGCTTTCGCCTGCAGCGTTTGCACGAATGCGCTGCGGAGGTTGAACAACAATCCGCGCTCCAGATCGTCCTGTTGTGAAATCGCAATCGCCGTCGCTTCCTTCGCGACATCAGTACGCAGATCGCGTTTGTGCGCCCGCTCGTGCAGATAGCTCACCGTCGCCGACGGCAGAAGATAAGCAAATGGCCCGTGCGACGGCCCTCCCGGAAACGGATCGATCTGATCCGACAGCAGCGTCAATTGCGGGTTGGGCCGGAAATGTGCCGTGATCTCATCCGCCTGGAATTCACTGATATTCAGCTTCCCCGCCAGCAGATTGGGATTGTTCAGCTCCAGCCGGTTCTTCACTTCCTCCCACGACCACACTCTTGGAAACGGCCGCGGGCCCATTTGCGGCGACGACGGCGGAAGCGTCTGCGGCGAAGATTGCGCAGAAGGTTGCGGCTCGGGCGCCTGCGGAATCGTTTGCGCCCAGGCCAAACTGCCCGCGCATAACGCGCTCAGCCAAAGCCTTTTCCGCCAGAATTTTCCCTGCATTCCCACCCCATTTTCCCGGACTCCACGCAGTCCGGTCTACTCGTTTACCTGAATATTGCGATTCGTCGCCGGAGGTTCTGCTTCAGGAAAGAACTCCTGAAGGATGAACCACTTCGCCCGCCGGGTGCACAATTACGCTGGCGGCAACTGAATCGATACTTGTTTGGAGACCTTACCCGAGGAGGGAAAAAGGAGGCGCTCGGCCCGCATACGTAGTGCGAGCCTGCGTGAAGAAGGGTACATCAGAACTCGAAGCTTCGACCGAGGCAACTTCAAGAATCGGAAGCCTGGCAATACTTGCCGCGAGCGCCGGAGGCGATTGCAAACGGTTCGTCCACGCTGAAACCTTATCGCCGGCGATCTGCCGCACCGTTCGCTTGCTCGTCGCCGATTCTTCCATCTCTGCCCGCATCTCGTGCAGATCGTCGGAGGCAGAGATCACCGGAAACAGCAGCACCAGCACGCAACTCAGCGCCAACAGGCACTGCAGCGAACTCACACTTCGCATCGTGCGCGAACTCTCGCTTCGCCGCCATAGCCAATAGGCAGGCAGCGCCAGCAGCATCCACGCAACATTGAGCAATAACTCCATGTTTCACAATCGAGGTTTCGCAATCGCAACAAAATTCAATCGCGCTTGCTACACCTTAGCGCAATCAGTCTGTCAGAAATGTAAACCCGAAGTCAATGTAACCGCCGGTAACGGGTCAAATTGACCCACTAGTAACCGCCTCATGTTTCTCCCGACAAGTTCGTTTGACGTCGGGCTGCCAATCTCCGCTCCAGAGAAAACGCCGACCCTCAATATATCCCTAAGTTGCAGAAGGGAAAACGTTATGGAAAATTCCGCCCACTGGCGGCGCAACTGTGCGCAATTCCCTACGGGTTGAAATAGGGATCGTTCGCCATGCGGCTGAACGACGCCTCCGATGCAGGAGACGAGTTGATCCGCCAATCGGCTTCCTTGTTGATGTCGAACCACACAAGACCCTTGATGAGTGGAAAGTTTGTGCGCAGGGTGGGAACGATCTCGTCGATCCACTTGCCCTTATCTCCCCCGGCTTCGGCAGAAGCCATCTCTCCAATCAGGATCGGTTTCTTCTTTTCTGCCAGAAGCGGGTAGATGTCTTCGAATACCTGTTGGAAGGTCTGCCAGCCACCGTTCTTCGTGCCCCAATTGTAGCCATCGACTCCTGTCCAATCGACATACGAATCGCCGGGATAGTAGTCCATGGTAGTACGGTTGCCTCCCTGGGTATCTGTGACGTTTGGACACCACGCCCAAACCACATTGGTGGCACCGGCAGCAATGAAGAGGTCGTGAATGTGCCGATAAGCGGAAACGTACAGGGGAGCGTTATTGCCGCTCCATGCTTCGTCACCATTCATCTCGGCGGCAAAGTCGAGGAAGAACTTCTTGCCGAGCGCTTTGGAGCCGCTGGCACGCGCGCTAATCGTCGCATCGAGGCTGCCGTCGATGATCTTAGCAAAGTCGATATTGTGGGGCTCCCAATTGACCAGAGGGATACGTCCCGCCGCCAAATCTGCCTTGGTGACTGTACCGGTCCAATCAGCGTCCCACGCGTAGTACGTCAGGTGAATGGGAGGTGTCCGGCCGAGTCTCGCTGCCGTCTGGGTCATGTTCCCCGCGCCGTAGTAGAGTCCGAGCAACGCACCGGATGCGGGCTCGAGAATGGATGGTTCACTCGGCCCCGACTTGCCGGATGTCTGCGCGAGACATGCGCCCGCGAGGCCGGCCAGCAATGAGTAAATCAGAAAAATTCGCACAACTGGCCGAGCGGCTATGCAAAGAATCTTTCTCAACAGATATGGCTCCTTCAGGCGAATTTCGACTCCGCGGTTCTGCAGCGAAATTGAATGGCAAAATGTGGCAGAATGCTCAGCTGGTTGCCGCCTTCGCCAGGACGTCTCGAAGACGGAGCCCTACGATTGAGTCCTCGCCGGGTTCCAGCATCCACACTCCAACCACGATCTTATTGGGATCTTTCGGTATCCCCGCACTTCCCTCCGTTGAACCGGTCGCCGGATTTAATTCGATACTGGGCGTGCCGCTACGCAATTGTCTTGCGACTTCGAGAGGCGAGATTTTGACGCGCTCCTGGTCATAGCGGATCAGCAGGTGTGGAACGTGATTGGCGATAGGAGGGATAAATGTCTCGGATTTTAAAGTTGGAATATTCTTGAGCGCTCCGGTAATCCGATCGATGCGCCGCCGAAACTCAGCGTCCATCTCCGCATCGGACTGGCTTAGGAACCAATCAACCGCCGCCACCATGCCGACGATTTGCTCTTTGGCGACTTTCATTCCGCGGCCCACGGTGTCATCGTTGGGGCTGTTGTTCGCGGCGGCGGCAGCGATAAGGTCCTTCCTGCCCAGGAGCAGGCCCGCGTTTTGTGGACCTCTCATCCCTTTCCCGCCGGAGAAGGCAACCAGATCGAATCCCATTTGGGTATAGTTCCAGAGATTCGAGATGGGCGGAACGTCGGCAGCAGCGTCATTCAAGCAGGGAACTCCATGGGCGTGTGCGATCCGAATCCAGTCTTCCCGGCTGATGTTTCCTTCGTCGGCAGCATTGTAGAAAAAACACATGGCAGTATTTTTGTTAATCGCTGCCTCATACTCCGGCAAGGTTTCCACCTCCACGAAACGAATACCGCAGCTCCGTAATGCGTGGTCGTAATCGTATCGGTGTGCTTTTTGAACGACCACCTCACTCTTGAGGCCCACCATGTCGGTAGGGATCGCATGACCGGCGGAATCGCTGCCCACTGTTATGCACGCCGCCGTGGCCAGAGTGACTGCAGAAGCTGCGCCCGCGGTAACCATCGCCGCTTCGCAATGCAGTTGCCGGGCGAGGTATTCTCCAGCCGCTCTTTGCAAAGGAGCCAGTCGCACTGGATGTTTTGCGGCCCGTGCAACGGCTGCCTGCACCGAAGGCGGCATCGTGGACGCAGTTAAATGGGTATAGGTGCCGGCGGCATTAATAATTTTTGTAACGCCGAGCTTGTCATAGTAGTCCTCACCTTCATCGGCAAGCTTGGGTGTCGTAGCAGCCGCTCGAAATGGCAAAGTGTGAGCAAGCGTGCATCCGGCCAATGCTCTGTAGATGTGCTCAAAAAAATTTCGTCGTGTGCCTAGGATGCTCATCTCGTCTTGACCTCAGAATATATATTTCACGACAAGCTGCATTTGCCCGCTTGTGGAATTTGCATTTCACACCCCGACGACATTTTGTCGCAGTAAAACATGCCATGAAACGGGAGTGAAGTGCCTAACAGTTGTGCGGAGGACTGTATCCCGATACAGTCCGAAGATAACCGACTGATGCTGATTGTCTTGTCGGTCGGCGATCCAGCGGATTCAAAAAGAGGGTCAACCCAAACTCGCAACCGAAGTTCGATTACCAGTAGTAAGAGGCGACGACCTCTGGAGATGCCGGAGAATTTGCAATCACCCTGACGTGTATCACAAACTGAAGATTCTTTTTTTGCCAGCCCTTGGGAGCAGACTGCAGAATTTTAGCCAGCAGACCGGCATTGGTGATTAACTCCGCCGCCGCCTGGGTCCCGTATTGCTCGCACCCGCTGACCAGCATCATCATTTCATTTGTCTCGGGATAAAACGCACGCGAGATGATTGCGTAATCGTCATCGCTATGAAAATCCGCGCTGACATTATGTGGATACCACTCGGTGGGCTTTCCGTTGTCCGTGATTATGCCGTTCTCATCATCAATAAAGAAGCGGAAGTTTTTTGTGATCTCTTTCCACTGATTGCTTGAATATCCGATCAAAATCGCAGGAGCGTTGTGCAAGTCCTCGAAAGAAACAGCATTTCCGATCTTTACCGTGAAAGGATGCCCCCTGCGGCCCAGGAGTCCGGAAATCCAGGAAGCCGCCACGAGATCTCCTCCTCCGACGTACTGGTCAGTCAACAAAGTGAAATCCTTTACGGATGGGGGCCGAGTGGGCATGTAAACTTGCCCGTAGGCCGCCGCCAAAACTACCGGAGATTGGCTTTGTAACAGTGGCGCCCAAAATTGATCGAGCATCGTAGAAGAAGACCGAAACTCGAACC
Source organism: Candidatus Sulfotelmatobacter sp. (assembly GCA_030041415.1). Taxonomy (GTDB): domain Bacteria; phylum Acidobacteriota; class Terriglobia; order Terriglobales; family Acidobacteriaceae; genus Sulfotelmatobacter. Next base: position 22,371 of record JASHNX010000069.1, read on the forward strand.
AGAACCCAGTGCAGAGGGCAATAACACTCAAGGGCGCGAAAATCGTCGCCCATATTCGCCAACGTGCCTTTCTCCGATGCGTCTCCTGATTTTTCGATTCTCCTGCGACATCTTCGGTGGTCAGATTCCCAGCAGAAAGAGCCGCACTTGTTTCATGCGCGTGGGCTGAGCGTTTGCAAAAGGTTGGAACATAACTGCCGACGGGCAATTCAATATGCACCGCCGCATTTTTTCCTCCTTCAGCATGGTAAAGCGCAAGCCTCTTTCGAACCTCACTCGCCTTCATCCGGACTATTCCGTCTTCGTTGGTGTCGTACGTATTCGACCGTCCAAAGACAGCTATGCCGATCGTGCGTTCCTTCAGGCCGTGCGGCAGGCCAGCGAGCGTTTGTTCCACAACGTATTCAAGGAAATCCTGGCAGCGCTTGCTCCCGTGGAATTGGGGACTTTGGAAGACGCGGCCGAGCTCGACGCGAATCGCATCTGCCTCGATATCCGATATCGAGTGAGTCTTTTCCTTGGTTTCTCCGATTAAATCGACGGTGGCCGAGGCCTGGGTGTCCTCTGACATGGGGCAAAAATACCGGCGGCGATGTTAGCACAGTTTTATCCAGTCGGTTAGCGCTATTTCGCTGAAAATGGAAATGTTGTCCGCATATCGTATCGGGATACAGTCCCGGGCGAAACGGTTCGCTACTTCACAACGCGGATCAGGATGTGCTCCCCTTCTCAGCACAGTAGGGATCGCCATCGACCATGGTGCCGCAATCCTCTTTTGTTCAATTCCATTGGGCATGTATTTGGCCTGCATCCTGGTGGGTGGCGCGGGTTGGGCAATACCAGGGAGGAAACCGAGCCGTGGTGAACTAAGGAGGCTGCGATGAAACTACTGATCTGCTTGCGGATTGGAGTGCGAGTTCTCCTTGGGTTGGGTCTGGCAGCGAGTCTCCTGGCTCAGGTGGCCGGACGAGGCTCGTTGAGTGGGTTGGTGACGGATAGCTCCGGGGCGGCCATCGCGGGCGCCGCGGTGAAGCTCACCAACATCGATACCGGCGTTGTTGTGTCAGGACGGACGTCGGCCGGCGGATTGTATTCATTTCTCAGCCTAGTCCCGGGTAACTACCAGCTCAAGGTCGAACAGTCCGGCTTCAAAACATCGGTCCAAAACAAGATCACAGTTGCCGTGGATGCGGAGCAGCGGGTGAACATGTCGCTGCAGGTAGGTGGCGTAAGCCAAGAAGTAACCGTTTCGGCCGCGCCGGATATCGTCGCCACAACCAGCAGCACCACCGGGCAACTCATCCCCTCCGAGGTCATCGAGCGCACTCCCCTACTCACCCGCGACATATTTGGGCTGGTTCAGCTTGTTCCCGGCGTCATCCCCCAGGATGGCAATCCCACGTCGCTTGATTCGCAGCGGAATGAAGTTTCGAACTTCACCATCAATGGAGCGCCGCAGGGCACGGTCTACTACACGCTGGACGGCAGCCCACTGACCATTGGAGAAAACAATCAGGGCGTCGTCATTCCAGCTATGGAACCTCCGCTGGATTCAGTAGAGGAATTCGAGATGGAGACGAACGTCACTCCAGCGAGCATTCAGACCGGTGCGGCCGGAGTCATCAGTCTCGTCAGCAAGAGCGGCACCAATAACTTTCATGGCGACGTTTTCGGCTTTGCGCGGCCCAATGTTCTGGTCTCCAACGATTATTTTGACAGAGCAGCCGGGCAGCCCGTTCCGGACTTCCATCGTTATCAGTGGGGTGGCTCTTTCGGTGGCCCGATCAAGAGGAACAAAGTTTTTTTCTTCGGGGACTACGAGGGCACACAGCAGGCCAGCATAGCCACAACCACGCTCACGGTACCCACGGCTGCGGAAAAGCTCGGCGACTTCTCCGGCGATCCCGGACTTACCATCTACAATCCAGACCCCTCGACTTGGGCTGCCGGCCCGACGCCCTGCATCGCTCCGGCCACCATCTGCCCGCAGCCGTTTCCCGGAAATAAGATCCCAAAGGGAATGATTAACCCGATTGCCGCTAAATATCTTCAGTACTGGCCAGCGCCCAACTTTCCCACCAGCGGGACCTACCACCCGCTCAACTTCTTTGCTTCCGGCTCTAGTCCTCTGGCCGTCGAAAGATTCGATGTCCGTCTGGACGACAACTTGAAATCGAACCAGCATCTCTTTGGGCGGGTTTCTGTGGCGCGTGAACACGATAGCACCCCGAACTATTTCAACAATCTGTTCTACCCCGCTAGCCTGAATTTCAACCATGACGGCAACTTAATGTTGGGCTATGACCGAACCATCTCATCGAACACCGTTCTCCAGTTGCGCGGCTCCGCAACTCGACATTATGAGAACGACGGACCGCAAGCCCAGGCCGGTTTCAATCAGACTACGCTCGGTTTCCCATCCTCGTTAGAAGCATCTTCGACCTATCCATCCATTCCATACATGTACCTCACTGGAAACGGAAATGACGCCCCAGCATCACTGGGCAGCCCCACCTTCTCCTTTTTCACGTTCGCCACCACCAACTACGACTTCAGCGCCACACTTAACACCGTGAAGGGGCGGCACCAACTGAGCCTGGGATGGGACTTTCAAATGTTTTATATGAATGTTGGCCAGACTCTCGACCCAGCTGGCGCCTACCAATTTGCTCCCGACGCCACCAGTTCGAGCGTTCCCGCCGCCGATGGTGATGCCTTTGCATCATTTCTCCTTGGTATCGGCTCGCTAGACCAGGGGCAGCCTAACTGGACGACCGATGTATTCGGCGCCAACAGCAATCGTTACGACGCACTCTTTATTCAGGACGGCTGGCACGCGACAGACAAGCTGACGATTAATGCCGGCTTGCGATGGGATCTGTTCCTCGGAGCGACCGAACGCTACAACCGCATGGAGTACTTCGACCCCACGCTCGAGTACAAGGTGAACGGAGTTAACCTGACTGGCGGCGAAGTGTTCTCCAACAGTGCACACCGCAGCCCATTTCTTCCAAACTGGCGCGACTTCGCTCCCCGTTTCCTTCTGACTTACCAATTCTTGAAAAATGCCGTCGTGCGCGGCGGCTTCGGGATTTCCTACGGGCCTAGCGTGCACATGGCTGAAATCAATCAGTTCAACGACGACTCGTATCTGGCTGAGACAACCTGGCTGGCATCCACGCTGGATCCCACGGGAAACTACCTGATTCCAGGTAATTCGCTTTCGAATCCGTTTCCGAGCGGCATCGTAAAGCCAACGGACGGGAGTCTCGGCGCCGCTACAAACGTGGGCCTCGGCGTGAACAGCTTATTGCATTCCCAACCGGAGCTGACGACGTACAACTTCAACTTCGGAGTGCAATACCAATTTCGCAATCAGGTGATCCTGTCCGTCGCTTGGGTCGGCAGTCGCGGGCTGCACTTGCCCTTCAGCAACCAGGGAAACACCGACCTCAACTCGCTTTCTCTGGGCACGATCGCGCAGTATCAGGGCAATCTGCTGAACATGGTCCCGTACCCCTACGCTGCTGCGATTACGAACCCTGACGCGCCGTGGCTTGGCGCGACGCAAGTACCGAAGTGGGTGATGCTCGAGAAATTCCCGCAGTTCTCCTATGGCCCGAGTCCCAACAGTGTTGGCGCAGGAAGTGGAGTTCTGGAGTGGGGTGTCCCCTGGGGAGATTCCATCTATCATTCGCTGCAAGCGAAACTCGAGAAGCGGCTGACTCAGCACTTCACCACGCTCCTCTCGTTCACCTGGGGCAAACTGATCACCGACGACAATGCCGGTTCGCTCGCGTTTAACGGTAACAACTTCGCCCAGGCACAGGACATCACCAATCTGAATCTGGAGCGGAACGTCAGCACCCAAGACATTCCTTTCTATTTTTCCGGGTTGCTGTCCTACGATCTGCCCGTCGGCGAAGGACGTGCAGTCAATCTGCGGGGCTGGGCCAATGGGGCCCTCGGCGGGTGGACGGTGACGGCCGTTGTCGCTCTTAGTGACGGGCAGCCGATCGCCACTCCCAACGGCACGGGCGACATTTGGTTCAATCAACGCCCCGATATCATTGGCAACTGCGGTAAGGGCGCGCCCAGGATCGTTGCGGAATGGTTCAATTACACCTGCATGGCGCAGCCGCCAAGCCAATACCTGCCGGGGACCGCCCCATCCATACTGCCCGGCATCCGCGCCGACGGCGCACACGATCTGGATCTTTCGATCACTAAACATTTCAAGATAGGCGAGCACAAGGATCTCGAGTTCCGAGCCGCCGCTTACAATTTCACGAACTCAATTCAGTTCGGGTATCCGAATATTCTCTGGGTTCCGCCAACGTCCGGCACACAGCCTACTGCCGCTCAGATGCAGGGCTTCGGCCAAATCACGAACCAGGCAAATACCCCGCGTCAATTTAGTTTCGAGGCGCGGTTCAAGTTCTAGGCATGTGGTCACCTCAATCGAGGCAATCTGATGGCTACTTCACGGCGTACTTTCTTGGGGACAACTATCGGCGCTGCTGCGTTAACGGCCGTTCGCCCTCTGGCTGATGCAGTCGTTCCGTCAGCTCAAAATGCAACTTCGTCCGCGGCCGATGCCGCGGTAGTCCGGGTGCACGCAGCGCCGAACCAGGTCGTGAACTCCTTTGATCCCGATCAGGCTTTCGCGACATCGATGGACATTCAATCGCGCGAATCGATCGATAAGATCTACACGCCGGAAAGCGTAAAAGTTTGCCTGTCTGCGGGCTGGGGGCCGATCAGCTACCGCCTGCATACTCCTGAGACCATCGATTATTGGCACTGGAATCCCAACGGCCGATGGACGGATGAAGCAAAGAAATGCGGATATTTCGTCGGCAGCTCGGAACTGGCCGAACCGATTCGCGATTCATTTGGCTTCAGTCTCCCCCATCGTGGCTGCACCCACAATGGCGGCACCGAGAGCGGCTATTCCCGCCTGACGGATGGTGATCCTAAAACCTTTTGGAAGAGTAACCCTTATTTGACTAAAGCATTCACCCATGAAGACGACTCCCTACATCCGCAATGGATCATCGTCGACCTGGGCGAATACTACGACGTGAACGCGATCCGCATCGACTGGTGCGAACCATGCGCCAGTGAGTACGAAGTCCAGTATTGGGTGGGAGCCGATCCCATGAACTGGGAAGAACCAGCCATGGATTCTACGGGCCAGGGCGGCGAGTATCTTCCTGTTGCCAATCAAGCGATGGGCAATTGGTTCCGTTTCCCCAAAGGTACTGTTCACGATGGCAAAGGTGGAAGCGCAACGCTGAAACTGGCGGACAATCTCATCTCAACCCGTTGGCTTCGCGTCGTGATGACGCGTTCGTCCAATCAACCCGGCCCGCATGGAAACGATGACGTTCGGCATCGAGTGGGCTACGCGATCTATGAAGTTTACGTTGGTCGACTGCAGGGGGATGGCAAGTTCGCGGATTTTGTGAAACACGCACCCGACGGCCGCAAACAGACCGCTACGTATTGCTCTTCGACCGATCCATGGCACACCGCGGAAGACCTGAGTCCCTATGGAGACCAGACCGGCTGGGATCTTTTCTTCACCAGCGGCATCACGAACGGCCTACCTGCACTCATAACCGTTCCTCTGATTTACAGCGTTCCCGAAGATGCTGCGGCTATGGTCGATTATCTGAAAAAGCGTGGCTATCCCATCAGCTGGGTCGAAATGGATGAAGAAGCCGACGGGCAGTACTACATGCCGGAGGACTACGCTGCACTTTATATTCAGTTTGCGGACGCGATGCTCAAAGTCGATCCCACGCTCAAGGGTAAGTTGGGTGGGCCAGTGTTCCAGGGTATTAACCAGGACGTCTCGGTATGGCCCGATGCGCGAGGAGACAAGTCCTGGTTTGGCCGCTTTTACGATTATCTGAAATCGCACAATCGTCAGGCGGACCTGTCATTCGCCTCATTTGAAATCTATCCCTACGAAGCCTGCACCATGAAGTGGGACGATTTGTACCGTAACCGCGAACTCACGCGTAAAACTCTGCAGGCCTTTCGCGATGACGGATTGCCAGCGTCGATTCCGCTCATGAACACCGAAAGCAATCTCTGCGGTTCGCTTTCGATCTACATGTCCGACATTTTCTCGGCTCTGTGGCTGGCCGATAATGTTGGCAGCTTTTTTGCCGAAGGCGGCGCGCTTTACGTTCATTCGCCCATCGAACCGAGCGGTATCGAGCATGGCTGCCAGGGCTGGGCAATTTGGGGAAATGCGCTTTGGGACCGCGATGCAAAGATCATTGGCTATACTGCCTTCTACTATGCCAGTCAGATGATCAATAACGAGTGGGTCACGCATCGCAGCGGCACTCATCATCTGCACACTGTCGATGTCGGAATCGTAGACCCCGCCGGAAATGCTCTGGTCACAAGCTATGCTGTCAGGCGCCCGGACGGCCAATGGGCTCTGCTGCTTATCAACAAAGATAGAGATCATGCGCACTCCGTTCGAATCGCCTTTGACGGCGCGGGCGGCGCAGGATATTTTGCAGGAACCGTTCGGACGGTCACGTTTGGCAGCGAACAATACGTTTGGCACGGCGAGAATGCCTCAGCCCACGCCGATCCTAACTTGCCGCCTGTAATTGCGTCCGTTGATGCCTCCGCGCAAACTGTGTTCGTGCTCCCCAACGCTTCGATCACCGTTTTGCGCGGCGAAGTCCAAGGCCTTGCGGCCTAGGAATTGGGCTGTCGTTACCTTATCCGTTTGCAACCCTCCATAATCGCAGTGGCGCCCCACTGGTTCGGGAAAGCCAAGCGCAGTTGTGTAGAGCCACTCCGTTTGCTAGTTTGGCGTAGATGCCGCCTGCCCCCGAACAACTCAACGGGACCCAGCTCAACAGAAACATCGAGGCTCTTTACCGGGCGGAATCGGGACGCGTTCTGGCGACGCTCGTCCGCCTCCTGGGAGACCTCGATCTCGCCGAAGAGGCCATGCATGAAGCCTTCACCGCCGCCCTGGAGTCCTGGCCTCAGGCTGGTATTCCGGAAAAACCGCGCCCCTGGCTCATTTCAACGGCACGCTTCAAGGCCATCGACGGGATGCGACGTCGCGCGCGCTTTGATGACGCAACACAAAAAGATTTTGTGGTCTACACAGAAGCGCAGATCAATGACGCGCGCGACAACACAGCGCGCGGCCACGAAGTCGCCCTCGTCGGAAAGATCGATAGCAAGGCGATCGACGATGACGAGATCGAAGACGATCGCCTCCGCCTGATCTTCACCTGCTGCCATCCCGCGCTGCCCCCCGAACAACAGGTTGCGCTCACCCTGCGCGAAATCTGCGGTCTGACCACCGAGGAGATTGCCCGCGCCTTTCTGGTTACGCCGGCAACGCTCGCCCAACGCATCGTGCGCGCCAAGGCTCTCATCCGCGGTAAGTCGATTCCTTATCAGGTGCCAGGCTCGCAGGAACTACCAGCGCGATTGGAAGCTGTTCTCCTGGTCATATATCTGATTTTCAACGAAGGATACTCGTCTGTAACGGCCGGCGCCGAACTCAGCGCCGAAGTCAGCAACGAGGCGATCCGCCTGGGGAGGCTGCTTCTCGAACTTCTTCCGCAACCTGAGGTGATGGGACTGTTAGGGCTTATGCTGCTGCAGGAGTCGCGCCGCGCCGCCCGAACCTCCCCCGACGGAGACTTGATCCTGCTAGAGCAGCAGGACCGGTCGTTGTGGAATAAAGACCAGATCGCCGAAGGCATTGCGTTTACCGAAAGCGCTCTTCGATCGCGCCGCTTCGGCGCCTACACTCTGCAGGCGGCCATTGCGGCCGTTCACGCCAGCAGTTCCTCCGCGGCATCCACGGACTGGGGCCAGATTACGCTGCTCTACGACGGGTTGCTTCGGATTCAGGCATCCCCTGTGGTCGAACTGAACCGCGCCGTAGCCGTTGCCATGAGTGAAGGCCCAGAGCGGGGTCTTCGTCTGATCGATGACCTGCTCGAACGGGATGAACTTTCTAACTACTACCTCGCGCACTCTGCCCGGGCGGATCTGTGCCGCAGATTAGGACGGATTGCGGAGGCCCTCGCTTCCTATGAGAAGGCGCTCGCCCTCGTTATGACTGGCAAAGATAAAGATGCGAAGGGAAAAGATCGGCAGGAACCGGAGCGGCGATTTCTGGCCATGCGGATTCAGGAATTGAAACAAAACAGTTCGTCTGCCTAGCGGTCGAACTGTCCTACTCAAGCGAAAAGCGGGTTTGAATGGGCGCGCCGCCCAGATGCCAGACAGGAGCGGGACAAGAAAAGAGGGGTCCGACGACAGTGATTCCGGACGCGGGTTCCCCATTTCAACGCCTTGAAAGCTCAATCCGAACGGTGCCAGCCGTCGCACATTCAGTTCTTTTTTGCAATTGCGGATCGCATCGTTGGTTCGCCGAACGCAACACACTGTGCGATCAGAGCCAGCACCCAGAGGTACCACGGAATCGGGTCATGATAATGAAATTGCAGGATGACACACACCAACAGGAGCAAGCCGTTCAACATAGTTTTCCTCCTAACGGACTTTTTAGGTTGAAGGCGAACTGTAGCACGGAGGCAAGAGCGAGTCAGTGATCAGGGATACGCTTCCCGTGCTTCACATCACAGCGTTGCACTTCCGCACGCTAATATGCTTGCGCGAGTGAGCGAAGTGGCTGGAAATCAAGCAATGCTAACGCCCCGCGCTGAATTCGCCTACATCATTCTCGCCACGATTTTTCTGTTCATCGGGGTTGCCGAATGCTGCATTGGTGCGGCCCGCGCCGGCAGCTCCCGGCGGATTCTAGTGTGGGGCGGCATCTTCAATGCAATGTACGGAGTTCGGCTGTTTGCCGAGGTGCCGGCCGCCTTCAGTTTGATCGCAGGACCGCTCTCGACTTACTCCTCGCAGATCATATGGATCATCACCTATGTGATCCTCATTCCAGGGATGTTGTTTTGGGCGGAGCTAAGCCTCGGCGCTCTACGCCGCTTATTGCGAATCATGGTGATTCCGACCTGTGCAGTTGCGGTCGCCGGCATTTCTGCTGTTCTGCTCCACAGACCTCCCAACAGTTTCATGCCCTATGACAATGTGCTGGCGATTTGCTTACTTCTTGTCATAGCGGTAACCAATGTTTTCCCGCGCATCGGGAGGAAGTACTTGGTAATCCAAAGCCGGGTATCGGCGGCTGGCACCTTACTTCTTGCGGCTGCGGTCATGTATGAGAATTCAAGAACATTTCTCAGCCTGCGTGAATATCGACTCTCCGGGCCGCTGGCCTTTGCGCTCTTTGTGTTCTCGCAAGGATGGGTCGCAGCAGAAAAAGTGTTTGCAGACGAACGCCGCTTGCTCGCGATCGAGAATGAACTCGCCGTCGCCCGCGAAATACAAGCTTCCATTCTACCCAGCGACGTTCCCAAACTAAGCCGTCTGCGGATCAGCGCGGCTTATCGCCCGATGACCGCCGTAGCAGGAGATTTCTACTGGTTCATCGCCGTCGATCCGCACCGGGCTGGTTTCTTGGTCGCCGATGTCTCTGGACACGGTGTTCCAGCCGCGCTTATTGCCTCGATGATCAAAGTGGCAATGCAGTCGGTTGTCTCCTGCGCGAATGATCCACCATCCGTGCTGCGCGGGTTGGAACGCTCCCTTTCCGGACAGCTACGAGGCCAGTTCGTGTCGGCAGCGTACTTATGGCTCGATACTGAAAGCCACAAGGCACTCTACTCGGCTGCCGGACATCCGCCGCTTCTTCGCTGGAGCCAAGGTGAGCTGGAGCGCATTCAGAGCAACGGACTGATCTTTGGGGTATTGCCGGACTGCGATTATCCGGTTCTTGAGATTTCAATCGCCAAAGATGATCGTTTTCTGCTCTACACAGATGGTTTGATTGAGCCGGAAAACGTCAACGGCGAGCCGTTTGGGGACAGGAAGCTGGAGGAAGTCGTGCGCGGGAACCAGTTTCGTCCTTCTTCGGAGCTGTCTGATCGATTGCTTTCTGAACTAAGGCAGTGGCAGCCAGCGTCGGCAGCGCAGCAAGACGACATCACTCTCATCGTGATCGACGTGCTTTAGAGAAAGATGTCATTTACCAGAGAAGAGGGACGAGCCGGAAGCGTGTGCGCAGGCAGTAGTCGGCGTAGCCAGGCAGTTCCTGGCGCAGAACCGTTTCTTCGTTGAGGAGCCGGAAAACGATCAGCGGAAGTAGGAGGGCAAAGACGGGCAGGGCAAAGTAGGAGCCCAGCGCCAGCGGCGTGAACAACAACCACATCGCCGCGCCTAAATACATGGGATGGCGTACGACGCCGTAGGGTCCGGTGGAAATCACTCTCTGTCCAGTCTCGACTCGAATCGTACTGGCAGCGAAACTGTTGCTCTTGAATGTCCAAAAAATCAGCAGGCAGCCGCCGAGAACGAATGCTTGCGCAACTGCCACCAGCCACAGGGGCGTGTGCGACCAGCCAAACCGATGATCGAAGCCAGGCAGCGGGAATGCGATCAGCATCATCGCGGGGACGAGCATCATGATAACTTTCTGTTCACGCACAGTTTCCTGTCTCCACCCGCCTTTTAGCCTGCGCTCGATTAGTTGAGGATCGTGCCTATAGAAGTAACCAAGAGCGGAAACAGCGAAGGCAAACATAATCACGAAATAAACCCAGCCCTGCCAAAACCTGAAGGAGCCAGCGGGAAGAAATAGAAAACAACCCCACATAACTGGCATCAATACGAAGCGGAGGATCAATCTCGATTTGAGAGTCATCGGAGAAACTGCCATGGTTCGTTCGGCGTTCGACCCTCGCTAATTCTCGTGGCAGGACGGACATCACTGCTGGCAAAGCCTCATTTGCCGGAAGTCTCCGGTCGCCAACAATGTCAGGCCACCAGCAATATCTTCCCGACGGCGCCCTTTTCCGCCTCCGCTTGCGCTTCGGACGCGTCACCCAGCGGCAGTTTCTGGCTAATCGGAATTACCAGCTTGCCGTCCCGCACCGCTTCGGCCATGAACTCGAGCGTTTTCCGGTCGAACTTCGAGAACACGTGCACCACCTTCACCGCTGGGTAAGTCGCGGCGTTCTGCGGCACCTGGACGACCGACGTGTACACCCCTCCTGGCTTGACCTTGGCAATCAGCTTTTCGGCGATTCTTCCTCCGACCGTATCCGCCACCGCATCAAGCGGCGCGAGATTCGCAATCGCAGTATCGTCGTCGGTTGCGACAACCTGGTCCGCACCGACGGACTTCGCCTCTTCCATCTGCCTCTTCAAGACACCAGCCATCACAGTCGCTCCGCGTTGTTTCGCAGTGAATACCGCTGAACGCCCAACATTTCCGGCTGCGCCCACGACCAGAACCGTCTGGCCCGCTTTGATCGCAGTTGCGGACATGAGCTGGCTGCCAGTTATCGTGACCAGCGGCAGCGCTGCCGCCTGAATCAAATCGAGCCCGTCGGGAACCTTTGCGAGAATCGCGGCTTTCACGGCGCAAAGTTCGGCGTAAGTGCTGTCCGCCATAGCGAACACCCGATCACCGACAGAAAAGCCTTCCACTTCCGGCCCAATCTTGATCGCGGTGCCCGAGATATCGGTTCCTATAATTCCGGGAAACTGGATGGGAGCGAGATCCTTCATTAGTCCGGCGCGCCGCTTGTAGTCGAGCGGATTCACACTCGTGGCGGCGACCCGAACCAGCACTTCGCCCTGACCAGGCACCGGGTCAGGGTAGTCCTCGAACTTGAGTACCTCAGGACCGCCATACTGGTGGACAACAATTGCTTTCATATTTCATCTCCTTCGTGCGGCCACGCAAGCACACCTCTCACGAACAAACGCAAAGGTCATTTCTGGCGGTGGCGGTTTTTGGTAGCGTCCCGACTTCTAGTCGGAGGCGGCGAAGCGGACGGAGCTAAGAGCCTGCTCTGAGCCAAGTCAAAGGGATCTCCCTCGTAACCGGCTCTTCGCGAAAACGGAATGGCACCCTACGCTCTCTTCTTTTGAGGATGAATGCCCAGATCGTGCCACGACGTTTCCGCGAGGTTAACATCGTAGTACTTTGCAGCTTTTTCGATGTTCGCGAACGCCAAAGCACGGTCGGCATCGGAGACGTCGATGACTTGATCGAATCGCGCCACCGCGTTGCGCACATGTTGTGCATCAGTCAATGGTTCTTTACGCTGCTTTGGAAATGCGTAGACGCTGTCGGGCAAGTCGCTCTGCGTGGTTAGCTGTCCATGTTTCTCGTGAGGCTTCCAGGTTGCTTCCGGCATAGCTCTGCCATCCTTTCTTTAGGCAATCAGATCCGATGCGCTCGGCTGAATTAATTGGACGATGGTTTCGCGATGTCTTTAGGTATTGGGTTCGTGCGAAAGAGTATGCGCCGATATCCGCCGTATGTCCATACTGTGGTACTGATCGGTGTCTTTGTCGAATTAGACTCGCCCTCGCGGTCTCTGGGCGTGGCGCCGGAAATTTATGAGAGCGCAGGCGGTATCAGGGATGGGAGTTCTCACTCAAGCCAAAAGCGGCTTGAATGGTCCAATCCGTCCTCTACATCGGTGGCGGCTAGCAATCCAGTGCCCACACAAAAGGCGCACGAGAGGTAGGGCACCCACGCCAAGGCGCCCTCTCCCGCTGTCAATTGGAGCAGCTGTTGTTCACCCCGAACGTCGCCAAACCGGAGGCCTCACTCTCACCCGCGGTCAGATCATAGATGCCGATACCGATTGTCCCAGTGCTACCGTTGGCGGGGGCGACGAGAACGACGCTGTCGTCCTCACCCGTCTCCGAGCCTACTCCGAAAGTCGCCATAATCGTCTTGCCGATAACCTGGAAAGTTCCAGAAAGCGGGCTGCTACCGGAACTCGCCAACGTTGCCGGGCCACTGTGCGGCCGCCCGATGCTGCCATCATCGGTCAGCTCCAGACAGTAACTTAGGTTGGCGCATTTGATGTTGCCGGCGATGCCACACTTTGTCTCGGTCACGGAGACCGAATAGTTGCCGGTGAAGCTCTGCGCACCGGCGGAGCTGGGCATCAGTGCGAAGCCCAGAAGAGGCAATGCCATAGCCGCAGATGCAAGAATCCTTCTGATCATTTTGTTTTTCCTCCCCCCGAAGGGAAATACACGTTGGTGTTGCCGCGACAGGTATACCGAAAGGTGACTCAGCCAGTTGTCAGGAAGGTGTAAAACCGTTGCAAAAACTCGATCTCGCTTTGTCCTGGGGCTGGCCCAAAGTTGTTTTTGTGGTTGGACTGAGCTTTTACCTGAAATTGAAGAAAAAAATTCGTCCCCGCTGTCGATTTTCTCCCGCCGCAACGACTATAGGGTGAAGGGTCGATAGAATGAACGATCCAGCGCGCGAGGCTGTGCGGCTGGCCTCGCAAATGGGAAAATACGAAGACCGTTAAAGGAGAATTCATGGCCCAATTTTTGGTTGCGATTCAGTTGCCCGACGACTTCGATCCATCCAGCGTAGACCCAGCGATGGAGCGCGATATCGACGTGCTCAACGAAGAGATAACTGCTGCCGGTATCGGGGTTTTCGTCGGCGGCCTGCGCCCTGCAAGTGAGGCGAAATCGTTGCGGTCGCAGCCCGATGGCAAGGTGCTCGTCACCGACGGGCCATACCTGGAAACCAAGGAGCACATCGGCGGTTTCTGGATCATAGACGTCGCGAACATGGAAGAAGCGGTGGCGTGGGCACGCAAGGGCGTCGCCGCTTGCCGGGTGCCCGTCGAAGTGCGGGCCGTTTGGCGGCCTGGCGACAACTGAACGACAGCCTTTCCCGCTTCTCGCAAAAGAACCGAGAAGTGGGGCATTCGCAGTCCACGCGAAAGGGCGCATGCGCTCAAAAGTCCCATTCTCAGGAGGAAAACAATGCGGGAAATGAAGGTTGGCGCAATCGCAATCAAAAGCTCTGTGCTGCTTATCGTGCTCTGTATGGCGTACCTCGGTGTAGGGAACCTTCTTATGGCTAATCAGGCGACGGCACAGGATGCGGCAATACCTAATTCTGCGACGTCCTATCCCGGATCGCCTTATGGAAAGATGGCCCCGATCGACCAATACCTGATGGATCGCAACGATGAGATCGCCCTGGCCCGCAGCGCCGCGCCGGATGCCATCTCGCGCGACGCCACAGTAATCGTCTTGACTCGCCACGGATACGAAACCGCAGTCGAAGGCAAGAACGGCTGGGTCTGCTGGGTCGCTCGCGGATGGATGGCCATGTTCGACCACCCCGAATTTTGGAGCCCAAAAGTTCGCGCCGCAGATTGCCTCAACCCGCCAGCCGCGCGTTCCATCCTGCCCTATGCCTACAAACGGACCGAATTAATCCTGGCCGGCCGCTCCAAGGTTGAGGTCATCGCCGCAATTGCGGCGGCATTGGACAAGAAAGAGTTGCCGGCCCTGGAGCCGGGGGCTGTGTCCTACATGATGTCGAAGTCGTCTTATCTTACCGATGGCGGCGACCACAACATGCCCCACGTGATGTTCTTCGAATCGGCCAAGGACGATGCAGCCTCGAGCGTGGACGTGGCAAAGTCTCCGGTCATGGGGGTGAATTACTGGTACTTGTCCGCAGACGCGTATCCACAGCTCAAGAGCTTTCCTCCCATGGCAGTGTTTTTGGTAGGTGTGGACAAATGGTCTGATGGGACGCCCGGGCCGAACATGTAAAGACCGCAAAATAGGAAAAGAGACGCCATCTCGCAATGAGGGCTTCGAAAAAGTGTCGCCTGCAGACTGTCAAAAAAATGCGGTGCGCTAGACCCCAAACTCTCACTAGCGCTGGTTCATATTCTCAGGAGGAAAACAATGCGGAGAAAGAAACTTGGCGCAACCGCTATGCAAAGCTTCGCCCTGCTGGGCGTGCTCGGTATGGCGCACCTAACGATGGCACAAGAAGCCGCGACACCTTACACGAAAATAGCCCCGGTTGACCAATACCTCGTAGCGGACCAGGCCACCGAAATTGCCCTGGCGCGCAGCGCAGCGCCGGAGTCCATTTCACGCGATGCCGATGTTCTCGTTCTCGGACGCCACGGTTTCGAAACGGCGGCCAAAGGCGAGAACGGCTTCGTGTGTCTCGTGGAACGTTCGTGGACTTCCGCACCTGACGCTGACTTTTGGAATCCGAAGGTGCGGACCCCGATTTGTTATAACGCGGCAGCCGCGCATTCCTTGCTTCTACGCAACCTCAAAAGGACCGAGTTGATTCTGGCGGGGCGCACGCAAGCTCAGACGGACGAAGCCATCTTCGCCGCCGTCGCGAAAAAAGAACTGCCGGCAATGGAACCGGGCGCGATGTGCTACATGATGTCGAAGCAGGGATACGGCGGCGACAGCATCCCACACTGGCCTTCGCACCTCATGTTTTTCTATTCGGAAACCGATCCCGCTACCTGGGGAGCGAATCTGCCGGGTTCTCCCGTCATGGCTATGAGCGACGACCGCGAGCACTTGACTGAGTTCGTGGTTGCCGTGCAAAGGTGGTCGGACGGAACGGAAGCTCCGTCGGTGACGACCTCTTCTGTTCATTGAACAAAAAGCAGGACGCGGCGCGCCGGGATCCTTCGCTGCGCAAACGTAGGCTCGCTCAGGATGACAACCGTAAGGAGCGACGCGACGCCGTAAATCGGAGGGGAAAGCACAATACAGTGAGAAAGCTAATCTACGCAATCAACACTACCCTGGATGGCTGCGTCGACCACACCAAACAATCGGTCGATGAAGAAAAACTTGAATATTTTACCCATCTCGTGCGAGAGGTTGACCTGCAGGTCTTTGGGCGCAAAACCTATCAATTAATGGTTCCTTATTGGCCTGAAGTCCTC
>JASHNX010000070.1 GCA_030041415.1 Candidatus Sulfotelmatobacter sp.
CCAACGGTTGGCCAAGCTCCAGATCGAGGTTAGGCATCCGGCGGAGCAGGGTTTCGAACGCGATCTGGCCTTCAATTCGCGCCAAAGGGGCGCCGAAGCAAAAATGGGCAGCCCAGCCGAAAGCCACGTGGCGATTGTCCTGGCGGGTAAGATCGAGTTTGTCGGGATCGGAAAAACGTTCCGGATCGCGGTTGGCCGCGCCCATCACTGCAATTACAGCCTGGCGCTTGCGGATTTTCTTGCCGCCCATTTCCAGATCTTCGGGGGTAAGTCGCGCCGTGTGTTGGCTCGGACTTTCGTAGCGCAGCAACTCTTCAACCGCCGATTGAATGATCGACGAATCGGCGCGAAGCTGTTCCTTGGCAGCAGGATTTTTCAGCAGCGTCAGCATGCCATTGCCAATCAAGTTCGTCGTCGTCTCCTGGCCGCCAACCATCGTGACGATCAGGTTCGCAACGATCTCGTCATCCGATAGCTTTCCCCCGTCGACCTCTGCCACCATCATGGCGTGGATAAGGCCGTCGCGAGGATGCTCGCGCTGCTCGTCCATCGCCGCGCGGAAGTATGCGCCCATGCCCTCAACGCTGCGCAGAACGCGTGGAAAGCGATCGGGATTGTGCTGAAAGTTGCCCAGCATCTCGGCAAAGTCAGCCGACCAGTTTTTGAGTTTCTCATGATCAGCCACAGGAACCCCGAGCATTTCGGCCGTGACGATTGCTGGGAGTGGAGCTGCAAAGTCGGCAATCAGATCCATCCGCCGACCGCGCGCAAGGATTCCATCGATCAGGTTGTCGGCAATTTCCTGAATGTGAGATCGCAGGGTTTCCATCCGGCTGGGAGTGAACGCGGCGGAAGCCAGAGCACGCAGGCGAGTGTGATCCGGCGGGTCGAGAAACAGCATCTGCCGCACCATGATTTTGGCGATCGGATTCAGCGCCGACAGATTCATGGCGCTCAACTGCTCAGGTGTAGGCGTGCGATTCGCCGAGAACTGATGCAGCACACGAATCACATCCGGGTACCTGGTCACAACCCAGGCGTGCAGGAATGGATCCCAGTGCACTGGATCTTCCGTCCGGAGCCGCGCATAGAGGGGATATGGATTCGCCAATACCTCCGGGTCGAGCAGCCGGTACAGGCTGAGAACTTCCGGTTTCCGCCCTTCACTCTTTGAGACTTCCGCCACGGTTGTCATTTTACTAGTCTCCATCGGGTGCTGCTAGCAGTCGCTGGGCGTCATCTTCGTCATCTGCGGGCCGAGGTCGACCCGCATTAAAGAAATTGTCGTGAATGCCGACTTTTTCCCAGCAAGCCACCAATGATTTCTGAGCCGGCGTCGCTGCAGGCGCTCGAGTCGGTTGAGGGCATGCTCGGGGCTTCGTTCGACAGCCGTTTCGTAGCGAAGGAGCTTTTCGATCTTGTCGCAGTCCGGCATGGCGTCTTGTAGTTTGTCTTTTTGAATAACCTTCGAAACGGTGCACCGGTTTTCAGCAGCGTCTAAAGTCATCGTTCTCGACACCCTGCCCATCGCTCGATCGTTCACCAAGATTGACTTCCAAGTTGGAACTGTCGTCGCTCCTTCTCACTCGCATACCACTCGCATCAGATTGCTTGCTCCGTGCGGGGCCAAATAAACCTGTTCGCAGTTCTGGACGGAACTGCTCGGTGAGTTCTCGCCTAGTCTTTTCATTTCTCCGTTTTGTGCTGCGGTCGAGGAAAGCTGGGAAGACGAGCCGACATTTAGCTCCCATGTCATCCACAAGGGTGAGCGTGATATTTACTGTCATGTCGTCGGGATACTCAGGCCGAATCGGCATCCATGCATAGCCAAGAATCACGCCCTTCAGTTTTCTCTTAGGCAACTGACACTCACCACTGAACCAGCGGTTGAGTATGGTCGGGGGCCATTCATAGAGAAATCTTTCAAAGCGAGTGTAACCATCTTGAGGGTCGTCCAAATCGAGTTCTAGAGTTTCGTTAAAGAGCGTGATCTCGTGGTCAACAATCAAAACGTTGCCCCTACTAGCCATCATTTCTATCGGCAGAATGAGTGCCAACTGACCGCAGGATAGCTCGCAAATTTGAGCGACCTCGCCGTCCCATGGAGTAACCAGCAGCCTCTTCGATACATCCCGATGGCCACGTGTCGATTGCAGGATGCCTAAATCTTCAAGACGCGAAAGCTGAATATCATGCGTGACCTGTTCCCTAAGCGTTAGTTTCAATTTCCTTGTTGGCATTGACCACCTCTTCCGCACATTGGCAAATTTAGAAAAAACTGAAAACACTGTCACACTGCCATAACTCATTTGGGTGTAACCGATTCTACTCGGGTACATTCTTGACAGTCTCTCCCGTTCGCTATCCTCGACAAACCGGACTTGCGCGCGAGTCGATGTATTTGACGACTGGTCTCGGAGTCCAAAATAATCACGCTGCCAGAGTTCGTTCGATGACGCTGGATCCCAAGCTCCTTTAGCTTCCATCCTAGTTCCTCCGCGCTGTACTCAAGAGTTCGCCCCCAGTTGCGTTGCAACGCGTTTGCCAATGTTGCAATTTTCTCAACTTGGATTTGTTTCATTTTCCCTTCGTGAATGGTCGCCAGTAGAATCGTCAGTACAGCGGATCGGATATCGGTACTTTGATTGTTGTGTAACTCCTCGTCCTGCCGCCCAAGCAGCGAAACCAGTTCATGCGCAAGTTCGAGATCCTCAGAAAAGCACGCGGCCAAATTGTCTGCCAACTGTCGCGTAGAAACTGCAAACTCGGGCACATCCGCCGCTCTTACCTGAATCTTTTCACAATTCTTGAGTCGATACATGAGGAGCTGCGGTTGAAATTCTTCTGCGATCGCGTACTGAACCTTCACGTCGATGGCATCCGAGATTTGGGACTGCTCAACAAAAACTTGGATCGAGTGGTCACCGAGATCCCCGATCTCATCTGTGATGCTGAGAATTGCTCTGGGGGAGAACAGATCAAGAAGCCTTCCCCCGTTTCCGAATATGTAGACTCCTTTATGGGCCGAAGTTTCCAGCAATTGTTGCATCCTCTTAGTCATTGCCGGTCGATGCAGCAGCAAAGTGAAATGAAAATCGATCGGCAGGTTACGGAGAGTTGCAGGATTCAGAGCTCCTAACATCAGCGGGCGACGGCAAAAACAATTTAACAGCCGCAATGCATTGATAGCCATCTCTGGACCGAAGACAACCAGAGACGGCGCGAGTGGCAAACGATCTGATACCCACGTCGCTATACTAAAAGCAGCCAGCAGCTTTGATTCCGGTTCGGCAAAGTTCTGTCGTCTTCGAAATTGATCCGCAATCTTCGTGACTAGATCCCGAAGGCAATCGTAGCCACTAAACGTTTGCGGCAGCCGCGTTGCGCGCAGTAGACCTGCATCGAGACGAGGCGCTTCATAGAGCTGGCTTGCGTACTCCACTCGCGCACCTGATTTGGCTTCGGCATCACCCGAGTACAGTAATAGCCTCGGTTGAGTATCGCTGCCAGATATCATTTCGATGATCGTGCCGTCAGCAAACATTTCGCCAGTCGTCGCAACCACGTTATTCTTGGCGATGCGATGTGAACGAACTTGTCGTTGCTCGTTGATGTCCGACGGGCCCTCTTTATGGAACCGGCTTATTTCAATCGGGCGCCGCTTGCTGGTTCGAGGTTTCGGCATAAAATGACAACAGGCTCGGCATCTTAGCCGAGCCTGTGCACACAAATTCCCTGCCCTGAACCATAATCTAACAGAAGCTGAAAAGCAATCAAAAAATGAGCGCCAGCGTGCAAAGGAAAACGAACTACCGTCGTTGCACAGGAGTGGGCACCATGTCGATTCAGCACTGATGAGCTAATCGTGCGGCAACAACCCATTGCGTACAGTCAGTGTTACCAGGCAGACCAAAGTGTTTTGACGCAGGGGCAATCAAGCCTAGTTCTGGTTTCCACCACCGTGGGTTTGGCGGCAGACCTTGCAAAACGTCGGCGGTTCTGTGTTGTCCACGTGGTGCCGCACGGGTTTTAGCGTCTCGAGATAGACAAACATCGCGCCAATATCCTCGTCCGTCATTCCTCGGTAGGTTTGCCAAGGCATGATCTGGTTCAGCTTCCGTGCCCCGACAAATCCCGTGCGGATTGCCTCGGTGAACATGGCTTGATCGTAGTAGGAAATCCCTGATTGGTCAGGAGTGATGTTCGCGCTCGCCACGCGGCCCCACGGCCCATCAAGAATGAAGCCTCCCGCAAAGTCCATCCCCGCAAGCGGCTGCCCATGTGCGTCCTGCGGCGTGTGGCAATCCGTGCATCCAGCGATCGTCACCAAGTATTTCCCGCGCTTCTCAGGAGTTGAAACATCGGGCTCGGCTACGGGTGCGTCCATCGGCTCGGGAACGCTGCGGATCAGGTAATTCACTGGAAAAATCAACTGGGTCGTCGGCTGCTGCTTGTGCACGGGAGGCAGCGACCGCAGGTATACGATGACCGAAGCCAAGTCTTCCTCGGACATGGAGCGGAAATCCAAGAAGGGCATAAACGGGAACAACGCCCGACCGTCGTGGCTAACGCCCTCACGGATGGCGCGTGCCAGTTGATCGTCGCTCCAGTTCCCCGCGCCCGTTTCGGTTTCGGGAGTGAGATTTGGGGAATACACTTTTCCGGGGAGACCCTTGAGCAGACTCATGTCTTGGCCCGCCCCGAGAGTGTTGGGCAGTATGGGCGCATCGTGGGCTGTCCAATCGTGTTCTGCATGGCAACCCATGCAATCGCACACATGTTGGACTAGATACTCGCCTCGGGCTAGGCGTTCAGGCGTGCTCTGAAACTTCCGTGCCGTGAGCGG
>JASHNX010000071.1 GCA_030041415.1 Candidatus Sulfotelmatobacter sp.
TCGCGTTTGCGAAAAGGTACCCACGGTATCCAACATATGTCGAACAACAACGGTTCCAACTCCACTTCTCTCCGCCTCAAGACCGGCCTCGCCGAAATGCTCAAAGGCGGCGTAATTATGGATGTGACGAACGCCGAGCAGGCGGTCATCGCCGAAAAGGCCGGCGCCGTCTCCGTCATGGCGCTCGAGCGCGTGCCCGCGCAAATCCGCGCCGAGGGCGGAGTTGCGCGCATGGCATCGCCCAAAAAGATTCGCGAGATCATGGCCGCGGTTTCGATCCCCGTGATGGCGAAGTGTCGGATCGGGCATTTTGCCGAAGCGCAGATTTTGCAGGAGCTCGGCGTCGACTACATCGACGAGTCCGAAGTGCTCACGCCTGCCGACGAAGCTCACCATGTTGATAAGCATGCTTTCAAAGTTCCGTTCGTTTGCGGCGCGCGCAATCTGGGAGAAGCCCTGCGCCGCATTGCCGAAGGCGCGGCCATGATCCGCACCAAAGGCGAAGCCGGTACCGGAGACGTAGTCCACGCCGTCAAGCACATGCGGCAAATTGTGCAGGAGATGAAAATTCTCACCGTGCTGAGTGAGGAAGAACTCTACGCCAAAGCCAAAGAGCATCAAGCGCCGTATGAGCTGATCAAGATGGTCGCGAAAGAAGGGAAGCTGCCGGTGCCGAATTTCAGCGCTGGAGGCATCGCCACGCCTGCCGACGCATCGCTGGTCATGCAGCTCGGAGCCGAAGCCGTATTCGTCGGCAGCGGAATCTTCATGAAGAACTCGACCGAGTTCGCCGATCCCGAAGAAGCCGCCAAGCGCGCGCGTGCGATCGTCCTGGCTGCCACGCACTATCAGGACCCTAAAGTGTTACTTGAAGTCAGCGAAGACCTGCAGGGAGCGATGAAAGGCCTCGCCGTCAGCGCACTGGACGAGGCGCAGATGCTGCAGACGAGAGGGTGGTGAACATGCGCCGGCGGATTTCATCACCTATTTTGTGGTATGGATTTTGGGTGGCGCAGCGGTTTACCGCTGCGATCCAGGTGCTACACAAAGTCGATCGGCTTCAGCCGCTGAGGTGCCCTATCCAACTGAAACTCGGGCCACGCTGAACAATAGGGGTACCTCTCAGGACTAGCCGCCAATCCGCGCTTCACAGCATTCAGCCGAATATACTCCCGAAAAGCGAAATGTTCCCCAGCGTCTCTCACGCGACGGTCATAGTAGCTCCGCTGCCAAATCTCATACACAAATCCCAATTCTCTTTTCGCCCGAAAAGAAAAACCGCCCTTGATCAGTTGTACGGCTCGCTCTAGGCTTACCATCGGAGTGATTAGCAAATGGAAGTGATCGGGCATCACCACAAACTCATGCAGCAGATACTTTTGTTGCTCGCGGCAGTGAAATAGAACATCCATAAAAAGGCTGGCCATTCTGTCAGACTGAAGAATGTTGCGCTTTTGAAATGTAGAAGCGGTGATGAAGTAGCAACTGTATCCGGTGTTTCCTCGTCGGGGAGCGGCCATGGAAAGCACCTCAGCGGCTAAAGCCGCTGTCTCTGAGAGCAACTTTATCGCAGCGCCGGAGGCGCTGCGCCACCCCAAGCCAGAAAATTACTTGCAGTCTTCCAATTCGGAACCGCCTCGCCGTCAGCGCAATGGATGAGGCGCAGATGCTACAGACCCGGGGATGGTGAACCAGGGCGTACGACAGTGAGAGAGAGTCGCCTACGTTCTCTCCCATTTTCGGTTCTCGCTCGGCAAATCCTTTACTGGCCAGCCCAGTCGCCGTATTAGATCGTGTTCGGCACTAAGGATTTGAGATAACGACGCACCCGCTGCGACCACCTGCTTTAGCGTGTATATGCGGCCATCGTCATATCCCCAGCGCCTCTTGAGGGCCCTGAACAGAGGCTGCACCAGCTCTTGGGGAGGTTTTGCGCTGAAAAAGCTCTCTAAATCTACAAGCATGTGCGCGAAAATTTGCTCCGCTCTAGTAACCTTCCGCACCCCCACGATTTTGCATATCTCCTCTGCCGAGGGCGGGCGCCCGTGCGCGGCGCGCCATTCTTGTGCGGCCGCCATAAAGCCCAGAATCATTTTCACGAACTCGGAATCGACCGGCTCGACAACATGGTCGCGAAAGGACTCGATGAGGTACTCAGACTCGAACTCGGCCCCGCGCTTCTGATTGCATCGCCCGCAGAGCAAACGTAGATTGTGCTCTTCAGTCGGGCCGCCTTTTGCCCAAGGGATTATCTGATCAAAGTGGATGTCGGGGTCGAGAACTGGGCTGCGGCACACTGCGCATATCTGGTTGTCGCGCTTGAGTATTCTAAACTGCATTGGTCGAGGGATGTGTCGGCTGATATTCCTGAACTCCTTAGTTTCCGTGAATGGCTCCGCCGCGTAGAACACCGGACAGTGGTGTCCAAAAATTCGGCAGCTCCGATCATCCGGCGGATCTAGCGGAAAACGCTCAACGAGGGGGCCGTACGGGCAGTATTTCAGCTCCCAGCAGGGCTTACAGACAGCCTTTACACGCTGTTTCCAGCCGATCTTTTCGCCCCAAACTTCGAAAATATCCGATCCTGCCTTTGCTCTTTTCACAAAGTAATTCTAGGGGCGGGCGTTGGCCCACTCAAGGGGACTGACCGGCCTCCAACCTCACGCGCTCGGGATGACGCATTCTGTGGACCGACGGCCCGAGTTCCGCACTGCCCCCATCCCACTTCTCGCAAAGGAAGCGAGAAGTGGGGCATCCGAGGCTGGTTCTCAAACTCCAATCCTGACGAACCTAACGGCCCCTCAGATCACTCCCGCAGCCTCCAGACGGTAGCCGTAAGCGTATTCGTATCCGACGCTCCAGATGGAGCCGAACGCGCCGGCAAACAGAAGTTCCTCGATGGGCACACCCAGAATCGCGATTCCCGATAAAGCAGAGGGGTTGTAGAAGTTGACGACGAAGTCGGGATAAAGGTAAAGCACGGCGAGATAGAGAAATAAATAGAGTACGACGAAGCTGGTCGTGCTGAGGATCATGAGCGGGATGAGGTCGCGGCGGAGCAGGGCGAAGAGAACGATGCCGGCTGCAGCCGCGATGACAACGTTATCCATCACCGGGAGCCAGTGAAAGCGCTCGAGCAGGATAAAGACAACGGCGATGACGGCGAAAGGCCAATAGTGACGATGGCGGCGACGGCTGCGCACCCCAGCGAGATTATCTTCGAGGACAATTTCGCCGATGACGGCGGCGATGCCTCCGACGGCTGCGGCCCAGAGGAAGTCTTCGATGCCAACCCGAATGCGGTGGTCGAGGTTGAACAGGGATTCGGGATGCCAGTACGAGGGGACGAAAAGGGGACTGGTAAGCGCGGTCGGACAGGCGAGCAGCGTGCCCCAGCGAATCTCGCGGCGGTAGGATTTGCCGGCGACGAAGCACGCGGCCCAGGCGATCCAGAAAATAACCGTGCCAACAAAATAGGCGTAATGATAGTTGTGGAACATCGCCTTCCTGCGCGGAGGAGTGTACACCGGGCAGGGTAGCAACTCCAAGGCAGGCGGCCGACTCAGGTCGCCCGGCTATCCAGGTCTCGCACAAGCTCTGAGATGCGCTGCACTGCGGCATGAACTTCCTGCTCGTCTGTCGCGTATCATTGTGTGCCATTCACCGACTTCAAGGAGGGGAACAATGATTAGCGAGCGAACTCAGCGGGTCGTGTTGACAATCATTGGAGTGCTGTTTCTGGGCGCGGTTATTCCCGGCGTGCTGTTCTTTACCCAGCAGCCGAGCGTTCCCATGCTCATGAGCTTCTATGTGACGCTCGGGATTTTCCTGCTGCTAGCCGCACGAAACCCGGCCGCTAATCGTAGCCTCATCGCATACGCAGGTTGGGCGAATGTAGCTCACGCCAGCGTGATGGGGCTGCAGGAGTACTGGCACGTGATTGCGCCTCGAGAGTTGATCGGGGTGGTCATATTCGGAATCGTTGGGATCGTATTGATCGCCTTGGCGCCCAAAAAACATCCTGTGAACCAGGTTTCGACGGCGAACGAAGCTTAAAGGCGCCGTTCCACCAACCTCGATTTAGCCAGAGGTATTGTCACCAGCAAACGCTCGGCTTTCCTTTACTGCGGTCCTCCAGGCATGCCGGGCATTTGCTGGCAGTTATCGGGATGGGTAAACAGCGAGGCTGGTTGCTCATCCAGGCTGATGTCTTTGTACTCGAGCGTGACCGGGCCGCGGCTGGACTGCATCTCGACTTTGACAGGAAAACCTTTTAGGTCTTGCGCTTCCCAGACTTTCATCTTGGTGGGCTGGCCGTTATGCGGCGTCACAGTAATGTTCTCTACCTTGCACGCATGGCCATCGACGGTATCGGTGCCAGCGGGCGAGCGCTCAATGGTTGCGTCCTGAGCTTCCGAGAATGGGTTTTGCTGTGTGGGACGAGAAATCTGCATGCACATGTTGTTCATCACCATGTAATTCATGTGCTGAGTCAGGTCCATGACCATGTAGCCCATGCTGCCCATGCTGGTTCGCATCTTGTCGCCGGAGCGGTAAATTTTCATATCGCCCGTCATCGCGCGCGCCTTGGCAACCGGCGCCCCACTCATCACGACCGTCGCGGAAAATTGTTTTACCTCAAACGGATTCTGCGCCTGCGCGAGAGTACCGGCGCAAAAAACGGCTCCGCACAACAGCATCAGCCAACTCGTTGCTCTAATAAGGTTCGCCACCATCGCAACTTCTCCTTGTGACGCGAGTCTTGCTGCCAACCCGAGATGCCCGGCAGTTTACACCATTCGAGGCCTCTGACGTGTTGAAAGTACAAGTCGGCGGATTCTACCGCTGCGATCCACAGCTTTCCGCATTCTGGTGCAAGTTCTGAATATTTACGCGCTCCGTTAAAATCAAATCTTTAGGCATGAACGATGTCGCAACATCCCGGGAGAAGCCCACTCGGCGCGAGGTGACCGTCGGAGTTCTCGCGCTGCAAGGGGACTTCGACGCTCACCGCCGGCGTCTGGAAGAACTCGGCGCAAATGTCGTGCTGGTTAAGAAGCCCGGGGATCTCGACCAAATTGACGGTCTTGTCATCCCCGGGGGCGAATCGGGAACATTTTTGAAGTTGCTTGGCAAGGAAGGCTTCGAAAAGCTGCGACAGTTCGTGCGGCTCAAACCCACTTTCGGGACATGCGCGGGAGCAATTCTGTTGGCGAAAGAAGTGGAGAATCCAAAGCAAGCCGGCCTGGGCGCGATCGATATTGATATTCGGCGCAATGCCTACGGTAGGCAAATCGACAGCTCGATTCGCGAGGGAAAATTTCTGCCGCCGAATGGCGACACGCCGGGGAACTCGGCGATTGAAATGGTTTTCATCCGCGCGCCGAAGATTGAGCGCGTCGGTCCGGGCGTGGAAGTGCTCGCGATCGAAAATGGAGATCCAGTCGCGGTCCGGCAGGGAAGGGCGATGGCGGCGACGTTCCATCCCGAACTGTCGGACGATACGCGAGTGCACCAGGAGTTTCTGAAACTCGTCTCCGAGTTTCTCGCTGATTAGTGGCCACGGAATACTGGAAAGCGACGAACAGAAATCCGACGACTGACTGTGCGGGTCACACAGAGCGTCTGACGTTCAAGACACCGAAACCACCAAACAGGAACCGAAAGAACTTAATTTTTCTCTTGACATCGCTTGTCGTGTAACTGTATGGTTACGCATTATGCGGAACCGTTCGGTTACATATTCGACCCTCGGGACCGGGGAAACAGTTTTCCAGGCGGTCGCCGATCCCACCCGCCGAGCCGTCCTCGATCTGCTGCGCCGTGGCAGCCAGCCCGCCGGAGCGATTGCTCAGGCATTTCCGGT
>JASHNX010000072.1 GCA_030041415.1 Candidatus Sulfotelmatobacter sp.
CGCGCCTCCCGGCGGAAGCGCTCGAGTGCCGGTTCATCGTGCGCCAGGTCGTCAGGCAGGAACTTCAAGGCGACAAAGCGGCCCAATCCGGTATCCTCGGCCTTAAAAACCACTCCCATGCCACCACCGCCAAGTTTTTCCAGAATGCGGTAGTGCGAGATAGTCCGGCCGATCATTCGTGCGGAATCTTACGTGGGGTGCGAAAGCAAGTCAATGCGAGGGGGCCCGGCGGCATGCAGATTCCGAACCTGACTGTAAAGCATAGGCTGCCGGATTGTCAGTGTTCTTTGTATTTGAGGACTGGATGCGTGTCCGTCATGCATTTATGATATGTTTCCCAACCGCCGCCATTAGGCACTCTTATCTCGTTCTCGCTCACGACCTGGTAGCCGGAATCCTTTGTTATGAATGTGAGCCGCTCTTCTGCAGGATCGCCGCATCCTCCCGGACCGCAAAATGTAACTGTATATTCGCCGTGCAGACCATAGTGCATGATCTGGAGACCGAAGGCTTCCTCACAGTTTTCCTTCCAAAATCCCGTGAAATCCTTTGACGCGTCTGGTTCACCAGGATAGTCATCCTGAGCAATCTTCTTCCTAATGTCGGAAACTGATTTGTAAGCAGCAGCAGGGCCAGCACCGTAGTCGTATAGAGTTCCATTATCTGTCTTCCTCGTCTGTACTCCGATACCAAACAGGTTCCATCCCTGTAGCGGCGTCCCGTCGTCGATCTTTGCGTTTGCTTCTTTTGAAAGCTTCCCTGTTAAGGTCGTTTCCCTAATTTCCTTGGAACTCGGAGCTGCCGATGTGAGTGTCACTTGATAATCGATGACGTCGGCCGAATCAGCCCGTACCTCGCCCACGAGTCGCCATGGCGCCGGGATCGTGCCGCCTGCACTCGGAGTGGCCAGACTGATACCGTCTTTCTCCTCTTTGAGGTCGATTTCCCGCTTACCTTTGAGTTCCGTGGGACCGTTTGGTAAGGCCTTAGAGAGGAGTTTCAGGAGGAGTTGGTACTCAAGCACGGGCGCATCGAGCGCGTCGATCTCGTATCCCTGTTCTGCAATTGGGCCCTGCACTGCCATTACGCGTCCTCCGACCATAAGGATCTTCCCTCGCTCAATCCTTCCGCCGTCGGAGTTTTCTACGTCGACCTGAATATCGCTAGTGTTCTTGTCAAACCGTCCTACCCAGTGCGCGCCTTCCGATTGGCCGGAAACGGACATTCTTATTTCAAACGCATTGAACTCGGTCCAGACGTCAGCGATGCCGCAATGAGTACGACAGGAACCATCGTCCGAGGCACCGCAAACGCGAACAAATACGAATGCCAACGCGAGCAATTGAAGGAGAGTGTTACCAAGGCGAGTTCGGGCGGTCATGGTTCTTTCTTACCATGTCGCAGGGCTTTTTCGGCATGACGGGAGGGCAAGGACGAACGAGGATCGCAAAAGCAAAGGCGCGGCTTGCGCCGCGCCTGATGGTTGTCGATAGAAGTAACTCTTGATCGCAGCGCTGAAGCGCTACGCCACCCAAAACCTACTCTTTCTTGTCTTCGTCCTTCACGGGTTCCACGCCACCGTCGTGTTGCGCCTGGGCCTCGGCATCTTCCATCGCCTTCTTGGCTTCGGCGGCCTTCTTAGCGCGAATTTCGGCGCGCTTCTCGCGCTTTTCATCGAGCACTTTCTCGCTGCCCAGTAATTCAAGGAAGGCCTTATCGGCCCCGTCGCCCTTGTTCCATCCAGTGCGGATCACACGCGTATATCCGCCTTCGCGGTCGCCGAAACGGGGTCCGATCGTGTCGAAAAGCTTTACAAGGGCTTCGTCAGTCATCAGGTAAGAAGCCGCTTGGCGACGGGCGGAGAGATCGCCGCGCTTGCCGAGCGTAATCATTTTTTCGACAATCGGGCGCGCAGCTTTCGCTTTGGGAACGGTGGTTTCGATCCGTTCTTCGACGATGACGGCAGTGACTAGATTACGCAACAGCGAGCGCCGGTGCGCCGTATTCCTTCCGAGTTTGTAGCCTGCAACTTTGTGACGCATGGGAAACCCTCGAATAGGGATGCGTTCCTTAGGCGCTTTGCTACTCACTTCGTTCGCGCGCCAATCGCAACGCCCAGATCCTTCAATGGACAACAAAGCGTCCGCTTCAGGATGACAGTTTATATTTCTTCGAACGGGCACGGCTAAAGCCGTGCCCCTGATGCAAGTGTCGATCTTGAATGGCGCGGCCTAAGCCGCACCTTCAAAACTCACAGCCCGTCGTCCGGTCCATAGGCCGAAGCCGGCAAAACCATGTTCGAAGTCGGTCCGGGCACAGCGTTCCCGTGCTCATCAATCTTCATGCCCAGGCTCAACCCCATCGAAGAGAGAATCTCTTTGATTTCGTTCAGCGACTTGCGACCGAAATTCTTCGTCTTGAGCATTTCCGATTCGGTCTTCTGCACAAGCTCGCCGATAGTCTGAATGTTCGCATTCTTCAGGCAGTTGTAGCTGCGCACGGAAAGCTCGAGCTCTTCGACAGACCGGTTCAGATTTTCGTTGTGAATTTCCGGCTTGCGGTCATCGGTGGCAGACGTACCTGTTTCGATTTCCTCCTCGAAGTTGATGAAGATGTTCATGTGATCTTTCATCAGTTTCGCGGAAAGGCCGATCGCGTCGGCGGGAGTGATCGAACCGTTGGTCCAGACTTCCAGCGTGAGCTTGTCGTAATCAGTGATCTGCCCGAGACGCGCGGCTTCGACTGTGTAATTGCATTTACGAACAGGCGAGTGCACCGAATCGATAGGGATGAAACCGATGCCAAGATCCTCGTCGAAATTCTTATCGGCGGAAACGTAGCCGCGGCCGCGTTTCAGCCGCATCTCCATATCGAGCTTGTCGCCTTCGCTGACGGTCGCGATGTATACGTCTTTGTCGAGCACTTCGACATCGCCATCGGCTTCGATCATTCCGCTCGTGACGACACCTGGCTGATCGGCGCGCAGATAAATCGCTTTCGGCGCATCACCGGCGAGCTTGAAGGGGATCTGCTTCAGATTGAGGATGATGTCGGTTGCGTCTTCGACGACGCCGGGGATCGACTGAAATTCGTGAAGCACCCCTTCCATCTTCACTGCGGTGACGGCCGCCCCTTCAATCGAGCTCAGCAGCACGCGGCGAAGTGCATTGCCGACCGTGGTGCCGAAGCCGCGTTCGAACGGCTGCGCCCAAAAAATGCCGTACTTATCGGTGAGAGTGGACTGATCGACCGCTAAACGTTTCGGTTTTTGAAAACCTTTCCAAAGCATTGTATTTCTCTCCTTCGGCCATATGGCTCAATCGCGGCTCGCCGAGTGGTCCGACTCAGGTCAACGCCGAAAAAGGCTGATCTGGCACGAAAATTGGACCCCAAAAACATTTGCTCTATTTGCTGTAGAGCTCGACAATCAGCTGCTCGTTTACCGGCAGCTGAATATCTTCCCGTTTGGGCAATGAAAGCACTTTCGCTGTGTAATTGTCGCGATTTACTTCCAGCCAGTTCGGCATGGTACCGTGGCTGGCGTATTCCTTCGCTTGTTCCAGAATCGCGAGCTTTTTACTGTTCTCACGAATCGAGATCTCCTGCCCTGCACCGACTTCGTACGAAGGAATATTAACCTTCTTGCCGTTGACGGCAACGTGGCCGTGGCGCACCAACTGCCGCGCCTGCCGGCGCGACTGCGCGAAGCCTGCTCGGTAGACCACGTTGTCGAGACGGCGCTCGAGTTGCTGCAAAAGCATTGCGCCGGTTACGCCACGCGTACGCGCGGCCTTTTCAAAGTAGTTGCGGAACTGCCCTTCAAGCGTGAAATAAATCCGCTTGGCTTTCTGTTTTTCGCGCAACTGCAAACCGTAGCCAACGATTTTGGCCTTGCGGTCTTTTCCATGTTGTCCAGGAGCGAAGTTGCGCTTCTCGATGGGACACTTATCGCTGAAACATTTTGAGCCTTTGAGGAACAGCTTCATGCCCTCGCGGCGGCATAGACGGCAAACTGCATCGGTATAACGCGCCAAGTTGTTCTCCTTTTAGATGACCGGTTTACAGGTTTGGCTTCACCCTTCGTCCCGGACGAAATCTCAGTTTCAGTACCTCGCTTGTCATTCCGAGCATAGCGAGGAATTTGCTTTTTCTGCATTACACGCGTCTTCGTTTCGGCGGCCTGCAACCGTTGTGCGGAATCGGCGTGACGTCGCGGATCGAGCGTACCTCGATCCCGGCCGAAGCCAGAGCGCGCACGGCCGATTCGCGACCCGATCCGGGACCGCTGACGCGAACATCCACACTGCGCACGCCATGATCGCGCGCCATGTTGGCGGCGTTGGCGGCGGCCTGCTGCGC
Source organism: Candidatus Sulfotelmatobacter sp. (assembly GCA_030041415.1). GTDB lineage: Bacteria > Acidobacteriota > Terriglobia > Terriglobales > Acidobacteriaceae > Sulfotelmatobacter. Next base: position 4,360 of record JASHNX010000072.1, read on the forward strand.
GGCGAATGGCGTTCCCTTGCGCGATCCGCGGAAGCCGAGCGATCCTGAACTCTTCCACGACAGAACGTTGCCGTTCATGTCAGTAATAGTCACGATCGTATTGTTGAAGGAAGCCTGCACGTAGCACAACCCATGAGGGACGTGCTTGCGCTCCTTCTTCTTGAACGTCTTCTTCTTGCCTTTTTTTTCCGGTGCGGCTGCGCTGCCCGCTGCTGCTGCTGGTTTTGCCATAATTCGCTCTCGACTCTTGGCTATAAGCTCTAAGCCAAAGGCCAAGAGCTAACAGCGGGAGTTATGTCTTTGCCGTCGCCTTCTTCTTTTGGGCGACCGTCCCCTTGCGCGGTCCCTTGCGGGTACGCGCATTAGTATGTGTACGCTGCCCGCGAACCGGCAAGTTGCGTCGATGGCGGAAGCCGCGATAGGAGCCAATTTCGATGAGCCGCTTGATGTTCATCGAAACTTCCTTGCGCAGATCGCCTTCCACCATGCCCTGCGACTCGATCACCGTGCGGATGCGGTTGACTTCCTCTTCGCTGAGGTCCTGCACCTTTTTCATCGGGTCCACATTGGCCTGGTCAAGAATGCTGCCGGCACGCGGATGCCCGATGCCATAGATGTAGGTCAGCGCGATGTTGATGTGTTTCTGGCGCGGTAAATCGACACCCGCAATACGTGCCATGTTTTAAAGTCCTATCCTTGCCGCTGTTTGTGCTTGGTGTTGACGCAGATCACGCGCACCACGCCCTTGCGGTGAATGATCTTGCACTTGTCACAGATTTTCTTTACCGATGCTCGTACTTTCATGAATGCGTTCCCAGTTGTGAACTCCCGCATGCCAGCAACAATTCGAGGCTGCGGGCTTCTTATTTATACCGATACACGATTCTTCCACGATTCAAATCATAGGGCGAGAGCTCGACCGCGACCTTGTCGCCAGGAAGGATGCGGATAAAATTCTTCCGCATCTTGCCCGATACATGCGCCAGCACCTGGTGCTTGTTCTCCAGTTCCACCTTGAACATGGCGTTGGGCAGCGGTTCGAGTACCGTTGCCATCACTTCAATCGCGTCTTCCTTACTCATTCGCTCCTTAAAACAAGCTCTCAGCTAACGGCTACTTCGTCAAAATCACCGGTCCATTTTTTGTCACGGCGACACAGTGCTCAAAGTGCGCGCTACAACTGCCGTCCACGGTCACTGCCGTCCACTTGTCGCCGAGCACTTTCGCGTCAGGCTTGCCGTAGTTCACCATTGGCTCGATGGCAAGCACCATCCCTTCGCGCAGCTTGGTGCCGTGGCCACGAGCGCCAAAGTTCGGAATCTGCGGCTCCTCGTGCAGTTTCGTCCCGATGCCATGGCCGACGAAATCGCGCACCACGCTGAACCCCGCGGCTTCCACGTGCTCCTGAACCGCTGCGCCCACATCGCCAATCGAATTTCCGATCCTTGCCTGCTCGATTCCTTTATAAAGCGATTCTTCTGTGACGCTCAACAGCTTGCGCAGATCGGGCTTTACCGACTCTCCGACCGGGACCGTAATCGCCGCATCGCCGTAATACCCATCGAGCACCACTCCGCAATCGATGGAAACTATGTCGCCCTCTTTCAACGTTCGCTTCTCCGAAGGAATGCCGTGCACGATCTCTTCATTCACCGAAGTACACAGCACGCAGGGATAATCGAAGTAACCTTTGAAGGCCGGCTTGGCGCCCAGTTCGGCAATCTTCTTTTCCGCCGCGCGCTCCAGATCCATAGTGGTCACGCCCGGCGCCACCATCGACCGCAAATGATCCAGCACCTGTCGGACAATGTGGCCGCTTTGCCGCATGCGCTCAATTTCTGCTACCGACTTGCAAACGATGGCCATTCTTCAATCGCTACGAGTGGTGGTCCTCAATGATCCTGAAAATCTGCTTGCTGACTTCGTCGACCGCTTGATCGCCGTTGACAGAAATCAAACGCCCCGTGCGCTGGTAATAGTCTGCCACAGGAGCAGTCTGCTCCTGATAGGCCGCCAAACGCGGCTGAATCACTTCCAACCTGTCGTCATTGCGGGTTTCCAGCTTGGTGCCATCGATGTCGCAAAGCTCGTCGACGGCGGGCGGCTGAAAATGGATGTTGTAGATCCGCCCACAGGTGGGACAAGAACGGCGTCCAGTAATGCGGCACAACAGCTGATTATAGTCCACCTCCAGGCGGATCACAATCGGCCAGGCCCGCGTGGGCCGCGAATTATCAAAGAGCCTGTCGTCGAGCAGGGCATCGAGCCACCCCGCCTGCGCCGCGGTTCGCGGAAAACCATCGAGAATATATCCTCGGCGGCAGTCCGGCTGCATCAATCGCTGCCGCACCATTTCGCAAACCAGGTCGTCGGAAACCAGTTCGCCGCGAGCCATGACCGCCTGGGCGGCCCGGCCCAGTTCCGTGCCCTGCGCAACGTTGTACCGCAACAGGTCTCCGGTGGAGACCTGCGGGATCAGATATTTTTCCATGATGCGCTTGGCCTGGGTGCCTTTGCCGGCACCGGGCGGCCCGAGCAGCACGATCGGACCCACATCACGCGAGGTTTCCTGCGCCATCGAGTTGGCCAAAGCCTCCCGAACAGTGTTCCCGGATCGCTCCCACTGCGATTCCGGTGCAGCAACCCCAAAAATTCAGTGTTTCAAAGTCTTAACGTTGCAAGGTTCCAAAGCTCCGGCCATTACGGCCTTGTTCGAAGCATTGAAGCTTGAAGCGTTGAGACCAACAAATCTTCGTCGATCAGGCCCAGTTCCGGCGCCCGCGAATGCGACCACTGCGTGCTGTAAAGCCATCGTAGTGGCGCATGATCAATTGCGCCTCGACCTGAGTCACCGTATCCATAGCCACGCCAACCACAATCAGCAATGACGTCCCACCGAAATAAAAATTTACTCCTAAGCCGTTGGTGACCCATACCGGCAGCCGTTCGAACAGGCCCCCGCCCAACCAGATTGGCAGGTGATTGAGGTGAATGCCGGCAATCAGCCATTCTGGAATGAACGAGATCACGATAAGGTAAAGCGCTCCCACCAGCGTGATGCGAGTCATCACGTCGTTGATATAGTCAGCCGTGCGCTTGCCGGGGCGAATACCAGGTATGAATCCGCCATATTTACGCATGTTGTCGGCGACTTCGCTGGGATTGAATACGATCGATACGTAAAAGTATGCGAAGAAAATAATGCCCAAGGCGTACAGCAGCGTGTAAAGAGGTTCGCCCCAACCCAGCATCCGAAACAGGTCGCTGAAATAGCGGCTGTTCTTGACGCCATAGCCGATGGTCTGCGGCAGGGTAAGGATGGAAGAGGCAAAAATTACCGGCATAACGCCGCCTGCGTTCACACGCAGCGGCAGGTGGGTCGACTGTCCCCCCATGACCTTGCGGCCGACCACGCGCTTTGCGTATTGCACCGGAATGCGGCGCTCCGAGCGTTCGACGTAGACGATAAACGCAACCACCGCGATCATGAACACAATGAGTCCCGCCATCAAGACGGGTGTGATCGCGCCCCAGGTTCCGTTCTTGGCTTTCTGCAGAAGATCCTGAACACCGCGAGGTAAGCCGACAACAATGCCTGCGAAAATCAGCAGCGACATTCCGTTACCGATTCCACGATCGGTAATCTGCTCGCCCAGCCACATCACAAACGTGCTGCCTGCGGTCAGCGTCAGCATCGTCATCAAAATGAAACCCGGACCAGGGTTCAGAACAAAATCTCCGGCTTTTTCCAGGCCGATCGCTATGCCGAATGATTGAATCGCGCTAAGCATGATGGTGATGTAGCGCGTCCATTCGGTAATTTTTTTCCGGCCCAGTTCACCCTCTTTTTGCAGCTTGGCAAGCGGTTCGTAGACCACAGTCAGGAGCTGCAGGATGATCGATGCCGTGATGTAGGGCATGATGCCCAGGGCAAAAATCGTCATTCGGCGCAGATTGCCGCCCGAAAACAGATCGACGAAACCGAGCAGCGAGCCAGCGTTCTGATTAAAAGCTTGCTCGAGCTTGAGAAAATTCACACCCGGCGTGGGAAGGTGTCCGCCCAGTCGATAAACCGCAAGAATGCCCATCGTGAACAGGACCCGCTTGCGCAAATCCGGGATGCGGAAGATGTTTAAGAACTTTTCAACCATTACTGCAGAACCTCAAATTTGCCGCCTGCCTTGTTGATTTTCTCTTGCGCCGATTTGGAGAACTTATGGGCATGCACGGTGATGGCGGCCGTCAGTGTGCCATCGCCAAGGATCTTTACCGGGTGCTTTGTCTTCACCACGCCTGCCTTGCGCAACACCTCCGGCGTAATCGGCGACGCCAGCATTTCCGCGCCCAGCGCCATCAAACGCTCAAGACTGACAATGTTGAATTCCTTGCGGAAGATATTTGTGAAGCCGCGCTTCGGCATGCGGCGGTGCAGGGGCATCTGTCCGCCTTCGAACCCGCGGATCATGCGCGAACCGCTACGCGAGCGCTGGCCCTTGTGCCCGCGCGTGGACGTCTTGCCCATGCCCGAACCCATGCCGCGCCCCACACGCTTGCGCTTTTCGGATGCCCTCTTCGGTGCGTGAATGTTAGATAAGTTCATAATCAGCTCTGAGCTTCGATCCATAAGCTACGAGCAAACGAGTTTTGCGCTCGAAGGTCGCAGCTACTCTACAATCTCGATCAGGTGCGGCACCTTCGCTACCATTCCGCGAATCGCCGCCGTATCCGGACGCTCGATCACCTGATTCAACCGGGTGAATCCGAGTCCCTTCACCACCAACTTTTGTTTCGTCGGAGCGCAAATGAAGGAGCGCACCCACTTCAAATGAATCTTTCCGCCAGCATTTGTTTTCTTTGCCGTCATTACAGCTCCTGCTCCGCTTTTCCACGCATCGCCGCAACGCTTTCTTTATTCTTTAAGTGTCGCAGCGCGTCGAATGTCGCCTTGATGACGTTGTGCGGATTCGTCGTCCCAATGGATTTGGTCAGAACATTCTGAATTCCCACCGACGTCATCACCGCGCGCACGGCGCCCCCGGCAATCACGCCCGTCCCTTCGGGGGCCGGTTTGAGCAGGACCTTACCGGATCCATAGCGCCCGAGAATCAGGTGGGGAATCGAAGTCTGCGTTAGGTTCACCTTGATAAGATTCTTCTTCGCAGACTCAATTGCCTTGCGGATCGCCTGCGGAACTTCCTTCGCTTTGCCGGCTCCGTGACCCACGACCGCCGCCGAAGGGTCGCCCACGACCACGAGCGCGGCAAACGAAAGATTCTTGCCGCCCTTGACGACTTTCGTGACGCGGTTGATGGCAACTACCTGGTCCTTCAACTGAAACGAATTTGCGTCGAGCTTCTTTGTGACTGTTGGCATATTTAGAACTCGAGTCCCGCCTCCCGGGCGGCATCGGCAAGCGCCTTCACCCGTCCGTGATAAATATAGCCGCCGCGGTCAAACACGACTTTGCTTACGCCCTTGGCCTTGGCCCGCTCCGCGATTGCCTTGCCCACCGATTTCGCCGCCGCCACGTTTCCGCCCGTGCTCTTGCCTGCAGCGGCTTTCTTGCCTTCCGCCGTGCTTGCCGACACAAGAGTCTTCCCGCTCAAGTCGTCGATCACCTGCACGTAAATGTGATTCAACGAACGGTACACATTCAGCCGTGGCCGCTCCGCTGTACCCCACAGCTTCTTGCGAATGCGCTCGTGGATGTGTCCACGCTTCTGGTTCTTGGAAATTTTTGTAAGCATCTTCTATATCTTTCCGGAGATCCCTCGCAAGGAACGCTCGGGATGACGCCCGCGCCGCTCAGACGCCGCGCGAGCCGGCGTCACTTCGCTCCCGTCTTTCCTACTTTCTTCTTCAACCTTTCGCCCACGTAGCGCACACCCTTGTTCTTGTAAGGATCGGGCGGACGTAGGGCCCGCATTTCAGCCGCAACCTGTCCGACTTGTTGGCGATCGATTCCGGTCAGCGAGATTCTCGTCTGTTTGGGATCGACGGCTGCCGCAACCCCACTGGGCAGAGGATATTCGATGGGATGGGAAAATCCCAAGTTGAACACGATCGTTCCCTTTCCCTTCAGTTCGGCGCGGTAGCCAATACCGACGATCTCGAGCTCGCGCGTCCATCCCTTGGTGACGCCCTCAACGGCATTGTTGACCAGGGCGCGCGCCAGGCCATGCAGTGCCGCCTGCGAATCGTTCTCGCGCTGTGCGACGATGTGGCCATCCTTCTGTTCAAACTTGATTCCGGCAGGGAGTGCCGTGTCGAGCTTGCCTTTTGGCCCCTGCACCAGAACAGTATTGCCTTCGATCTTAACCGTCACCCCCTTGGGGATGGCGATCGGCTTTTTTCCAATTCGTGACATAAGTTCTCTCAGCTCTCAGCTTCGCCAGCCGTCGCCTTCAGTGATCGCCGACGGCCGATAGCCAGAAGCTGCTCTCCCTACCAAATCTCGCACAAAAGTTCGCCGCCCACGCCTTCTTTGCGGGCCTGGCGACCGGTCATCACCCCGCGCGGGGTGGTCAGGATGTTGATTCCCATGCCTCCGAGCACGCGCGGAATTTCGCTGCGCCGCACATAGACCCGGCAGCCGGGCCGGGAGACACGTTCGGCCTTCGAAATCGCGGCCTCATTGTGCGCTCCGTATTTCAGATAAATGCGGATGATTTTGTGGCCTTCCTCTTCCGTCGCCTTGAAATTCGAGATGTAACCCTCTTCTTTCAGAATGCGGACAATCTCCATCTTCAGGCGGGAGGCGGGAACGTCCACTTTCTGATGCCTCGCCTGCAGCGCGTTGCGCACCCTCGCCAGCATGTCTGCGACCGGATCGGTCAACCTCATCGTTTGCTTCTCCTCTCGCCGCCCGTTCGCTCCGCATTCGGAGAACCTGCAGCGGCTCGCTACGCTTCAACTCTTCAACTTTCCATGTCGTTCCGAGCTCGCCTGCCTTTACCCGCCATAAAAACGGCGCAGCCGCGAGCACTTCACCACGACGACTTCGAAACCCCCGGAATCTCGCCCCGCAACGCCAGCCCGCGGAAACACAACCGGCAAATGCCGAACTTGCGCAAATACGCGCGCGGCCGCCCGCACAGCTTGCAACGGTTGTGCCTACGCGTGGAGAACTTGGGCGACTTTTTCTGCGCCCGGGCAACTTCAAACTTCTTTTCAATCTTTGCGTCTTTGACTCGTTTAGCGGTTGTCATGAAATCCTTAGTCGCCTCTCCCACCCGAAAATCTCACGCGCCTTACTGCCGAAACGGCATGCCCAAGTGCTTCAGCAGTGTTCGCGCCTGGTTGTCGTTTGCGGCTGTAGTCACGATCGTGACGTTCATTCCCTTTAAGTTGCCGACTTTCTCGTAAGAAATCTCGGGGAAGATCAGCTGATCATGCAGCCCGAGCGTGTAGTTGCCGCGTCCGTCGAACGACTTCGTAGATACACCGCGAAAATCGCGCACACGCGGCAGAACGATATTGACCAGTCGGTCGAAAAATTCATACATGCGGTCGCCGCGCAGGGTGACCATCGCCCCAATGGCTTGCCCCTCGCGCACTTTGAACGCCGCAATCGACTTGCGAGCCCGGGTCACGACGGGCTTCTGCCCCGTAATCTGGCCGAGTTCATTCACCGCAGGATCGAGAACCTTCGAATTCTGCGTGGCCTCGCCGACGCCCATATTCACGACGATCTTGTTCAAGCGTGGAACGGCCATCGCGTTCTTGAGGTCCAATTCCTTCAGCAAAACCGGTGCAACCTCTTTTTCGAAGCGGGCCCGCAGCCGCGGACGTTCCTTGGCGCTATGCCTGGCCTGCTCAGGAGCCTTTGACTCCTGCGCGGTTTCTTTCGGTGCTTTCTTGTCTTTTGCCATCAGTAAAGCTCTCAGTTTTCAGCTCTCAGTTTTCAGCTCTCAGCGACCTCAGCTTTCACTGAAAGCTGATAGCTGGCGGCTATTTGTCCAATGTCGTGCCGCACTTCTTGCACACCCGCACTTTGCGATCGCCCCGCACTTCATGCCCGATGCGCACCGGGCCGCAGGTCGGGCAAACCAGTTGCACGTTGGAGATCGCAATCCGGCTTTCCTGTTCCGCAATCCCGCCAGCAATATTGCGTTGCGGATTGGGGCGCACGTGCTTTTTCACCATCATGACGTGCTCGACCAGAATCTTGGCGTCGTCAGGAAACACGCGCAAAACGCGCCCTTCCTTGCCCTTGTCGCGCCCGGTGATTACTTTCACGCTATCGTTGCGCCGAATGTCAACTCGTTTGTGTACCGTGCTTGCAGCTCTCATTCTCTATATCCCAATTGGTAATTGTGAGATTGCGTAGTCGGGAAATTCAGAACCCAAAAACCCGTTCCGCGCCCTCAAAAGTACTCGATTACCAAACTCCTCAGTTACTCAATTCTTCGATCCCTAAATAACCTCTGGCGCCAGGCTCACGATCTTCAAGAACCTCTTCTCGCGAAGCTCGCGTGCTACCGGGCCGAAAACGCGGGTTCCCACCGGCTCGCCCGCCTCGTTAATCAGTACGGCAGCATTCTGGTCGAAGCGGATATAGGTTCCATCGCGTCGCCGGCGCTCTTTTCTGGTGCGGACAATCACTGCCTTGACCACCTTACCCTTTTGCACCTGCCCATCGGGGGCGGCTTCTTTCACGGCAGCCGTGATCACGTCGCCCAAATCCGCGTTCAGTCCGGTCGCGCCGCCCAACGGCAGAATCATCTGCAGCTTGCGCGCGCCGGAGTTGTCGGCGACCTCCAGCATGGTTCTCATCATCACAGCCATGGCTTCCATCTCCCTCAGCGCGGCGCAGCTACCGGCTTTCCTGTTCCAGTGTGATTTCCGGCACCAGAGCCGTCTTGCGAATAATGTCCTTCAGCTTCCAGCGCTTTAGCTTCGATAGTGGACGCGTCTCCTCAATGCGGACAAAATCGCCCACGTGCGCCTCATTCTTTTCGTCGTGCGCGTAGAACTTCTTGTTGCGCGCAATCACCCGCCCGTAAAACGGATGCGCTTTCTTGCGCGTGACCTTGACCACAATGGTTTTCGCCATGCGATTGGCCACCACTTCACCGACTACTTCCTTGCGCCGTCCCTGTGCGTGCTCGCTCTTGGGCGTGGCGGTCTTTCCGCTTGCGGATTCCGGCATCAGCGTTTCTCCGTTGCGGCGGCGCGGGTGCGCTCGCCCAATATCGTTTTCACGCGGGCAATGTCCTTACGCAGCCCGCGAATCTTCTTCAGGCTCTCGGTCTGCCCCATGTTCAGCTGAAACTTCAGCTTGAACAACTGATCGGCCAGATCGCGCTCCTGGTGGCGCAGCTCTTCTTCGGTTAGGTTTCGAATTTTGTCTGCCTTCATAAATCAGCTCTTAGCCTTCAGCTCTCAGCAACCGCGGGTCGGTAAGCGACGCCTGAAAGCTAAGGGTTAATTCCTAATGCGCCGTCTCGCGCTTGACCAATGCCGTGCGCAGCGGCAGCTTGTGCGACGCTAAACGCATCGCCTCGCCAGCATCCGCGCCCGTCACCCCTTCCATTTCGAACAAAATCTTTCCCGGATGAACCACCGCGACCCAGTGGTCGGGCGCCCCTTTGCCCTTGCCCATGCGAGTTTCAGCGGGCTTCTTGGTAACCGGCTTATCGGGAAAGACCCGAATCCAGATCTTTCCGCCGCGCTTGATAAAGCGAGTCATCGCCACCCGGCTGGCCTCGATCTGCCGGTCAGTAATCCATCCCGGCTCGAGTACTTTCAGGCCATAGTCGCCAAATGCCAACGTCGAGCCGCGCCAGGCCTTGCCCGTCATGCGCCCGCGCTGCTGCTTGCGGTACTTTACTTTTTTTGGCATCAACATAAATCGCTCTCAGCTTTAGAAGGCACCTACCGCCGTTTTCTCTTCCCGTTTCTTCGTCGGCAGAATCTCGCCTTTGTACACCCAGACCTTCACGCCGATCACGCCGTAGGTGGTGCGAGCCTCGGAAAATCCATATTCAATGTCGGCCCGCAGCGTATGCAGCGGCAAACGACCCTGCAGGTACCACTCCGAGCGCGCGATTTCATTTCCGTTCAACCGCCCGCTAACGCGAACCTTGATTCCCTTGCAGCCGAAACGCAACGCCGAATCGACCGATTTGCGCATCGCCCGGCGGAAACCCACGCGCTTCTCGAGTTGCAGCGCGATCGCTTCTGAAACCAGTTGCGCGTCGAGCTCGGGCTTGTGCACTTCCTGAATGTCAACAAAAACATCTTTGCCTTTGGTGCGCCCCTGCAGCTCGGCCTTGAGCTTGTCAATCTCTGCGCCCTTGCGCCCGATAATAATGCCCGGCCGCGCCGTCTTGATGATGATGCGCAGCTTGTTGCCAGGCCGCTCGATTTCAATCGAGCTGACTCCCGCTGACTTGAGCTTCTCTTTCAATTCAGCTTTCAGCTTGACGTCTTCGAACAGCTGCTTGTCATAGTCGCGCTCGGCAAACCAGCGTGACTTCCACGGCTTGGTGTAGCCGAGGCGAAAACCATAAGGATGAACTTTTTGACCCATCCGTATCTCCTAAATCGATTCCGAAGCCTTGTCATTCCACACCGTCGCCAGACGACGGTGAGGAACCTGTTTCTAAGATCCTTCGCAAACTGCGCTCAGGATGACTGCTGCACGCTCATCGCCCACAAAGCGCGGTCACTTCGCCGCTGCTTTCTTTTTGCCGGTCTTACCCGCCGCTTTCTTCGCCACCGCGGTCCTTCGTTTTGGGGCGGCGGCGCGTGCCGCACTCCCTGTGTCGCTCGAAGCTGAAACCGCTCCGCGATTCCGCTCCTCCAGAACCAGCTGAATATGCGAGATCCGCCGCTGGTAGCGAAACGCGCGCCCCTGCGGGGCCGGACGGATGCGCTTCATACGCGGTCCGTCGTTGGCGATCGCACTCTTCACATATAGATTGTCGATGTCGACATCCAGATTTTTCTCTGCGCTCAGGAAATTCGCGTTGTCTAGGGCCGACTGCAACAGCTTGCCGACGTGTGCCGCCACCCGTTTCTTGGTATAGAGCAGGGTATTGCGTGCGTCTTCGACTCTGCGTCCCTTGATCAGATCCAGCACCAGGCGCGCCTTCTGCGGCGAGACTCGCAAGTAACGCATTTCGGCTCGAAATTCCATTGCGTCTCCCTTATGCCTTCGGCGCCGCAGGCGCTGCCGCCGCTGCCGGAACAGGCGCACCCGGTCCGCCCGGAATACCCGCCGGCTTCGCCGCCGCTTCCGTGGCCGCCTTCATCGAGTGTCCCTTAAACTGGCGCGTGAAGCTGAACTCACCCAGCTTGTGGCCCACCATGTTCTCGGTGAGATACACGGGAATGAACTTTTTGCCGTTATGCACCGCGATCGTATGTCCCACCATTTCCGGGACGATGGTTGAGCGCCGCGACCAGGTGCGCAATACCTTCTTCTCGTTGCGCGAGTTCATGGCTTCGACCCGCGACATCAGGTATCCATCTACGTATGCGCCTTTTTTCGTTGAACGTGCCATAAATTCAGCTTCCAGCTCGTAGCTAATCCTTAAATTGTTGTCATTCCGAACACGCGCCAAGTGCGCGTGAGGAATCTGGTTTTGCTTCCGGCGTCACTTGCTGCGCCGGTCGCTCACAATGAACTTATCCGTGCGCTTGTTGTTGCGCGTCTTGTAACCCCGCGTTGGCTGGCCCCAGGGCGTTACCGGATGCCTACCGCCCGAGGTCTTGCCTTCGCCGCCGCCGTGGGGGTGATCCACGGGATTCATGGTCACGCCACGGTTGACCGGCCGCCATCCCAGCCAGCGCGTGCGCCCCGCCTTACCGATGGTGACGTTTTCGTGATCGAGATTTCCAACCTGCCCGATCGTCGCCATGCAATCCTGCGAAACCTTGCGGGTCTCGCCGGAAGGCAGTTTCACCAGCGCATAATCGGACTCCTTGGCCACCAGTTGCGCCACTCCGCCCGCCGAACGCACCATCTGCGCGCCTTTGCCGGGCTTGAGTTCGAGGTTGTGAATCGAAGTGCCGGGCGGGATGTTGCGTAGCGGCAACGCATTGCCCACCAGGATGTCCGCCTCCGGACCGCTCACCACTTTCTGCCCAACCTTCAAACCGTCCGGAACAAGGATATAGCGCTTCTCGCCATCGGCATACGCCAGCAGAGCAATGCGCGCCGAGCGGTTGGGATCGTATTCGATGGTCGTGACCGTCGCCGGAATTCCTGTCTTGTCGCGCTTGAAGTCGACGATGCGCAATTTCTGCTTGTGCCCACCGCCGCGATGCCAACTGGTGATGTCACCCGAGTTGCGGCGTCCTCCGGTGCGCTGTTTCGGCTCGACCAGCGGTTTGTAGGGCTGCCGCGTGGTGATGTCGTCATTGACGATGGTCGTGCGGTAGCGCAACGTCTGGGTCGTCGGTCGATATGTTTTGATCGCCATAAATCAGCTCTTCGCTTTTAAATACTTCGTTTACAAATTCTGTGCATACTCCGGCATTTTCTCGCCGGCGCGCAGCCGCACATAGGCTTTCTTCCAATCCGGACGGTATCCGGCAAACTTTCCGCGCCGTCGCTCTTTGCCCGGATAAGTCGCCGTGCGCACGGACAGCACTTTGACTTTGAAAATCGCCTGCACGGCTTGCTTGACTTCTGTCTTCGTAGCCTTCGGAGCAACCTGGAAGACCAGCGTGTTCTGGTTTTCCTTGATCGCCAAGCCCTTCTCCGTGATTACCGGCCGCCGAATAATCTGGTATGCGGATTTCATGAGTTAGGCCACCTCCGCCGCTTTTTCATGCCGCGCGCGACGCCGCGGAGCCGCAGATGATTTCTTCGCGCCTTCGTCCTCTGCCGGCTTGCGCAGCTTCTTAGGCAGCGAGTCCTGCAGGGTTAGCTGCAGCTTCTCGATCGCGGGATGCGAGAAAATCACGCGATCGTAGCGCAACAGGTGATAGGGATGAACTTCATTCCCGGCTATCAGTTCGAGCCCTTCGATATTCCGCGAACCCAGCTCAAGATTTCGATTCGCAGCTTTGGCCGCATCTACAAGCAGCACCGTCGAATCGACTTTGAGCGCGTCCAGCGCCTTACGGAACTCCTTCGTCTTCGCTTCCTTCACATCGAAGGCATTCACCACGATCAGCTTGCCGTCCGCAAACTTGGCTGCCAGTGCGGAACGCAGCGCGCCCAAAAGCTTCTTGCGCGGAAAGGTGTAATCGTAGGAGCGCGGAACTGGCCCGTGCACCGTTCCGCCATGCCGCCACAGTGGCGAGCGAATCGAACCGATGCGGGCGCGTCCTGTGCCCTTCTGCTTCCACAATTTTTTGCCCGATCCGGAAACTTGCCAGCGCGCCTTGGTCGCATGAGTTCCGCGATGCTGCCCGGCGCGGTAATGCTTCACCGCTTCCCAGAGCAGGTCCTCGTTGACCGCGCCGAAAATTTCATCGGCCAAGTCAAACGTCCCGACTTTCTTGCCGCTTAAATCGTGTATGTCGATAGTTGCCATTGCTTTGCTTTTCTGCCCACTGGCCCCTGACCACTAGCCACTGGCGTTACGCCTTCTTTGCCGCTCGCTTTGCTGCCTTCAACGGATCGACCGTTGCCGCACCGGCGAATCCTCGCCGCTCTCTTGGCGGCTTCTTGGCTTTCGTAATTACAATGTAGCCGCCCTGCGGTCCCGGCACGCTCCCTTCGACGACCAGCAGGTTCTCGTCTTTATCCACACCCAGCACGCGCAGGTTGCGGGCGGTTACTCGCTGATCGCCCATGTGACCCGACATTCGCATGCCTTTAAACACCCGCGAAGGGAAGGCTGATGAGCCAATCGAACCCGTGATTTGAAACATCGAACCATGCGACTTCGGGCCGCCGCCAAAATGATGCCGCTTCACCACACCCTGAAAGCCGCGCCCTTTGCTGGTACCGACCACATCGACGAATTTTTCGTTTTCGAAAATCTCGACCAGGACCCGGTCGCCGACCTTTACTGCGCCGTCTCCGTCACCATCGGCCTCGAGCGGCACCTCACGCATAAATTTCACCGGCGGAAGATTGTTCTTCGCGAGGTGTCCCTGCGCGGGCTTCGTCAGCTTCGACTGCTTCATCAACTCGACCAGCCCGATCTGCGCCGCTTCGTAACCGTCCTTCACCGCCGATTTGTGCTGCGTAACAACGCAAGGGCCAGCTTGCAAAACCGTGACCGGACGCACGTCACCCTTCGAGTCGAACAGTTGCGTCATGCCGACTTTTTTGCCGAGAATGCCTGTAACTCGCGTTGCCATTTTCAATCTCCATCCAGCTTGGCTTTCGCTATTGGCTGGTTCGTGGCGCGGGCGTCCTCGCCCGCGAAATCATTCGAGCTTCGCTCGACCGGACAGCCGAGGGCGGCTATCCCCACATGAGTTATTTATGCTCTTTCCCGAACGCCTTGATCTCCACATCCACACCCGCCGGCAGATCAAGCTTCATCAGCGCATCCACCGTCTGCTGCGTTGGCTCGAGAATATCGAGAAGGCGCTTGTGGGTACGAATCTCGAACTGCTCCCGAGACTTCTTATCCACGTGCGGCGAACGCAGGACCGTGTACTTGTTCTTCATCGTCGGCAGCGGAATCGGGCCCGCGATCTGCGCGCCCGTACGCCGCGCCGTATCCACGATCTCGCCCGTCGACTGGTCGAGCACACGATAGTCGTATGCTTTCAACCGGATTCGAATTCTTTCTTGTCCTGTCACTTTTTCATCTCGCTAACCCCTCCCGGCGCTCCGAGAGGAAATATCCTGCGGCAAGCTGCAAGCCGCTTATGTTTCTACTGCACAATCTCGGCGATCGTTCCGGCGCCAACGGTATGTCCGCCTTCGCGAATCGCAAACCGCAAACCTTTCTCCATCGCCACCGGCGTGATCAACTCGATCACCAGGCTCACATTGTCGCCCGGCATCACCATCTCCGTGCCGCTTGGCAACTCGGCGACTCCGGTAACGTCCGTCGTGCGCAAGTAAAACTGCGGACGGTATCCCTTGAAGAACGGCGTATGCCG
>JASHNX010000073.1 GCA_030041415.1 Candidatus Sulfotelmatobacter sp.
AGAAGCTGACCCGGCAATCACTACCCGTGGTCGCTTTGCTCGCGGCAACGTCGCCGCAACCAGCTCTGGTATTCGCGCAAACCGCCGGGCAGCGTCACGATATGGCTGCTCTTCTGAAAGAAGCCGTAGTCAAACTCGGAGGCCGTGGCGGAGGCAGCAAGGATCTGGCTCAGGGAGGAGTCTCAAACTCAGAAGGCTTGGCTGCGGCACTCGCGACTGCCGCTCAGAAGATCGAAAGCGTGTCGTCTTAACGCTCTTCTCTAATGCTCGTATCCCCCGCCCCCCAGGCTCACCTTGCCGCGAAACATGCGATACACGATCACGAAATAAGTGAGCGCGCACAGCATGCCGAAGCTCCACCAGATCAACCCCACGTGAATCGTGTGTGGACCCGAGAGCGCTTTGTCGATCGTGATGTCGTAGGTTGCGTCGGTCGTCGAAGGCAGCAGCCTTGGATAGAGCGCAATGGCTGCTCCCACGAGCATGACTGCGAGATACAGACACGAACAGGCAAAAGCCTTCCGGTCGTCGGAAACGCGCGAGAAGAACCGCATGCCGAGCAGCGCAAGGAACACCACCAACGGCACACCAAACGTAAGTGGATAAATGCGGTAATTCGCCAGCGTATCCGGACGCGCAATGATCGAAGCCGGCAGGCTGAGAAACGTCAGCAACAAAACTGCCAGCCACAACCGGCGCCCAAGCGCGCGCGCTCGCTGTTGAAGATCCCCTTCGGTTTTAACGGCCAGATACAGCGCCCCGTGCAGCGCCAGCGCGACCAGCGCAACCACCCCGCCAATCACCGTATACCAATCCAGGATTCCTGGATGAGCGCCGACCCTCCAATCGGTCCACAGCGGCAGAAAGAAATAACCATCGGCCTGCAGCGGAACGCCGCGAATCACATTCGCCAGCGCAGCCCCGTAAAATACGGCCAGCAGTGCGCTCGCAATAAAAAAAACGCCGTCGAAGAATTGTCGCCAAACGCCCGCATCAATTTTCATCCGCAGCTCAATCGCGGCACCGCGCATGATCAAGAGCCACAAAACGATCATCAGCGCCAGGTAGAATCCGCTGAAGGCAGACGCGTAAAGCAAAGGGAAGGCAAAATACAGCGTTCCTCCCCCGGCCAGCAACCACACCTCGTTTCCATCCCACACCGGCCCGATGCTTCGCATCATCAACTGTCTTTCTTCCTCGCTCTGCGGCAGAAAGACATGAAGAATGCCGACCCCAAGATCGAACCCGTCCAGCACCACATAGCAGACCAGCATGATGGCCACGAGCCAGAACCATGTGAATCCCATGTTCACTCCTTAACCAACCTTAACTGCTGCATTCGTCAGGATCGATGGCGCCTCGGCCACAGCCGGGCCGTGGTCGATAATCCGGTAGACCAGCACGACAAAAAGAATCGACAAGATGGTGTACATTCCCATGAACCCCAACAGCGTAAATAACGCGTTGCCCGAAGACACATACTTTGAATATCCCTCCGGCACGCGGATCAGCCCATAAACAATCCATGGTTGCCGCCCGATCTCCGCCGTCAACCAGCCAGCCGTGTTGGCAATGTAAGGAAATGGAAAGCTCAGGAGCAACGCCCAGAGCACCCAGTGCGTATCGAAAAGTTTTCCGCGCCACAAAAGAAACGCGGCAATCGTCATGATCGCAGCGAAGTATGTCCCCAGCCCAGCCATGATGTGGTAGGCGTAAAAAAGCAGCGGCATTGGCGAAGGCCATTGATCACGCGGAATTTTGTCGAGTCCGGTTACTTCTGCCTTCACCGTGCCGTAAATCAGGAAGCTCAGTATGTCGTTTACGGCAATCGGATTGTCGATGTGTTGGGTCACTTCATCCGGCTGACCGATCAGCACAATCGGAGCGCCGGTTTTTGAATTGAACAGACCCTCCATCGCGGCCACCGTGGCCGGTTGCTGCTTCGCCATGTACTTTCCCTGTGCATCTCCAGTGGGAAAAATCTGAGTGATGCAGGAAATCACCCCGGCAATCACTCCCACTCTCAAAAAGATTTTTCCGTGCTCGCTGAAACGATTTTCGAGCAGATAGAGCGCGCCCACTGAGCACATCACAAACGAACCGGTAATCACCGCTCCGGACATGTTGTGCGCATACTCACGCAGGGCCCATGGGTTCATCAACAGCTCCCAGAAACTGGTGACTTCATAGCCTCCATTCGGCAAGACCCGGTACGCGACGGGATGCTGCATCCATGCGTTCGTCACGATAATGAAGAATCCTGAAATCCAGGAACCGACAAATACCAGAAACGCCGACGCCCAATGTGCCCGCGCCGATAATCGTTTTTCGCCGAACAAGAACAGCCCGAGGAAAGCCGATTCCAGGAAAAAGGAAAAAACTCCTTCCATGGCCAGAGGCTGGCCGATCACACCTCCCGTGACCCGCGCGAATTGCGACCAGTTCGTGCCGAACTCAAATTCCATGGGAATGCCAGTCACCACTCCCAGCAGGAAATTCACGGCAAAAATCTTTGCCCAGAACCGCGCGGCCTGGTTATACCGCTCATCGTTGCGGCGGATGGCAATCGTTTTCAGCGCCACGATGAGCAACGCGAGCCCCATCGTGAGCTGCGGGAAAAGATAATGAAAGGTGATCGTGAAAGCGAAGTGCAGCCGGTGCAGAAGCAGAGCGTCCATAAGACTTCCTGTGTGTCGAAGTTGCGCACAAGCCGGGGAACGCGATTATGTGCCCGTGAGCTCCAGAGTCGCAGTGGTCGATTCCGAATCCCCGTGCATGTGAAAGTTGAAGCCGAGCCGTTGGAAAACCTTTTCCATGGCAATGTTGTCTCGTAAAATTTCGGCGTATAGGCGCGTCAGTTTTTCTTCGCGCGCGATCTGAATATTTCGACGCAACAATTCTGTTCCCAGTCCTTGGCGCTGATATTGATCGGCCACCAGCACCGCAACCTCGCCCTCGCTGTTGGTGCGCGACTTGTTCAGCCGGCCCACGCCCAGGATTCGGTGTTTGCCGGTCGCCGGATCCTTGTATTCGCCAACCAACACCATCTCCCGGTCATATCCGGCAAAGCAGATGCGAACCAGGCGGTCATGCTCCACCCGGCGCCGCAGGCTCATCGAGGCGAAATAGCGCAGGAACACAGTCCGGTCGGAGAGTGTTCCGTGAAACTCGACCATCAGAGGCTCATCCTCCGGGCGAATGGGTCGAATTGTGATTTCACTGCCGTCTTTCATCTTCCACTGCGAAACATGTTGCGACGGATACGGCCGGATCGCCGGCCGGGGCAATTGCTCGTCCTTAATCGATGGGCCATGCAACACCACGCGGGCGTCGAGTGCAAGTAAACGCTCAGGCGAGGCGAGCAGCGGGTTGATGTCGATTTCCGCAATCGAAGGCTGCTCTACGACGAGTTGGCTGAATCGCACCAGCAGCCCTTCCAGCGCCGCGAGATCAACCGGCTTGCGTCCCCTCACTCCCTTTAGTGCGCGAAATATATTGGTTCGTTCCATCAGCCGTTGGGCCAGCGTCGTGTTCAGCGGAGGAAGCGTCAGTGCGTGATCTTTGTAAACTTCAACCAGCTGTCCGCCGGAGCCGAACAACACGACCGGCCCAAATTGCGGATCGACGCTGCTGCCGAGAATCAGCTCATAACCATCCAGCTTTACCATCGGCTGCACGGTTACTCCCGAGAATCGCCCGGCTCCAAGCTCCTCGTTCACCGAGCGCTCGATTGCCTGATACGCGTTGCGAACCTCTGACTCGTTGTGCAAATTCAATTTCACGCCGCCCACGTCCGTCTTGTGCGTGATGGCTTCCGAAAATACCTTCAGCACTACCGGAAATCCGATCTCGCCTGCCTGCTTGACCGCTTCGTCTTCACTGTTTGCGATGCGTGTCTCGACCGTTGGAATTCCGTAAAGCGAAAGCAGCCGCTTCGACTGGTATTCATTCAGTACGGTTGTTCCAGCGGCACGCGCCTTCCCGATAATTTCCTCGATGGCGATTCGCGCCGCCTGGTCGATCTCCGGGCCCTCAGCCAGGCTCGGAGTCTCATACAGCAGGCGCAGGTTGTAGGTGTAGCGCCACATATACGTAAATGCCCGTGCCGCGGTATCGGGATAGGAAAATGTCGGAACTCCCGCGTCGTTGAGGATGGCGTCTCCTTCCGCCACGCTCACGCCGCCCATCCAGCTCGCCAGCACTGGTTTGCCGGTGGAATGCGCGTAATTTCGCAACCCTCTTGCCACATCGGAGGGATTAGTCATGCCTTGCGGCGCAAGAATCGTAAGCAGCCCGTCGCTATTCGGATCTTGCGAAGCCAGTTCCAACGCTCGCGCATAGCGCTCCGAGTCGGCGTCGCCCAGCACGTCGATCGGATTGTTGTGGCTCCAATGCGCCGGCAGAAATGAATTCAATGCTTGCACCGTGGCATCGGAGAGCACGGCGAGTTCGCCGCCGTTTGCCACAAGAGAATCCGTCGCCAGCACGCCGGGTCCGCCGGCATTGGTTAGGATGGTAAGCTTCGGTCCTCTCGGCCGCGGCTGCTTGCTCAACACTTCTGCCATGTAAAACAGGTCCGCGAGGCTATGAACGCGCAACACCCCGCTTCTGCGAAGCGCCGCATCGAGCACCTCATCGCTGCCTGTCAGAGCTCCGGTGTGTGACGCTGCCGCGCGCGAACCTGCCTCCGAGCGCCCGACTTTGATCACTATGATCGGCTTGCTTAAGGCTACTTCGCGTGCTGCTGAGAGAAACGATCGGGCATCGCCAACCGATTCCATGTAAATCAGAATGCTCTTTGTTCGGGGATCGTCTCCGAAGTGGTAAATCAAATCGCCCCAGCCGACATCAAGCATCGAGCCCGTCGAAACGATCGCGCTGAAGCCGACATTCTCCTGATGGCTCCAATCAAGAATCGCAGTCAGCAGGGCCCCGCTCTGGCTGAGAAAAGCCACGTTCCCATCTTTGGGAGGATCTTTCGCAAACGTTGCATTCAATCCGACGCTCGGATTCATCACTCCCAGGCAGTTCGGCCCGATCAGCCTCAGCGTGCCCCGCCGCAACTGCCGCCTGATTTGCTTTTCAAGTTCGATTCCTCGCTCACCGCTTTCGCGAAAGCCGGCGGAGATCACAACCGCGCCCTTGACTCCAGCGTCGATGCATTCTCCGATGATTCCTGGAATCGTAGCGGCCGGTGTCGCCAGCACTGCCAGGTCCACTCGTTGGGGCACGCTCCCGATGTTCTTGTACGCCTTGATTCCCAGAAGCTCGGAGCGTTGCGGGTTTACCGGGAACACTTTTCCCCGGAAAGCCGAGGTCAAGAGATTCTGCAGAACCGTCCGGCCCACCGTATCAGGGCGGTCGGTAGCGCCGATCACCGCGACCGATTGTGGGTCGAAAATCACATCCAGTCCTTGCCGTTCCGCGGATATCGCGGGTTGGCTCGTAGCCAAAACTGGATTGGAAACGTTCACAAGTCAATCCTATGTGGAACTTCTTAATTCCGGAGTGCAATACCATCGGCCCAACAGCCAATCATTATGCGCCTCAAAGACTAAACCGATGGAGGACAATGGTCCACTGACAACTGGTCGTAGCCAAAATGTTGTGGAGAGTCACCCGATCAAGGGCGTCTTCCGCACCGCGGCCAGCGAGACTTAGATCTGAGACTGTCTGATGAAAACCACCTGTCCCTGGTTGACAAGTATCTTCACTCTTCTCATTCTCACCAAACCGGAACGCCCGTCTTATCACGGAAAGTGAAGGTATCCGATCCCCGCGTAACTTCACGGGCAAAAATCGTTTCTTTCCCTTCGAATTGGACTTTGACTCCGACGACCTCAACCTTGTCTCCCTTATTGAAAACAAGATCGAAGCTTTTCACGAATTGCGTGGTAGCTAGATGAACCTCGATGGTTTTGCCATCGTCAAGTTTCAACATCAAATGCGATCCCAGCCCGCCGCTCATCGGGCAAACCCGATCGACCACGTCGGCCACCGTTCCCGCAAATGTTTTTTCCGCGGAAGGATCATACTTCGGAACCGTAGTAGTCGAGTCTGCTTTCTGACCGGCAAGAGCCGGCATCGTTCCCATCAGGCCAATTGTGACTACGATTAGAAGAATCGCGAATAGGGGTTTCATAGGCGTCTCCTTCGTGAGCGACCCTCGACAACTAGGTCAGTCTGTCCTAAGTTTGGTCGCTTCATGAGAATCCCGCCGTGACGGAAATCACAGCAACGGGTGATGGAAACCGGCAGCTGAGTCTTCGCCGTGGCTTTCGTCCAGTTTCGAAATTCCGCAGGTTGTTTATTGCGGCGGCCTTCGGTCGTGCTGCCTCCTCGGTGTTGTGAAATACATCACTTCGTGACTGGGGTCACAGCACTCGGTATTGCTCTGCGCTACAAGTGTAAGGTTGAAAGGAGAATGCGATGTTCATCAAAAAAGTAGGTTCGATTGTTGTCGCGTTGTCTCTGCTTCCCGCGTTTGCCGCGTCCCAGGATCAGTCGCAGGGTCAATCGGCATCGGAGATCAAGCATGTGCCCGTTAAAGTTACCTCCGCCGCGTCGGGCAAGGAAATGTACGTTTCCTACTGTGCCGTTTGTCACGGAGCCGATGGCAAAGGAAACGGCCCGGCGGCCAGCGCTCTGAAAACTCCACCCTCCGATCTCGCTGCTCTGAGCAAGAACAACGGAGGAAAATTCCCGAGTCTGAAAGTTTCCACCGCCATCCGTGGCGACGCCGATGTTGTCGCCCATGGCACGAAGGAAATGCCGGTTTGGGGTCCGTTATTCCGCGATCTGAGTCAGGGGCATGAGGGCGAAGTACAGCAGCGCATCAATAATCTGACGAAGTATATCGAGTCCCTGCAGGAAAAATAGACGATTCGCCAGCCGGTCCTGGAAGGGTTCCTTGCAGTTGTGTCCGGACATTCTTCTCGCCGCCGTACGGCACCTAAACGTGTCCATTTACAGCGCGGGAAGAATTGTCCGAGGCCGTGTTTAGCTAGCGGCCGGAGAGAATGGTCCAGGCTTCGCGGGCGGTGACCTTCACTTGCTGCACGCCTTTCACCGCTTTCATGTACTGCGCCCTCTCGAACGCGCCCGGATCCGCGCAGCGGATCTGGCTCATGCTGCCCTTCATTTGCTGAACCGAGGCGTACTCGTGTTCTTTCATCCAGTCGATTAATCCCTGCTCGAGCTCGCGAATGTGCCCAATCCCGTTGCGCAGCAGGGTGGAACAGAGCATGGTCACGTCGGCCCCTGCCATCAGCAGTTTGATCACATCCTCGTGCTGATGCACTCCGCTGGTCGCAGCCAGGCCGGCGCGAATGCGGCCATACAGAATACCAATCCAGGTCAGCGGAAGCCGCAGCGCCTGCGGGGTGCTCAGCAGAACGTTCGGCTCAATTTCCAGTTCCTCGATATTGATATCGGGCTGGTAAAAGCGATTGAACAGTACCAGCCCATCGATCCCGGCTAGGTCAAAGCGTTTCGCCATGTTCGCCATATTGCTGAAGAAGGGGCTGATCTTTACCGCGACCGGGATGCTCACGGTCGACGTTACCGCGTTGACGATATCGAGATATCTCTGTTCAATCTCGTTCGAAGAAACTTCCGGATCGGTCGCAAGAAAATAGATATTGCATTCAATCGCGTCGGCGCCGGCGCCTTCGATCTGCTTGGCATAACTCGTCCAGCCGCCAGCCGTCGAGCCATTCAGGCTGGCGATAATTGGAATCGACACAGCTCTTTTCGCCCGCTGAATATGTTTCAGATATCCATCCGGCCCGAGCCGGAATTCATCAGGCTGAGGCAGGTAGCTGATCGCTTCCGCGGAACTATGCGTTCCCGCGTCCAGCCGGTGTTCCAATTCGATTTCTTCCTGCCGCAATTGTTCTTCGAATAGCGAATAGAGCACGACGGCCGAAGCTCCGGCATCCGCGAGTCGGCGAATGCTGTCGATTTCCTGCGATAACGGCGATGCCGAAGCCACCAGCGGTGTACGCAGCTCCATTCCGAGATATGTCGTGGTGAGGTCAATCATAGGGTCTCCTCATTGCTTACAAGCTTCCTCCGCAGCGCGCTATTTCCAGGCCGCGTCAGCCGTTCAATTCTGCTTTTTGCAGATGTCGTTCCGTATTTCATCCCTTCGCTAATTCCTTTTCGCTCTTGCGTTGCGCCAGGTACTCATACAAGCGATACCGCGTCTCTGCGTCATGCTGGGCTAGTCGCCAGAGACGCGTCGCCTCCTCAGGACTGCTCTTGGTCAGCATCTTGAACCGCGTTTCCATATTCATGAATTCCTGCACTTTTTTGGTCGGAGTTCGCGAGTCGAGAATCAACGGATTCTCCCCCGCCGCGGCGCGCTCGGGATGGTAACGGTAGAGCAGCCACTCGCCCGATTCCACTGCCAGTTTCTGATCCGTCATTCCCGTCGTCATGTTGATGCCGTGCGCGATGCAGTGCGAGTAAGCGATGATCAGGCTTGGCCCATCGTAGGCTTCGGCTTCGAGAAATGCTTTGAGCGTGTGCTCGTCTTTTGCTCCCATTGCCACGCTAGCCACGTAGACGTTGCCGTAGCTCATTGCAATCAGTCCCAAATCCTTCTTCGCTCCCGGTTTTCCTCCCGCCGCGAACTTTGCTACCGCTGCCCGCGGCGTAGACTTCGATGCCTGCCCGCCAGTGTTCGAATAGACTTCGGTATCGAGCACCAGGATGTTGACGTCGCGCCCGCTGGCCAGCACGTGATCGAGGCCGCCGTAGCCGATGTCGTAAGCCCAGCCATCGCCGCCCACGATCCAAACGCTTTTCTTCACCAGCAGGTCGGCAACCGACAAAAGGTGCTTGGCTTCCGGCGAAGTATGCGCCTGCAACTTTTCCTTCAGCAGATCGACTCGCTGCCGCTGCTCATGAATCTCGGCCTCATCCTGTTGTGGAGAATTGAGGATCGCCAAGGCTAGCTCTTCCCCAATCGCTGCCGCCAGAGCCTTCACCAATTCCCGCGCGAATTCGGTCTGCTTGTCGATCGACAACCGGAACCCCAAGCCAAATTCAGCGTTGTCCTCGAATAATGAATTCGACCACGCCGGTCCGCGGCCTTCTGCATTTTTTGTCCAAGGGGTGGTGGGAAGGTTCCCGCCATAAATCGATGAGCATCCCGTCGCGTTCGCGATGATGGCGCGGTCCCCAAACAACTGCGACATCAGCTTGAGATAGGGAGTTTCGCCGCACCCTGAACACGCTCCCGAAAATTCAAACAACGGCTCCTGAACCTGTTGCTGCCGGATACTGGTCACTTTGATGTTCCGCCGATCGAGCTCAGGAATCTTGAGGAAGAAATCCCAGTTCTCCCGCTCCGGCGCTCGCAGCGGGGCTTGCGGCACCATATTGATCGCCTTGAGCCTTGTCTCCGCTTTGTTCTTCACCGGGCAAATCTCTACGCAGATGCCGCAACCCGTACAATCTTCCGGCGCAACCTGCAGCGAATATTTCAGGCCTTGCCATTCTTTATCCCGCGCATCGGTCGACTTGAAAGTGGCCGGCGCATTCGCCAATTCCTTCGAGTCGTAAACCTTCATGCGGATGACCGCGTGCGGGCAAACCATGGCGCACTTGCCGCACTGAATGCAGATCTTCTCGTCCCACGCCGGAATTTCCAGCGCCAGATTTCGCTTCTCCCACTTTGCCGTTCCCGTAGGGAAGGTTCCATCGGCCGGGAAGGCGCTGACCGGCAATTCGTCACCGCGCCCCGCGTACATCATGCCCAGAACGTTGCGCTCGAACTCTGGCGCTGTCACAGAAAACGGCGGGGCCAACTCGATCGTGCTCGTCGCCTTCTCCGGGATCTTTACTTCAAATAAATGTGCCAGCGTTTCGTCCACAGCCTTCATGTTCCGCTGCACGATCTCCTCGCCTTTTTTTCCATACGTGTCGCGGATCGATTGCCGGATGCTCTCGATCGCCTGCTCTTTCGGCAGAACTTTGGAAATCGCAAAGAAGCAAACCTGCAGGATGGTGTTCATGCGGCTGCCCATTCCGCTGTCCCGTGCCACCCGGTACGCGTCAATAACGTAAAACTTCGCTTTTTTGGAAATGAGTTGCTCCTGCACCGCTCGGGGCAGGCAATCCCAGACTTCATCCGCCCCGAACGGGCTGTTCAGCAGGAACGTTCCGCCCTCGACCAGTGCGCCCAGCATGTCGTAGCGCTCCATGAAGATCCATTGGTGACAAGCAACGAAGTTCGCTTTCGACACCAGATAGCTTGATCGAATGGGCTGCGGCCCGAACCGCAGATGGGAAACCGTCATCGCCCCGGATTTCTTCGAGTCATAAACGAAATATCCCTGTGCGTAATTGTCCGTGTTTTCCCCAATGATCTTGATCGAGTTCTTGTTCGCGCCTACCGTGCCGTCGGCGCCCAAGCCGTAAAACAGCGCGCGTACCACATTCCCCGGCTCGGTCGAAAACCCGGCATCATAATCCAGGCTGCTTCCGCTGACGTCGTCCTCGATTCCTACAGTGAAATGCTCCTTTCTCAGAGTTGCTTTCAGATTGTCGTAAACCGCCTTCACCATCGCGGGAGTAAATTCCTTCGACGACAATCCATAGCGCCCGCCGACTACCTCAGGAATCGTCTTCAAGTCCCCTAAGCCATGCTTCGCTCCTTCCTGCAACGCGCCGACCACATCCTGATAAAGCGGTTCGCCGATCGCTCCCGGTTCCTTGGTGCGGTCCAGAACCGCGATCTTTCGCACACTCCCCGGCAGCGCCTCCATAAAATGTTTGACGGAGAACGGACGGTATAACCGAACCTTCAACAATCCAACTTTCTCGCCCTTTGCATTCATCGCCTCGACGGTTTCGTGCGCCACTTCCGCCCCCGATCCCATCGTGACAATCACCCGCTCCGCATCCGGCGCGCCAACGTAATCGAACAGGCGATAGGAACGCCCAACGATCTTTGCGAACTTCTCCATCGCCGCTAGAACTCTTTCCGGGCACTGGTCATAGTAGATATTCGCCCGCTCCCGCATCTGAAAAAACACGTCGGGATTTTGCGCTGTTCCCCGCAACACCGGATGGTCAGGTGACAGCGCCCGCTGCCGGTGCTCAAACACGCGGTCCATATTGATCATCTTCCGCATATCGTCTTCGGTCAGCATCTTGATCTTGTTCACTTCATGTGACGTGCGGAATCCGTCGAAGAAATGCAGAAAGGGAATTCGCGATTCGAGCGTCGCCGCCTGCGCGATCAGCGCCATATCCATAGCTTCCTGCACTGAATTCGAGCAGAGCATCGCCCAGCCCGTCGTGCGGCAGAACATGACGTCGCTGTGATCGCCAAAAATCGAGAGCGCATGCGTCGCCACGGTTCGCGCCGAAACGTGAAATGCCGCCGCTGTCAATTCTCCGGCAATCTTGTTCATATTCGGAATCATCAACAGCAGGCCCTGCGAAGCGGTAAACGTCGTCGAGAGCGATCCCGTCTGCAACGCTCCGTGGACCGCACCCGCCGCTCCGCCTTCGCTCTGCATTTCGATTACGTGCGGCACCGTGCCCCAGATGTTTTTGATCCCTTTTGCCGACCACTCGTCTGCCCACTCACCCATCGAAGAAGATGGAGTAATGGGATAAATCGCGATTACTTCATTAACCCGGTAGGCGACGTAGGCGACCGCCTCGTTGGCATCCATCGTCTTGAATTTGCCGTCAGCGCTCATTATTCCCCCACGCACTGAATTAAGGTCGAACCTCCTTTACTTTGACGATCTGCGGTGCGAACGTCTGCTAAACAGATCACAGCGCCATGTGATCTGCATCACATAGGCTCAAGAAAAGCTCCATCGCTGCATTCTCCTGCCAGGTTAAGCGTGTATCAGGAAGATGCCGTCTGTGATCGAGATCACAATCGCCTGTGCCTTCCGGCACAGCCAATCACGAGCATGCAGCCGAAACTGATCCCAGAAGTTCAGGAAGGGGAAGCCATGATCTCACCCTATGGAATGGAGATTGTTGAAAGCTGCGTGACCTGCAAGTTGCGCGCGGAGCGCATTTTCTGCGATTTGCCGGCCTCGGCGTTGCAAGCTTTTGAGGAGATCAAGTACACCACGGCCTATCCCGAGGGCGCGGTGCTGTTTGTCGAGCGCCAGGAGCCCCGCGGTGTCTTCGTGATTTGCAAAGGCACAGTAAAACTTTCGGTCAGCGCCCCCAACGGCAAAACAATGATCGTCAAAATCGCCGAACCGGGAGAAGTGCTGGGCCTAAGTGCCACTGTATCCGGCAAACCCTACGAAGTAACCGCCGTTACCATCGATCCCTGCCAGGTCAACTTCGTGAAACGGGAAGATTTCCTCCGTTTCCTGAAGAATGACGTCCAGGTCTGCTTCAAAGTGGCCGAACAGTTGAGCGAGAAATACCACATGGTCTGCAACGAAGTTCGCTCCCTGGGCCTGTCCCACTCAGCTGCCGAGAAGCTGGCCAAACTGCTGCTCGAGTGGAGCTCGAAAAACGGGGAATCCTCAAAGCCCGAGCCGCGTGTCAAACTCCGCCTCACGCATGAGGAGATTGCTCAAATGATCGGCACCTCGCGGGAGACTGTGACCCGCCTCTTGGCCGATCTGAAGAAGCATCAGATTCTCAACGCTCGTGGATCGACTCTGGTGATTCGCAACCAGGCGGCCTTGCGCGACCTGGCAAATCACAACTGAGAGCCACGACCCCCGGATCAGAACTGAAACGAAAGAGCTGATCGCATTCCTCCTTTTGCGATCATTATCTTCCCTGCGCGCTTCCGCATCGCTCTTCTCCGCTGCGCAGCCTACCTTAAAGATTTCCCGTCGCACCTCAACTCCCACGGAATCTCCTGAACAGCTCTCAAATTAAGAGAAACAGGGCAGTTAGCGAGGCGTGACGCGCGTCACAATTTTTCGTGATTCCAGTCACCGCTGGGTTCTTGCTTCTCCTTTATTGTTGCCGCGTGGGTGGGCGCAGAGTACGCCCCTGTGGGAGGAAAGAACAATGGCAAATCCAAACGGCGACGGAAATCATTCCAATCATACTCATCAGCAAAATAAACCACGCCTGATCTTCTGGGAGCTGACCAAAGGCTGCAACCTGCGTTGCATCCATTGCCGGGCCAGCGCAACGGAACTTAGTTCGCCCGATGATCTTTCCACTGTATCCGCGAAGAGAATCATCGATCAGATCGCCGAGGTCTCTAAGCCGATTCTCGTGCTCAGCGGTGGCGAGCCGCTTTTCCGCAAAGATATTTTTGAACTGGCGCAATACGCGACCGAAAAAGGTCTTCGCGCTGCTCTCGCCACCAACGGCACGCTGGTTACAAAAGACATCGCGCGCAAGATCGTCGCCAGCGGCGTGAAGCGTGTCGCCATCAGCCTCGACGGTGCCGATGCCGCCACGCACGATGCTTTTCGCGGAATCCCAGGCGCGTTCGATGCCGCCATTACCGGCTTTCGCAATCTGAAAGATCTCGGAATGTCCGTGCAGATCAATACGACCATCGCTCGCCACAACGCCCATCAGCTGCCCGATGTTCTGGCCCTGGCTCGTTCCATCGGCGCCGACGCTCTGCACACCTTCTTGCTGGTTCCCGTGGGTTGCGGCGTCGATATCGCCGCCGAGCAGATGGTCCCTCCGGAGGAATACGAGCGGATGTTGAACTGGTTCTACGATCAGTCCCTCGAAGGCGGAATCGAATTGAAAGCCACCTGTGCGCCCCATTACTTCCGCGTCGTGAGGCAACGGCATGCGGCCGAGCACCGCTCGGCGGCTGCGGCCGAGGCCGCGCACGCAGCGGTTCCTCCGGCACAGTCTGCTCCCGATAAAGGTCCTTTGGGCTCGCACCACATCGGCCCGACTGAAATGACCATGCCCGGCTCAACCGGAATCGAGCTGAAGCCGCACGGAATCGGCCAGCCCATCGGCCATCCCGGCGCTCATCCCTCCGATATGAATGCCATGACCAAGGGCTGCCTAGCCGGAACCGCGGTCTGCTTCGTCTCCCACCAGGGTGAAGTTTATCCCTGCGGATATTTGCCCGCGCTCGCCGGCGACCTCAAGAAACAACCTTTCGCCGAGATTTGGGAAAATTCGTTCGTCTTCAATCAGCTGCGCGACGTGAACAACCTGAACGGCAAATGCGGATGCTGCGAGTTCCGCAATGTCTGCATGGGCTGCCGCGCCCGCGCCTACGCCGCTACGGGCAACTATCTCGATGAGGAACCGTTCTGCGTGTACGAGCCGCGAAGCATGAATTCGAATAAGAATTCGGCGGGCGTGAGTCCGTCAACACCGTTACACGTTGTTCGCTGAAACTGGGGTTTGGCACAACATAAGATGTCATGCCGAAGGCCTTCAGGCCTGAGGGATGTGCCTTTCCGCCAAGGATTCTTGTTACTGGAGTGGTTTGTTCGTGCATGTTTCCCACGCAGATCGTTTTCAGGCAAATCGTGGGAGGACTATTACCGTGCCTTCAGGGAGAGTGCTGCAATTCGCAAATCCGATGGCGGAACACGCAACCCATCTTGCAGCCGTTTCCAGCCGACGCACGAGTTCTCTGATTATTCCACGCGAGCACGGCGCATGGGGACTTCTGCTCGTTCCCCTCGCCACCGGCGGGACCGTCGGTCTGTTCTCCGCTGGGAACCTTTGGCCTCTCGCCGCGCTCACGACTGCCGCTTTGGCTTTGTTCTGGCTGAGAACGCCCGTCGAAAGCTTGTTTGGAACCGGCCTGGTCCGTGCTCAGACTCAGCACGAGCGTCGAAGTGTGGGTGTGACTATTCTGATTCTAGCCGCCGTTGCGGCTGGCACGCTCGCTTCACTTTTCTGGGACGGCCGCAATCGCGCTCTCCTGCTTTTGGGAGCAGCCGCAGGGTGCGCTTTCATAGCTCAAAGCGTTCTGCGCAAGCTGAGCCGCCGCACGCGCATGCTGGCGCAGATCGTGGGTACTCTCGGGCTCACGGTCACGGCTCCCGCTGCCTGCTACGTTGTAACCGGAGAGTTAAGTCGCACCGCCGTAGCCCTGTGGGTCGCAAACTTCCTCTTCGCCGGCAATCAGGTTCACTTCGTGCAGATGCGCATTCACTCCGCAAAGCTGAATGGCCGGTCGGAAAAGTTTGCTCACGGCCGCAGCTTCCTGCTCGGAGAAGTTCTGCTGGCAATCGCTCTTGTCTTCGCTTGGCGCCTCCACCTGTTGCCCGCGCTCGCAACCCTGGCGTTCCTGCCTCTCATCTATCGCGGGACAGCATGGTTCTTCGAACCCCGGAAGCCATTGCTTGTTCGGAGGCTCGGCTGGACGGAGCTAACTCACGCCATCGTCTTCGGCGTGCTCCTGGTTGCCGGATTCCACTTCGGTCGCTAAGAGCGCGACGATCTCACGCTTCACGTGATACCTCCTCGCATTGGCGTCGCAAGCCGGTTTGCTCACCGCCAAAGCTCACAGCCCCCAGTGACCCGCTTCACTGTCCCATGCCCTGCAATGACCTATTCTGAAGATAACTTCACAGGCGGTTCTTATGGCCATCGATCAAGAGACCCGCTTTGAGCACGCTGTCTTTCGCGTAGCTCTCGGTATCGCCTTGGTTCTTGTTGCGGTTCGCGTCGCTTTCGCAATTGTCATGTGGTATCTGCATCACAGCCGCTGATACCAGTAGATCCCAGCCTCAAGCATTCCCATAACCGAGAGCCTCACGCAATTTCAACAGGCAGGATTGACCTCAAAGCCGCGCTCCCGGATTAAAATACAGAGTTTCGCGCAGTACTTTCTTCTGGCCGAGGAGGCTGCAAATGTCTTTTCGATCCGTTTTCATCGCCGTTGTCATCGCTTTTGCTCTTATCCTCGCGGCATTTCTGATCAACCGGGCCCGGCCGAGCGTGGAAACCCAGCAACCCAACGCTGACCTGGTTCGCGCCACGGGAAAATGCGCCGAATGCCACGCCCGCACTCAGTACTCTGTCGTCCATGAGTACGAGATGAGCATGCACGCAAAAAAGGGCGTTAACTGCCTCGAGTGCCATCAGCCCGCGCCCGGACAAGACAAAGAAGACCATCACGGCTTTGTGATCTCGACAAAGCTCACGGCGGGGAACTGCCGAAGCTGCCACGAGAGCATTTATCAGCAGTTCCTGCACAGCCGTCACGCTGCGCCGGCCTGGGCCGCCATTTACGGCGAAAAAGGCCTTACTGCCGAGCAGGTAAACTTTTCCGAAACCTACCAGCCGGGCGGAACCCGCCGCCCGCCGCATCCATTTGTGCAAGCCGAAGGGAATTCAGCCATGACCAGCGGCTGCGAGCAATGCCACAGCGTCGGCAAGCCAAATGCCGATGGCACCATCGGAACCTGTACCGTGTGTCATACGCGCCATACCAGTTCGGTTCGCATCGCGCGCTTGCCCAGCACTTGCGCGCAGTGCCACATGGGACCCGATCATTCGCAGATCGAAATCTACGAAGAATCCAAGCACGGAATAATGTTCCAGGCGCAGGAGCACCTGCTGAATCTCAATGCGCCGCCCAAGTTTCTTACCACTCGCGACATGTTCATTCCCACCTGCGCCACCTGCCACATGAGCGGCATCAACGGCATCGGAGTCACGCACGATCCATCCGAGCGCCTTTCTTATTACCTCGCCAACGCCATCACGGAGAAGCGGCCGAACTATGCGGCGGCACAGGCCAAAATGAAGCAGGTATGTTCGCAGTGTCACACGCCGGCGCTGATCGATCGCGTCTACGCTCAGGCTGAGCAGGTTGTTCAAGTCACCAACGACAAGGTTCGCAACGCGCAGGACATCGTCAATGGCCTTCGCAAGGACGGAGTACTCAGCGGCCCGCCATTCTCGCAGCCGATTGATTTCGTCTACTTCGACCTCTGGCACTACGATGGGCGGACCAGCAAGCACGGAGCCTTCATGGGCGGCGCCGATTTCGTGCAATGGCACGGCAACTATCCCATGCTGCAAAAGACCGTCGAGCTTCAATCCATGGCCGCCCAGCTCAGGAGAGAGCATGGCAAGGCTAAGTGAGCGCTGGTGGGCGCGCCCACAGATCTGGGTTGAAGTGTTCGCGATCCTGAATATCGGCTTTCTGACCTTCGATATTTATCTCGCGCACTCGGTCAATCAGTTTCGTAATTCGGCCGAGTACATCCCGCTTCTGTTCTCGGCCTCGGCGCCGGTCTTGCTGATCCTGGCTCTCGTCGTTCGCTATCGCTGGCCCGCCGTCTGGAAAGATCTCGGGTACCTCGTCGGATGGGCTGCGGTCATCGTCGGCCTCACAGGCGTAATCCTTCATCTTGAAAGCCATTTTTTCTATGAGAGGACGCTTCGAAGCCTGACTTATTCGGCGCCCTTCGCCGCTCCCTTGGCCTACGCAGGGTTGGGATTTCTCCTCATCATGAATCGCATGGTTGATCCCGAAACTATCGAGTGGGCGCAGTGGGTGCTGTTGCTGGCTCTCGGAGGGTTTATCGGAAACTTTGTCTTCAGCCTCGCCGATCACGCCGAAAACGGATTCTTCAATCCTTTCGAATGGGTTCCAGTCATAGCCAGTGCCATTGCTGTCGGTTTTCTCGTAGTGCCTCTCATGGTTCGCGTCTCCCGCAGGTATATCGACCTGTGCGCGGCAATAATGGTCTTGGAATCGCTCGTAGGGTTATGGGGTTTCGTACTTCACGCATCAGGCAATCTAAGCGGGCCCTCGATTCATCCGTTCGAGAATTTCATTTACGGCGCGCCTCCCATGGCGCCCTTGCTGTTTCCGAACTTGATGATTCTGGGTATCATCGCCCTGTGGCAGCTCCGCGGCAAAGTCGCGTGAAGCCACTCGCCATGCCGTGCGGCGGAAATTCCCGCGAATTAAGCGTCATATTCCACATTTAAGGCTCCCCTGCCGGCGCGGCTCGATTTCTAAGTAATTGATAATAAAGCTAAATCAACCGCCATCCGCCCGAAGGTCCGTTGGCCCTGATCGTGCCTTTCTAAAGAGTGATTCCCGGAGGCGAGTGCTTGGAACCGTCGCTCATGGTTATCGGCGTGAACTTTCGAACCGCTCCGGTAGCTGTCCGTGAGCGCTTCTGGATTCCCGAAGATCGTCGAGCGGAAACCCTGAAAACCCTCCTGCGGGCAGAGGGCATTGACGAAGTGATTCTCGTAGCCACCTGCAATCGCACGGAGTTTATGGTGTGGGCTAACGATCTCACGCTGGCGGCAAACTCGATCATGCGCTTCCTGAGCGGCGAGTATGGTCTCAAGCTCTGTGAGTGGCAACATTTCTATCGGCTCATCGATGATGTCGCCCTGCTCCACATTTTCCGGGTGGCATCCAGCCTCGATTCCATGGTGCTCGGCGAGCCGCAGATCGTCTCGCAAATAAAGCAAGCCTGGAAGCTGGCACAGGAAGCCGGAGCCACTGGGCACTGCCTCGATGCGGTCATGCAGAAAGCGCTCACCGCTTCGAAGCAGGTTCGCAGTGAAACCGCGATCGGGAAATCGCCAGTTTCCGTCCCCTACGCAGCCGTCGAACTTACCCGCAAGGTTTGTGGCTCGCTCGAAGGCAAACATGTGGTCCTGCTCGGGGCCGGCAAAATGGGAGAACTCTCTGCCCGTGGATTGCTCAACAATGGCGCCAGTTCGGTTCGAGTAATCAGCCGCACTTTCGAACACGCAGCCGATCTTGCCACGAAACTCGGTGGAACCGCGATTCCTTTTGAAGAGCGTTGGGAGCATCTCAAGCGAGCCGATGTAGTCATCAGCTCGACCTCTTCGCCAGACCCAATTCTCAGCCGCAAGGAAGTCGAACTGATGGTTCACGGCCGCAAACAGCCTCTCGTAATCGTCGATATTGCCCTCCCTCGCGATATCGATCCCGAAGTGCGCACCATCAAAGGCGTCTTTCTCTACGATCTCGACGATCTCGAGGACGTCATCGACCACAATGCGGCAGAGCGCGAAGCCGCTGCCGATGAAGCCGAAAAAATTCTGCGCATCGAAGTTCAGGACTTTCGCCGTACTTTGGCGTTGCAGCGCGTGGTGCCGACCATCGCCGCCTTGCGCCGCCGCCTCGATGAGATTTGCCGGCAAGAATTGGAATCCTTCCGCCAGGAAAATGGGCCGTTCACGCAGGACCAGGACGAAATGTTATCCGCAGTTATGTCCCGCATAACCCAGCGCATCACCGGTGCGCTGGCGCGTGAACTGAAGGAGCTTCCAGAACAGGTGGATCAGCAGCAGATGACTACGGCCGTGCAGCGGCTCTTCCACCTGCAAACGCC
>JASHNX010000074.1 GCA_030041415.1 Candidatus Sulfotelmatobacter sp.
ATCATTTTCCAATCCGAACGCGATGCGCTTGCCCGCCCGCCGCAATTCACGAACGGACTGGCCTTCCGCATCTTCCAGGGGTGGATCGACAGTTCGCAGAAGAAACGGGCTGCTCAGTCTGACCTTCTGGAGCGGCTGGCCGAGCACTTGCGACTCTAAAGCCGTGATGTAGGCAGCGATATCCGGTAGTTCCGGCATGCTGATTCAGCATGCCAGCTTGGAGACGAAGTTGGCAATCCGCAGGCTCGCCGAACGCGCGCATCGCGGAATTCTTTCATTGCGCCTTGGCGAACCATTGCTCGAACCATTCGAGCGCGCGCAACGAATAGTCCCGCGAGTCCGCAGGACGGATGAAAACGTGGCCTTCATTCGGATAAACCACAAGTTTTGTTGGCGTATGCAAAGTGGAAAGCGCATGCCACCACTCGACCGATTGCTCCATCGGTACCTCGCCATCGCGATCGCCGACGAGAATTAGAGTTGGAGTCTTCACCGCGGTCACAAAATGCATGGGATCGCTCTTGTTATAAACGGCTGGGTCTTCGTAGATGGATGCACCGAAAAAGGGAATCATCCATTCATCGATGTCGTTTAGTCCGTAGTAGCTGAGCCAATCGGAAAGTCCCGCGCCCGCCACTGCCGCGGCAAATCGCTGCGTCTGAGTTTCCGCCCACATCGTTATGTAACCGCCATAGCTGTGGCCGCGAATGCCGATGCGATGGGTATCAATGGGGTACTCTCTCGAGAGCGCATCCACTCCGGCCATGATGTCGCGGAAATCGCCGCCGCCGAAATCCTTTAGGTTCCCCTGGGTAAATGCTTCTCCTTGGCCATAGCTGCCGCGCGGATTCGGGCAAAGCGCAAAGTACCCCATGGCCGATTCCGGGCCCATCGCCCACTCATCCCAATGTGCCATGCACGCGGCGGAAGGCCCGCCGTGCACATTGACGATGAGAGGGTATTTCTTTTTTGCATCAAAATCCTTGGGCAGCATGAGCCAGCCTTGCACCCGCAGATTTCCATCCATCCAATGAACATTCCGCGCTTCCCCCCAGGCAGGTTTAGCTTCATCATTTAGTCGGGTAAGCTGCTTCCATTTTCCGATCGCGCCAGCCCATACTTCCTGCGGCGAACTAGGCGATTGGCGGATAATGGCGGTGATTACTCTGTTGCCGGCCACAGTGCTCCATGCATTGCCGGACGGGGCTGCAAACTCTTCTCCGCTCCAGATCGTCTGCACTCTGCCATCGGCGATACTCACGCTGGCGAATCCCGAATCGCCGTCGACGTTTTCCGCGAATAGAATTTCGTCGGCAGAGGTCCACGCGATTGCCGAGGGAGACGCTTTCAGCCCCGGAGTCAGATTCCGCGCCACGCCACCGGCGATGGGAACGACATAAACGTCGCCGCCAGTCGATCCCTCGTCGCTCATGAGTCCTTCGATAAAGGCAACGTTCTTGCCGTCGGGAGAAATGCGTGGATCGGCGATCTGCAGCTTTGGCTTATAAATTTCGCGCAGTTGTCCGTTTTGCGCATTGGCCAGATAAAGGCGGGCAGTCCACCAGTTGGCATCGCCCGCGCCCTGCGCCGCGCTCACCAGCCAGCCACGGCCATCGGGTGTCCAGTCGTATTCATAAACGTACATATCCGCAGGCGTGACCTGCGCGAGATGATCGGTACTGAGGTCGATGGTTGCGATTCGCTGCTCGTAAATTTTCTCGTTAATGACGCCGGCAAGCGGTGTCATCGGCTGCAGGGGCCCAGCCACGCGTGGCATTCCCTCGATGAAAAGAATCGATATTCTTGATCCCTCAGGTGAGAAACGCGGCTCCTGCGCATAGCCTTTTAAATTCGCGCGCTTGGCGGCATTGTTCCCGTCCCGATCGGCGGTCCAGACCTCAGCCGCGGGAGCTTCGCCGGGAAGGTCCGCGATGAACACAATTCTGTTACTGTCTGCAGACCAGGCCACGTCGCGCAGCTTC
This sequence comes from Candidatus Sulfotelmatobacter sp., assembly GCA_030041415.1. Classification (GTDB taxonomy): domain Bacteria; phylum Acidobacteriota; class Terriglobia; order Terriglobales; family Acidobacteriaceae; genus Sulfotelmatobacter. The sequence goes on from JASHNX010000074.1 coordinate 1,983, forward strand.
AGATCGTTCTCTAAAGCGACAATGTGCTGAAAGTCGACGTCGCTAGCCGATGTAACGGTCAACTTTCCGTCAACGATGTAGGCAACGCGACTTCCGTCGGGAGAAATTGCGACCTGGCTGATTCTCCTGGCGTGCGGCATCGAGTCGAGCACAGCGGCGGCGCGAGATGCGTTCGAGTCCGGTTCCTGCGGATCCGTGTCTTGTCCGAGTACCGATGTCGAGACAACGAAAAGCGCTGCGATGCAAATCAGAAACAAGATTCTGAAAGAAGATTTGATTCGCAAAACCGGTGCTCCTCCAATTCGGGGTTCAGTGTCCATCTTGCGGACTCATCGGGGACGAGTATGGCGGGTTCGGAGGACAAATCGGGGAATGGAAAGGCGGCGTCATGGCTAACGGTCCGCGTGGTTCTCCTCGAAATGACTGCTGATGTACTTGATTGTTGCCAACACCGCCTCGCGAATCGACAACTTTGGCCGCCAACCCAGCGAGCGCATTTTCGAACAATCGAGCAGGATGAAGGGACTGTCTCCGACCCAGCCTCGGATGCCTCCGGAGTATGTGATCTCCGGGTGAAGTCCCAGATAATCGCAAATCCAGCCGATCGAATCATTCACTTCGCAATACTCGTCGGTGCCGAGATTGAAAATATTTACGTTCTTCCCATTTCGATTGTTGTCTATTCGATCTAGTGCAAGCAGAATCGCGTCGATGCAGTCCTGCACATACAAGTAAGATTTTTTCTGATGACCGTCGCCGAGCACGCGTAGATGACCGGGATGCGCCGATAGCTGCTGCCAAAAATCAAAAACATGGCCGTGCGAGTAGCGCTCGCCGAGAATGGAGACGAATCTGAAAATGCAAGCCTGCATTCCAAAGCCTTCGCAATAGGCTTGAATCAGGCCTTCGGCGGCAAGCTTCGAGGCTCCATACAACGAGGTCTGGATGGGAAACGGACAGGTCTCGGGCGTCGGAAAGACTTCGGGCTCGCCGTAGATCGAACCGGTGGAAGAAAACGCGATGCGCCGGCAGCCCTGCTCGCGCATGGTCTCGAGAACATTCCAGGTTGCGATGGCGTTCTGATCGAGATCCTTACGCGGATGTTGAGTCCCGAAGCGAACATCGGCATTGGCTGCAAGGTGCACGACCAGATCGATTCCTTGCATGGCCTGGGTGAGGGTCGGCCGGTCGAGAAGTTCGCCCTCATGGAGGACGAACTTCGAATTAGCCAAGGCAGCTTGCAGGAAACGAATCTGCCCGGTAGACAAATTATCGAAACCAATGACACTGTTGCCAGCGGCAAGGAGGCGATCGACCATGTGACTGCCGATGAAGCCGGCAGCGCCCGTCACTAGAACGCGCAAGTCGAAGCTCCGGAGGAAAAATCAGAAGGCGAATTCATTGGGTACTCGGTACCTTCGAGTTTTCAACAGCGCCGCCTGTAGTCGGAGCAGTGTGCCGCAGCGCGATTCGCGTGCCTCGCAATTCAAAGCGGCTGTCGCGCCACACGTAGCGCAAGTTCAGATAGCTCGCCAACCACACCGCGAATCCCAGTAAATCGCGCAGCGGATAGAGCCAGGGAGTGCGGCGGACCTGCGGATCGCGAACCACCTTCCATCCGATCAACCAGGCTTCGCTCAACCTATTCGCCACAGCGATGGCGAGTAGGAGGGAAGCAAGGCCCCAGTGCCCGAGCGCGCCAGCCGCCAAGAATCCCAGCAGACCGTAAGGCATGGCAAAAATCAGGCCGGTTCCGAAATGGCCTTTGGGACGTGAATACCGAGTGGTTTGCGCCCAGCGCAATTGATTTTGCCACATCTGCGCAAACGATTTCTGATTTACAACATGGTCGATCACATGGCCGGAGAGAACAACGCGATAGCCTGCCCTCGCGATCAAATTCCCGATCGCGAAATCATAGGCAATATAATCCTTCAGCGACGCGTAACCGCCGATCGCGGCCAGCGAGTCTTTGCGGACGACTGTCGTCGGGCCCAAACCGAATTTCATTCCTTCCAGTAGATTGGCGACGAGCACGCCCGCAGTCATCTCAACTGACATGCCCATGGCCGTGAGGCCAGAGAAAAATCCGGCGACGTTTTTGCCACGATAGACACAAGTGACCGCTCCCACCGTCGGATCCAGCATGAGCGGAACAATCTCGCGCAAGTACTGCGGTACGACTTCGACATCGCTGTCGCTGGTGACGAGAATGTCGTGCGCCGCTGTTTCGGCGAGGCAATGAAATGAATATACGACCGGATTCGGCCAGGGCGTGCCCGTTATGACAATGCGGCTTGGAATATGCGGATAGCGTTGGCAGACATCGCGCACTGTATCCAGTGCGGCATCATCGGCGCTGTCAGCCGCGAACAGAACTTCGTAGGTCGGATACTCCTGTTGGAAAAAGCTCTCAATATTCTCTTTGAGCCGCGCCTCTGCGCCGTGTACAGGTTTCAGCACCGAAACCGGAGGCAGCTGAGAACCGGCAGCTACCTGCAATTGCTTTCTCGCATCCTGCTGGAACTTGATGTAGCCAGCGATCACCAGGCCCAAAAAAACCGCCGACGATAATGTGCCAATAAGTGCTAACGCCAGAAGGCAATAGAGAATCAATTCTGTCAATTTGTCTGGTCCGTAAGGGCGCGGAATCGGATTCCAATCGAGCCTAGTAAAGGCCGCTGACCGAAGCATCCCGGCCATCAAGCGGCACTCACACTATACATTTATGGGGTAAGGAAGCGTAAGGCAGGGCGGATTGATGGAATTGCAAGGTTTTAAGACCGGAAACGGGCTCGATACGAAAGCGGATTTCAATGCGAACCTGACGGCATGATCTCGTTGCTCCGCGTAGTCGCGGCAGCCGTGATCCGGTAATTGCTGTATTCGATAGAAAGATCGGCACTGCCTCCGAGGCGCATTTCGCTTTGCGTGTGATCGGAAGAAGGCAGCCAAAACCCACTTACCTTCATGTAATTATGTTCGATCTGCGTTCTCTTGATCCATAGAGACGGGTTCTCGCATGGTTCTGCCTCAATGCGAACCACCGCAAAATCGCTCGCGTCGACCCAGATTTTTCCCTGATAAAGAAACTTATTTTTTTTCCTGGGAGAAAGCGTCAGAACGTATTCTCCTCCATTCGGCGTCGCCTCGTAGCCGGCAGAGCTGAAGGTGTAATTTTCGGTGTTCAGCGCATCCTGTTGTCGATTGTGATCGTTCAAAAACTCCTGTTCGCTTTGCAACAGCCTTTTGAAGACATGATTGATGATAAATGTGGAACCACTTTGAGAGACGACGGCGAATTCTTTGCGATTGGGCGCGCGGTAGGTGACATTCACGACCATTTGGGCAGAGTAATTTCCTGCGAAACCGCGATAGTGCATGTGATATACGCGTTGACCGGTGAATTGCTGTAGAGACGCGGCGCGCTGTTTGTCCCTTGCCTCAAGATTTTTCGCTATTTCTTCGGCTGAAAGGGACCGCGTTGTTTGAGAATTGGCGGAACTGGGTCCTGACGGCGCAGCAGACGGCTGCTGCCATCGCGCCTCCACATTACTGAACGCGAATAAGACGGCAAGCGCTGCACAACTCGTTCGCAAAAACACCACTGTAGTCCTTGGATGCCGCCTGCACCCGCTGAGTTGATATGTCAGATTTCTTAGTGACAGTCCCCGGAACTTGACCAAACGAACTTATTCCTAGTCTAACCTTTGTTGCGCCGGGAAGAGTGGTTACCTTTGTGCCTCACTCATCGGGGCCATTCCGGTTAACCGGAATCTGCTGCAAACTATAGCTACTTCGATGCAGGCCAAAGGTATCAAGACCGAACGCCGTCTTCAAGACCGCAAACAGGCTGTGCTGCCGGTGAGAGTTCGTGGAGTCGATGCCTCCGGTGCCTCATTTGAAGAACTGGCGCACACGCTTGATTTCACGAGCGCCGGGGCGCGGTTGGGATCGATTCGGCGCCCGCTCAAGCAGTTCGATACTCTGGCTGTTTTTTACCGGCAACGGCGCATGGAATTCAAGGTGATCTGGACCCGGTTGCTGGATGGCAAGAGCGAATACCAGGTCGGTCTACAGGCTTTAACGCAGGCAAAAGAAGGCTGGGTGGCGAATCTATTTATCTCCACTCCGGAGCCAGCAAAGGAATCGCACGTGGCATTGGGAGCAGTTTAATCATGGCGAAATCATGGACTCTTTAACTAAACTCTGGTCGAACGAAGAAGGACAAGACATTGCGGAATATTCCGTGATGCTGGCAGTCATTCTTGTCATTGTGGTCGGAACCGTGCGGCTGATCGGCTCCAACGCGAACAACGTCTTCTCCAATGTCGCGAGCGGAATCCAATAGCCGCAGGCGAAATCGTCTAGCTCAGCAGGATCAAAACCTCAAGAGCGAACGCGAGCCGCGGACGGGACTTTGCCTTGCGACACACGCGCCTTACGGCCGCGTAGCGTTCGCCATCATCACAGCAAACAGCAGCGGAAGGTAAATTACCGTGGCTTGCAGGACGTGGCGAGCCAGCATTTTTGAGCGAGGGCTGCTCACCGGCATCTTGAGAAACGCCAGCTTTGCGCCGAAATAAAAGAGCGAGACGCTAAGGAGCAGCGCCACTACCAGATAAGTTTTTCCCGCCATTCCGAAGATGCTGGGCAACATGCTCAGTGGGATCAATACAATCGAGTAGGCCAAAATGCGACGCGCAGTTGAGCGGCCATCCTGTTCGACCACGGGCAGCATGCGAATTCCACCCGCCGCATAATCCTCGCGATAGAGCCACGCAATCGAGAAAAAATGTGGGAATTGCCAGACAAATAGAATGGCGAACAGGATCAGAGTTTCCCATTCGATGCGGCCGCGCGCAGCAGTCCATCCCAGAACTCCCGGCATGGCTCCGGGAAAAGCCCCGACAAAAGTGCAGATGGGAGAAACTTGTTTTAGCGGCGTGTAGGCAGCCAGGTATACAACGGAGGTCAGAAAAGTGAGCAGACCGGTGAGCGGGTTGGTGGCGACCGCTAGATAAATAGAACCGCCAACAGTGGCAAGGATTCCCGCCAGCGTTGCGTGCCTCAAGCTCATGCGGCCTGCCGGCAAAGGCCGCTGCGCGGTTCTGCGCATGTGGCCATCAATTTTATGTTCCATTACTTCGTTCAGCGCTGCGGTGCCGCTTGAGACCAATCCGATCCCGATCAAAGCGTGGAGCAATCCCCAACTCAGCGACGTCACCCCGGACTTTTGCGCGCCGAAGAAATACCCGCACCACGCGGTCATCACAATAAGACTAGTGACGCGCAGCTTCATCAGTTCGGCATAGTCCCGCAACACTGATTCAGCCTGCTTGCGTAACAAAAAAAAGGGTTGGATCATGGCGCTCATTCGATCGTTACTCGCACCCGCTGGTGTAGCTGTTATACCGCTTTCGATTAGACACGCACTCGCTCAGATGTGTTGCTGTACTGGACGAAACTGGCTGCTCCCACAAGGCGGCCGAAAAACTTCAGGAACTGCATAGGTACTCTCATGGCTGGCCAAAGTCAAGTCGAAACTCGAAAGAGCCAGCCTCAATCCTGCTGAAATTCTACTCTCTTACTGGCTCCCAGGTGCGGCCGAAGCCGTGAAGCTTTCAGGCGGATCGAAGAAGCACTCGTGCCACAGAGCGGCATCGGTCAGTTTTCCTGACTTCCATTGTTGCAGGACCGGCAGCGGGGCCGCAATCATACCACCATCGGCGGAATCGAAAATCAGAACGATTCCTTCGACCTGCAACTGCTTCTGCGCGAGCTCCGAATAGCTTTTGTCTAACACGGATTTAGCAAACCCCAGCCGTAGTTGCGCCCCAGGGTCTTTTGCGGAGTCATTCAGTTTTTCAACCGTCACAATCTCCACGGTCTTGCCTTTCAAAGGAGCCCAGTCACCCGGAAACGGCGATTGCTCTTCGCGAGCGATGTGATATAAGTCTGCAGCCGCGGGAGCAGCTTGCGGATTGGGCGGCAGATCGTTGTCGCCGAGGCCATTCGGCATTTCGACACTGTTGCGCCAGATCCATGCGCGGGAAATGCCAGATACCCGAACGTGCACCCAATCCTGATTGAAATCGAGCATCTCAAACTCGTCGTGGGCGCTCGCCAAAAACAACGTTTGTGCGTTCAGGCTCGCGGTCGCGACCACGGGGGTTCCGTCTTTTTTCACGGCAACCAGGTTGTCAGGATGAGCCTGACTCTTGAGAACCTGTTCGAGGCTGTCCGCTTCTGCCTGCAAACTGTGTTCGTCCGGAGCAGGAGGCGAATTTTTTTCCTTTTCCTGTTCAGCCAAAGTTTGCGCTAAAGAAGGAAGGATTCCGTTTCCGGTGTCTGTAATCCTGGGCATCGGCGCGGAAAGATTGGGTTGAGCGGGGGCAGCGGACTTTGCAGTTACAGGAGGAGTCGCCGTCGATGGGACAGGAGCTGGCGTGCTTGCAATCACAGGAGCCCTGCGTACCGGCGCCGGCGTCTTCGCAACCGTAGGTTGTTGTGGAGCTGGTTCCGTATTTCGAGGCGGAACCGCAACAGGCTGAGCTCCGGCGGAAAGTTGATCGGACAGCTGATCCAGCAGATCAGCCTCAATTCGTCCGTTCGACTTCAGAACTTGATATCCCGAGTGGGCCCCGGCAGGGTCGCTGTACCAGGCGGTTATCTCTGCACTCACCCGGACGATCGATCCGCCCGAAGGCGTCGAATCCACATGAAACTTGCAAGCGTAATATCCGCGCCGGTAACGATCCAAGGATTGGTCGCTGGCGGTGGCGAATCCGTCGAGCACCGGTAACCGGCCGGAGGTCGAGCTTTGCAGCGTCTTCACGACTTGCTCGACGGTTGCCGTGGATTGCGGAAAGCTGCGCTCCGAAACACTGCTTTGAGCGACGCAAGAATTGGCGGAATAAAACCCGCAAACCAACGCGAGCAGAGCGAAGAAGAAGGTCCGAAGAAACTGCCTTGAAGGATCCTTCATGGCTGCTCCAAACTGTCCCGCATCATCCAGCCGTGCTGGCCTTCATGCGTTTCTACGCCATACCAATAAGGCGTTGAGATCAGGATCAGCACCTCTGTGCCGGGGGCCAACGATTGCAAATTCAATGAAGTGTGGAATGGCGCAGATTTCAGAGGTGCCCCGGGAGCCTTCACCACGCGCTCCACCTGTTTACGCAATTCTTTGACTCGTTCCTCCAAATTTTGAGCCGTTTGAGCGACGGGTACGGACGACACCTGCGAAGAAACGACCGTCTCATTTGGGGGCGCAACTGCAGGCGGGGGTGTCGCAACGGCAGTCTCGACGGGTTGAGGCGTTTGGGACGCTGGCACGGGAACCGCAGCAACTGGCGCCGCCGGCGAAGCTGCTGGTTGTGACGCCGAGGTCGTCGCTGCCGAGCTTGTTGGCGGCGGAGGCGGACTCGCCTCCGACAGATTTGCAGGTTGCCCCGAGGCTGCCTCAGAACTGCTGACCGGTTGCGGCTGGGTGCTCGACGAACTTTCGGCTGGAGGTTGCGGCGTCTGCCCCGCTGCGACCTGCTGTTTCTTGGCCAGTTGTTGCTGCCGCTCCCTTATCGCCTCGACGTCCTCCTTCTTCATGAGCTCCAAGAAGTCGAGATGATCCTGGATATCCCGGTACTCGTTGGTTTCTACAGAACCGTCGGAGAGGTGAACGGTGTGCTTAAAGTCCTCTTTAAACAGGGCGTCGATGCGAAGAACGGTGTTTTTCTGTCCCTGAGGCAGCACAACATAGCGGACAGCGAGTGTTCCAACATCGTTGCTGTTCTGGAAACCGCGCGGATCAAGAGCCTGGGTCCGCACCTTGTAAAACACCTTTCCGGCTTGTTTCCAATCGGGAAATGCGCTGCAGGAACTGGCTGGCTGCGCCCCGCCAACGAACTCGTCTTTGTTGTATTCCTTGGTTCCGCGGATGACGCCATTGGCGGCTATGTCGGCCACGACGCGTTCGACTTCGGGCTCCGGTAAAGGGATATTGATAATGAGGCCTTCTCCATAGGCTACGTGATTTTTTGATCGCGCAAAAAGAGGAAATGCAGCCAGTCCAATCATCAAGGCCGACAGCACCAACGTCATTGGCACAGACCAACGATTGTGCGGGAGCTTCTGGTGTCCAGACATAGGTCAGCGGGTCTACCGACGGCTGGACAGCCGCCCGGCAAATCCGCTTTACTCTCCGCCCCGAGTCTCGTACTGGTACCGCTCCAATGTCAAATTTTTTTCATGTCAACTTTTGTGGAGCGCAGGCATCGCACTCTTGCTAGCTTTGACGTTGTAAAAAAAATGTTAAAAGGACTTGAAAACTTTCTTTGGCCCGTAGTAGGATTCGCGCGGTAAGGTGGTAGTACCTCTACCAGCCTTTTTCGCACAATCTGCAAAATCGCCGGAGTTCGCGTTTGCAGCGTACTGACGGGTTCTCTGTTTCTTGGGATTTTTAACAATCTGACTTGATCTTGCCGAGGAGTCCGGCCATGCACGTTCTGAGTCGTTCTAGTCTTCGCAAGGTAGTTCACTGTGCGGCTTCCATCCTTTCGTTTGCCGTGATTCTGATTCCGTTCGTCCTTGCCAGCGGTAAACCGGCGAAGGCGCTCCCCGCCTTCGCGCGCAAATATGGGTTGCGCTGTTCGGCGTGTCATGAGACTTGGCCGATCCTGAATAACTTCGGCCTCAAGTTTCGCGACAACGGCTATCAGATCATGAATGACCACGACGCTCCCATCTGGCAGAACCCGTCCTATTGGCCGGTAACCTTTCGCATTACGCCGATCTGGCACCGGTTCAGTGACCTGCAGGCCGTGGATACTTACACGGGCGTCAGTACTGCCAACCCTTACGGGACGCAGGCCGTTGAGCGTATCACCAGCAGCGGTTTCGATCTCAGCGGCCTGGACTTCCACACCGGTGGCACTCTCGAGAAAAACATCTCGTTTTACGTCCTTCCGTCGTCGGACCCAACGGCAGCGTTTCACTTCGAAACCGTCATGGTGCGTTTTGACAACTTGTTCGGCAGTTCGTGGTTCAACGTCAAGATGGGCCGATTCGAGCTCAACAATTTGCTCTCCGAGAAGCGCATGGTCGGGCTCACCGCTAACGGTGGGATCTATCAGACCTACCACTTCATCCCGGTTGGTGACGGCAATATTTTCGGGCAGATGGGTGACAACCAGCTGGGTCTTGAGTACGTTGGACACTCAGTCAATGACCGGACACGTGTTTCCGCGTCCCTGCTCAGCTCGAATGATGGAAACGTCAATCTTACGCTGGGCGCGAACTCCTATAGCGGATTCTTTACCTTTGACCAAGCCATAGATGCTGGCAAGTGGGACGTGCAGCGCCTTGGAGCGTATGCTTTTGTTGGGGATGCAGCGACTTACTATAAGACCTCCGCTGGAGTGCCTATCCCCGGTTCGGGAATTGGGAACAAGGGGTTCAGCCGCGTGGGTATTACGACACAGTTCTACTTTGGGCCGCATTTCGATGTGAACTTTGTCACCCAGCACGGCGAGGATAACGCTTGGTTCGGCCAAGGTTACGGCAATGCTGTGGCAACCGACGGCAACGGAGGCGTAAACTGTACTACTCCGACCGCGGCCAATGGCTGTCCGCCGAACAACACACCGGGAACCGTTCTTTCGGCCTTGGCTCGGTCGCCGATATGGAATGGCTATACGATCGAAGCTCGCTATGTGTACAGCCCCCAGCTAATCTTCATTGGCGTTTATGAGGCGGAGCGTATGCAGCAGCAGGGCACGGTCGGTACGCCACAAAATCTGGGTAACATCAATAATTATAACGCCATCGTTCGCTGGAACCCGTTCATGACGAGTCGCGCGGGCCTGGCGCTGCAGGCCGAGTTCAACGTTTTCCATCAGATCGGTACTGGGCCGACAGTTGGCGCGACCACGGCGAACACAAACACAAGCGAGCTACTCCTTGGAACAGATTTCGATTTCTAACAGATCGCTTTCTTGAGAGGGAAAGACATGCGGACAGCATTGCGGAAGTGGTCGCTGTTGCTGGGTGCGGCTGCGTTTTTTGCGTTGCCGCTGGCTTCGTGGGCGCAGCTCACGACTAACGATATCGCAAGCCGTGACAATATGGAGAGCCACATCGGCAATCTGACTGGCCATGTCAATGCGAGATCCAGGTATGACTATCGGCGCTACTGCGTCGGCTGTCACGGAGACATGGGAGATGGGAACGGCGAGGTCGCGCAATGGCTGTTGCCGCCCATGTGGCCCAAGCCGCGAAATTTTCAGCTGGGAGTTTTTAAGTGCCGCTCCACTCTGACCGGAACGCTTCCCACCGATCAAGATCTGTTTGACACCATCGCCCGTGGGATGGATCGGTCTTCCATGCCGCAGTGGAGCCAATTTACGAAGCAGCAACGTGCAGACCTGGTAGCGTTTGTGAAGCATTTCTCTCCACGTTTTGCGACGGAGAAGCCAGGCACTCCAATTACGATTCCCCCGGAACCGGAAGTCACGCCGGAGCGGATCAAGGCTGGACAAGAGGTCTTTGCCCGCGTGCAATGCTGGAAGTGTCATGGCGTTCAAGGCATGGCAAATGGGCCCTCGGCCTCCACTCTCACTGACGATCTCGGTGCCCCAATTGCTCCCTTCGACTTTGCCGATGGTACAAAGCCAAAGTGTGGCGATACAGACCAGGATATCTACAGGATATTCATGACGGGCCTGGATGGCACTCCAATGCCTTCATTTGCCGACAACATTAAACCAGATGAGGCTTGGGATCTGGTCTTCTATCTTCGAACCTTTATGCAGCAGCCGAGCAAAGCGAAAGTGCTTGCAAAGACTATGGATTTGAAGCCCGTAAATCCGAATCCGTAGGCCAC
>JASHNX010000075.1 GCA_030041415.1 Candidatus Sulfotelmatobacter sp.
ATTCGATGCGATCGAATCAGAGAAGAACTCGGCGGATTATTTACCGTCGTGAATGTGGTCAGCGTCAGCGTCGTGTTCGGCGGCGTGCCGCCGGTTACTTTCAAGGTCGCAGTTGGCGTAAACGAGCAGACTGGCGCTCCGGTGACTACCGGAGTCACAGACAGGCACGACAGCGTAACCGTTCCCGTATAACCGCCGATAGGAGCTACCGTAACCGTCGCGGTTGCAGTGCTGCCGGCGACAACCGGACTCGGAATTGCCGTGGGTGGGTAGACCGAGACCGTGTAATCCTGTTGCAGATCCGCGACGTTGACAAAAAGCGTGGTGCTCACGCTGGTCCCGCCGCTCGTGCCTGTGATGGCTACCTGATAGGTTCCAGGCGGGGTCAAACCCGAAGTGGTGATAGTCAACGAGGGCAGCGACGACGCGGTTTCCGAAAGCGGGCTCACCCCGCACGCCGGCAGATCGCTGGTGACCGTGCTCGAGGTTACGGCGCAGGTAAGATCAACCGTGCCCGTGAAAGGGGGGACGTACGTCAAAGTCAGAATCGATACCGTCGATCCGCCGGGGTCAACTGACGATGGTCGCAGCGGTCCTGCCGTGAGCGTGAACTGTGCCTCGGCGGCAGGGATAACTGCTGACGAGAAAAGCAGGATTGCAGAGGGAAAGACGACCGCGCGCAGAACGTGCCTGAAATTCACCATAGCTGGACGGAAACTCACTACCTTCGATTCCTCCCGTGGCGCAAACGCTGCCCAGCCGCCCGGCCGGAAACAGCAATTTCCGATGCCGGTCGGCGGCATGCTTGATTGTAATGCGAGAATCCAGCGGAATGCGCCAGAGAGAATCTTAGACTACAGTGCCGCATCGTGCCAACCGCAAGTCCACTGCGGAGCCGATTCACGGTTCGTTCTGCATATCGCCGGTAAGGCAAAGTTCCGCCTTCCATCTTTTCCGGACGCGCACTGTAGCTGAACTCCCCGCTCGCTTGACACTGATCGGGCGTCTCTGGTGTAGTGTCCGCCTACTCCGCGTCGAGTTCGCGCGTGAGAAATGAACTGTTCAGGACCGCAAAATGCGCCGAGCTCAAGCCAACGGTTCGATGGTGACGATCCGCGATGTGGCGAAAGAAAGCGGATTCTCTTCGACCACTGTTTCCATCGTTCTCAACGACGCTCCGCTGGCTCGCTACATTCCTCCGGCCACCAAGAAGAAAATCGAGCGCGCGGCAGAAAAGCTGGGCTACCGGCCGAATCAGTTTGCCCGTTCGCTGCGCAGCAAGCGCAGCCACACCGTCGGCGTCATGGTGTTCGACATGACCGATCCCTACTGCACACTGGTGCTGCGCGGCATCGAGAATTCGCTTTACCAGGCTTCGTACTTACCCATTCTTACCGATGTTCACAACGAACGCAGCCGTTTCGAGCGCTATCTCGAGATGTTGCTCGACCGGCGCATCGAGGGCTTGGTCGTTCTCGCCAACTGGCTTTTCCTCGATATCAACCTGCTCGCCGATCTCGAAAAAAGCAGCATTCCAACCGCGCTCATTGGATGCGAGCTCAAAGGCGACTCCATCAGTTCAGTAATTGTCGATAACGAAGTCGGGGGCTACATCGCGCTTGATCATCTGCATTCCCTCGGCCATAGCAAGATTGCCTTCATTCGCGGACCGAAGACCCTGGCCGATAGCTCGCCGCGCTGGCGCGGCATTCGCAACTACGCAAAGAAGCACAACCTGGAACTTGACTCGCACCTGATTGTGGATTTGCCGGAATCACGGGATCCGCTTTCCAGTTTCGAGTCCGGACAGAAGCTTACCGAAGATCTGATCAAGCAGAAGCGGCAGTTCACCGCTTTGCTTGCGTTCGACGACATGACGGCTTTCGGCGCAATTCGCGCATTGTCGAAAGCCGGGTTGAATGTTCCCGAGCAATGCTCGGTGATCGGGTTCGACGACGTCGCGCCTTCGACTTTCTACACCCCGCCCCTCACCACGGTTCGCCAGCCCATGGAAGCCATGGGCAACAGCGCGGCAAGCATCGTGCTCGAGGGCATTAAATCGGTGTTGGAGAAGCGCGAGGTCACGGCTCAACATGGAAGGGTGGCGCCCGAGTTGGTTGTGCGGGAGTCGACAAGCCGGCTGCTCTAGGTGCGAACATGCGACGCTGAGATGCTTTTGCATATTCGGATCGCATGCTTGTCGCGGCCTGCCTTGTTTCCGGTGTGAGTGAGTCAACGGCGCTGTTTGGCGTCTTTTGTTCTTGACATAAGCTGCTGAATAAACGCACTATTCATACGATTTAATAAATCTTTGGCAAGGTATATTTACACCGTGCTCGCCTTGAGATTGGCGGCGCGATTCGCGCGCAATTCCCGAAAGACGGCAACGATTTTATTATTGAGTTGTGAGATTGGTGGGAGGCTTTCATGAGGCGCAGGAATGCATTCATCGGAAACATGAGGAACCTTGTTTGTGGCTGTACTCTCTTCCTCTGTGCGGTTTCCATGGCGTTTGCCCAGGCCGGCAGAGGCAGTATCAGCGGACTGGTAAGCGACTCCGGCGGCGCTGTCATCCCGGGAGCGCAGGTAGTTCTGCTCAATCGTGCAACTGGTGTGAGCCAGCACACGGCAACGTCTTCTGCTGGACTTTACACCTTTCTCTCTCTTAACCCTGGCCTCTACCAGGTCACGGCCAGCCAGACAGGCTTCAAGAGCGGGGCTCACGATAACGTTACGGTCACCGTTGACCAAGTCACCGAGGTTAACATCACTCTGGTGGTCGGCAGTATCGCCGAAACGGTCACCGTTACTGCCGGCACCGAACTCGTTGAGCCTAACAACTCAACCGTCGGCCAGTTGATTGATGCGCCGACCATCGATCGCGTTCCGTTGCTCTACCGTAATGTCTACGATCTGGTGCAATTGAGCGCGGGCGTCATTCCCGTCAATGGCTCGCCCAACTCGAGCGATTCCATGCAGTCTATCCAGAACATTTCCATCGGCCGTCCCGGAGTCGACGTTTCTGCCGACACCATCAACGGTGCCATCGTCGGATCGGTTTACTACATGCTCGACGGCAGCCCAATCGGAATCGCTGAAAATAATTCTGCAGCCATTATCCCGGCAATGAATATTCCCGAGGACGGTGTCGATGAAGTCCGCGTCGAAACGCAGAATACGCCCGCTTCTTACCAGAGCGGCGCTGCCGGCGTCATCAGCCTGGTGAGCAAGTCGGGCACCAATAAATTTCATGGCGATATTTTTGGGATATTTCGGCCCAATGTTCTTGCGGCAAACGATTACTTCAACAAGCAAAGTGAGTTGTCGAGCAACCTGAGCAACACGCCTCCGTCTTTCTATCGTTATCAGGAAGGCGCGGCCATTGGCGGGCCGATTAAGAAAGACAAGCTCTTCTTCTTTGCCGACTACGAGGATACGCAACAGGAACAGTTCGAGGGCGTCGACACCTTTACCGTTCCTACCACCGCCGAGAGAACCGGAGACTTTTCTGCCATGGGCTTTACGATCTACGATCCGACCAAGCCCGACGTTCCTTGCCCAACCGGAACACACGGCCTTTGTCGGCAGGCGTTTGCGGGAAACAAAATCGTTAACCCGAATCCCATCGCCTTGCTATATCTATCGAAAATGCCACTGTGCAATATCCCTAGCCCGACAACATGCAATTCAGCCACGACTGATGTCGCCAATAACTTCGGTTTGCCCGGCCTCGATCCCTTCAATGGGCACCGGTTCGATATTCGCGTCGACTGGGCGAAGAGTGAACGGCAGCGCCTCTTTACTCGCTTTTCCTATGACAAGCTTATTTTCTCCACGGCCAACGTCTTTCCCAGCGGATGGGATTTCAATCACGCCCAGAACACAACCAACGCGCGCAACGTTATCGTGGCCGACGACTTGACGCTCAACACCTCGACAGTCCTCAACCTGCGCTATTCCTTCACGCGGCATTATGAGAACCAGGGGAATCCCGCATACAGCAGCACGAACCTTACCGATCTCGGCAGCGTTAACGGCACACAAGTTGGATTTCCCGCATCGCTGGCTGCGCAGGCAGTCTTCAAACAGCTTCCCTTCATGATCTTCAACGACTATCCCGGACCCGGCAACGGAGTGGGCGGTACCGCCGACTACAACCTGTTCGTTTATGCCAGCGAGAACAGCGACGCCAATGCCGCTATCAATAAGGTTTGGGGCAAGCATGAAATTTCGACCGGTTTTGAATGGATGAAGCGGTTCCTCAACGTTGGGCAACCACCGGCGCCGGCGGGTGCGTACGGTTTCGACCTCACTGGGACCGATCAACAAACCTCGCCCGTGTCCGGCGTTCCGGTAGGTGGCAGCGATTTTGCCTCGATTCTTGCTGGCATGGGCATGTCGCCCGGAGCGGAATCCAACACCGGCTATGCCAATTTCACCAAAGACGTTTTCGTCGCCGAGTCCAGCCCGTACTACGGAACCTTTATCGAGGATACGTACCGCCCCTCGAAATCTCTGACTCTCACGGCCGGCCTCCGCTGGGATATATTCGGCGGGCGCAATGAGCGCTACAACCGCCTGGAATATTTCAATCCCACTATTAGCAACACGTTAAACGGTGTCACATATACCGGTGCGGAAATCTACGTCAATGGCAACAACCGTTCGCCGTTTATTACGAATCTGCATAACTTCGGACCTCGATTTGCTTTCGCCTGGCAACCGATCACGCATTTCGTCGTCCGCGGCGGCGCGGGATTCTACTACGGCCCCAGCACGCACAACGTTGGCAACGCTATCGATACCGATGGTTTTTCTTCTCAATCCTTTTGGAACGGCACCTGCTTCAACCCTGATGGCAGCGGCAATTCCATCTTTGGATTGGTTTCCGGATCGTGCCCGGCGCCCGCCCCCGGCGTCTACAATGGGGCTTATTCCTTAAGCAATCCCTTCCCAACCGCGCCCGGCACACCGGGAGGAATTATCCCTGTTTTCACCACCCCGCCCGCGGGTTTAGCCAACAATCTTGGCATTACATTGAGCACTGTGCTCCGCTCGCAGCGCACTCCTACCGTCTATAACTACAATTTCGCGCTGGAGTATGAACTGCCGCATCAGGTGGTCGTGACGGCCGGCTATGTCGGTAGCCGCGGATTGTTCCTGCCTTTTAGCAACGTTGACCTGAACCAGCTCGATCTGGGCACAATCGCACACTACGGGAGCTCGCTCTGTGTGGTCGCTGTGCCAGGCTGCATGGTGCCCAACACCGGGCCGGTGAGCCTGAACGCAAACTTCACCGGGCAAGCAACCGTTCCTCGATGGGCGACCGTCGAGCCGTTTCCGCAATTCGGTAATGGCAGCTACGGCTCTGGAAACGGTGTCCTCGCGTGGGGTTACCCGGCAGGGGATTCGGAATACAGTTCCTTGCAAGCCAAGGTTCAGAAAAAACTGACCAGCCACTTCACTACGCTAAGCACCTTCACCTGGGGGAAGATCATGACTGACGATGGGTATCCGCCCCTCGGCTTCGTCGGTTCGCACAATCCCGGCGGACCTCAGGACTGGAGAGATCTGCAATACGAGCACTCCATCAGCCCCCAGGATCTCAAGTACGCCTTCGCCGGTCAGGTTTCCTATGACTTGCCGATCGGGAAGGGGCAACAGGTTAACCTGAACGGCGTCGCGGATAAGTTCGCGGGCGGCTGGACGGTTAACGCGATTACCTATCTCAGCACGGGCGTTCCTATCTCATCCCCCTCATCGGGGTTGAGCCCTGGCTACTTCAATCAGCGAGCCGATCTCGTCTGCGATCCGGCCAGTGGTTTTCAGCGGACGGTTGCAAACTGGGTCAACAATGCCTGCTTCGCACTGCCCGGCACCGAAAATGGTGGCGCGGCGAATCCGATCATACCCGGCAACGCCCCAGCCTATCTTGCAAACGTTCGCACGCGGGGGGCGAGGGAATTGGATCTTTCCATCTACAAGACGTTCGCGATAGGGGAACACAAAGAGCTTCGCCTCGACGTTTCCTCGTACAACGTGGCGAATTGGGCGCAATATGGAACGCCGCCCATGCAGACCCTGACAGCGAGCGGGAATCAGCCGTTCAGCGCCATCACCAGCAACGTAAACACTCCGCGCCAGTTCCAGTTCGGAGCAAGATTTACATTCTGATCTAAGTTTCGGATTTTGAGGTCAATTAAAGTTTGCAAGCCCGGCGTCATTCCGAAGGCCCGCGCTTTTACCAGCGGGCCGAGGAATCTCGCGCGTAACAGGCCAGCTGGCGTGACCGCGCAAGAGCCTTTGTTCACAACTTAGAAACGGCTCTGCTCGCAGCGGCGGCGCTCATCCCACCGTCACTCTCTGCGCCGCGGCGACCGCTTGCAGCGCCTGCTCCAAGTCGGCAATCAGATCGTCTACATTTTCGATTCCCACCGAAAGCCTTATCAGTTGCTCCGTAACGCCCATCCTGGCCCGATCTTCGGCCGGAATCATGGCATGAGACGTCAGTACCGGAATTGAAACCAGTGACTCGACGCTGCCCAGGCTCGGAGCCAGCGTGAACAGTCGCATGGCCTCGCTGACCCGCCGCGCGTCCTCGCCCGTCCCTTCAACCTCGAAGCTGACCATGCCGCCTCCGCCGCTCATCTGCCGCCGCGCCACGTCATACTGCGGGTGGCTCTTCAAGAAGGGATAATTTACGCTTCGCACTTTCGCGTGTTCCGATAAAAACTCCGCTACCCGCCGCGCATTTTCGTTTTGCCGCGCGACTCGCACCGGAAGAGTTTTCATCCCTCGTATCAAAACCCATGACGCATGCGGATCCATGCAATTTCCCAGAGTGGTTCGCGTAGCCCAGATCTGGTCAATTAACTCCTGCCGCGTCGCGACTACGCCGCAGATTAAATCCGAATGTCCGGCGAGATATTTCGTTCCAGAATGCATCACCAGATCGATGCCGTATTCGGCAGGATGCTGATTAATCGGCGTCCCAAAAGTCGAGTCGATCATGCTCAGAATCCCGCGTTGCTTTGCCAGTGATGCGACTCGCTTAAAGTCGATCACCCGCAACGTCGGATTGGTCGGCGATTCCAGATAGAGTAGTTTTGTGTTCGGCCTAATCGCCCGTTCATGCTGTTCATACTGCGTAGTGTCGACGAAAGTCGTTTCAATCCCCAATTTCGGCAGCCACTGCGACAGAAATTTATTCGCTCCGCCGTAGATGTCGCGCTGCGCAACCACATGATCGCCGCCTTTGAGCAGCGCCATGATCGTTGTCGTAATCGCGCCCATGCCGGAAGCAAAAGTCAGCGCCGCATCCATCCCTTCGAGAGACGCAATCGTCTTCTCGGCGATGGTATTCGTTGGATTGCCGTAGCGCGTATAGAAGTGATCGGTCGGCGTAACCCGCAGCTGCTCTTCGTTGTCGACCACTTCAAACGTCGATGTCTGATAAATCGGCGTGGAGAGTGGGCCGTTGTGCTTTTCCCGCTCGCCCGCGCCGTGCACGGCATTCGTTTCGGGGTGTTGGTCTTGCCGTTTCATCTAAGCCTCGTGGATTTCAATTAAGCACTCCAGATTAATTGTCGCCGCAAACTGTCGCAAGCGAAGTGGATCCACGGGCAACAAACTGGATACGCCAATGTCCTGGCGTCATTCCGAGGTCCCGCGTTTTCACCAGCGGGGCGAGGAATCTCCGGCGGCATGTCGCCGTACAAACAAACCCAGACCGAGCCGCTCCGAAGACCACTGTCTGGTCCCCCGCATCAACCATTTATAATTCCTGATTCATGAATCTCGGCATAAAAGATCGCGTAGCCCTGGTTGCGGCTTCCAGTCAGGGAATCGGCAAGGCCACGGCCGAGGCATTTGCCGCCGAAGGATGCCGCGTCGCCATGTGCGCTCGCAATCCACAGACGCTCGAATCCGCAGCCGAGCAGATCAGAAAACGATTCAACGCCGATGTTCTCGCCGAAGCCTTCGACGTTACCGACGCCGCCGCGGTCAGCCGATTCGTCGCTGTTGTCGTCGCCCGATTTGGCACCGTCGATATTTGCGTGACCAACGCCGGCGGTCCTCCCGCCAAGGGATTTCTCGCCGCCAGCCTCGAGGATTGGCAGCATGCGCTCGACGCCAATTTCCTCAGCACAGTCTATTTCGCGCGCGAAGTCATTCCTCACATGCAGCGGAAAAAGTGGGGACGCTTCATCACCATCACTTCGATCACCACCAAGCAGCCTGTGGCAGATCTCGTTCTGTCGAATGCCGTGCGTGCCGCCGTTGTCGGCTTGGTCAAGAGTCTGGCCAACGAGTTTGGGAAAGATGGAATTCTGGTGAACAATGTAGGTCCGGGTTTTACCGCGACCGACCGATTGAAAGAACTGGCGCGCGCCGGTGCCGCGTCCTCCGGCAAGTCAGAGCAGGAATTCTTCGATCGGTGGGCCGCAGATACGCCATTGAAACGACTGGGCGAACCGCGCGAGCTTGCCGAGACTATCGTTTGGCTGGCTTCCGAGCGCGCTTCCTACATCACCGGCCAAACCGTCTTGGTGGACGGCGGCATGTACAAGGGTTTGTAGATAGGTTTGGTTGTAACGTCATACGTCGGAGAACTCATGCGATCGATTGCATCCCGGATGTCAGTGATGAGCGGCGAGGGCGCGCTCTCGGTTTTTGCCCGCGCCAACGAACTGGAAGCGCAAGGCAAATCCATTATTCATTTGGAGCTGGGCGAGCCCGATTTTCACCCGGGCTCCTCTGTAATCGAATCCGCCGCGACGGCGCTTCGTGAAGGCAAAGACCGTTATTGCGCCGTGATCGGCGTGCCCGCTCTGCGCGAAGAAATCGCGGCGTATCTCGCTCGCACGCGTAACATCGACGTCTCAGCGCAGAACATCGTCATCGCTCCCGGCTGTAAGGCTGGCCTATTTTTCTCCATGATGGCCCTGCTCGAGCCCGGCGACGAAGTCTTGTATCCGGACCCCGGATTTCCCGGCTATCCTTCGATCACGCTCGGGCTGAGCGCGACGCCCGTCCCGTTCGAGCTCGCCTCGCGCAATAACTTTCAACCAGATCTGTCGGAGATTGCGGCAAAGATCACTCGCCGCACTCGCATGCTCATTCTCAACAGCCCCGGCAATCCTACCGGAACTGTTTATACCGACAGCGTGCAGGCTGGTCTGGCTGAGCTTGCCGTGAAGCACGATCTCTGGGTTCTTTCCGACGAAATCTACGCGCGCATTATTTACGGCGGCGAATATCTCTCGATGTTGCGCTATCCGGGCATGGCCGAGCGCACGCTGATCATTGACGGTTTCTCAAAAAGTTTCGCCATGACAGGATGGCGGCTTGGCTATACAGTTTGCCCTCCGGAAGTCGTGTCCGCGTTGGCCATGATGGCGGTGAATACTTACACCTGCGTCGCCGAATTCGCGCAGTATGCGGCGATCGACGCCTTGAAGGATCGCGAGGGCAACACGCCACGAATGGTTGCCGAGTTTGCCCGGCGAAGAGAACAGTTCGTACGCGATCTGAACGCGATTGGCGGCTTCCACTGCCAGGCGCCGGAAGGCGCGTTTTATGCCTGGGTCGATATTCGTGGTACGGGCATGAGCGCGGAAGAAATTTGCCGCATTCTGCTCGAAGAGGCAGGAGTTGCCGCGATACCCGGAGCCGCATTTGGCCCGGCTGGCAAGGACTTCGTGCGCTTCTCTTTCGCTTCGTCGGTGGCTAATCTGCGGGAGGCCGCGCAGCGAATGGCAAAGGTCTCGGCTGCGTGGCAGGGAACCCTGGCGAGCAAATGACGCCGGCAGGCAAACGGTAAATCCCAGCCGATGCATTCAGCAGAAGAAACCAAGTAGTGATCGAGGGAATACGCTCATGAGAAACATTCACTTGCTGGCCTTCGCCCTGATCGGCGCTGTCGGCATCGCCGCCGGGCAGGCCCGTCCATTGCCCGGCCCCGATGTTCAACAGATCTATCAGCGCCTGCTTCCGCAAATTGAAAAAATTCCTGCCTTTGATCATCACGCCCACCCAGGATTTTCCGACGATCCCGATGTCGACGCCATGGCTGCGCCGCCAGATTTCAGCGAAGCCGTACGCACCCGTGCCGATAACCCCGAATTGATTGCAGCAGCCAAAGCGTTGTTCGGATACCCCTATGCAGATCTGTCGCCCGAGCATGCGAAGTGGCTAGTGGCAAAGAAAGCCGAACTGAAGAAACAATACCCCGGCACTGCCTACTTCAACATGATTCTCGACAAGATCAATACCGAGAGCTCTGCTGCCAACCGCGCCATGATGCCGGATTATCTCGACCCCAAGCGTTTTCCCTGGGTCTTCTTCGTCGACTCTTTTTTGTTTCCGTTTAACAACGAACGCGAGTCGGCGCGCAATCCCGATGAGGGTGTTTACATCCCGCTGCAGGAAAAAATGCTGCACCGCTGGATGCAGCAGGAGAACGTCGCAAAACTGCCGCCCGATTTCGATGGCTATTTGAAGTTCATCACCCAGGTTCTGGAAGATAATCGCAGCAAGGGCGGCATCGCCATTAAGTTTGAAGTCGCATATTTTCGGCCCACAACCTTCGGCGATCCCAGCCGCGAACAGGTGGCCGATCTCTACCACCGTTATGTCACCGGCGGCATACCCAGCGAAAAAGATTACCTCACGTTTCAGGATTACATTTTCCGCTATCTCATCCTGGAAGGCGGCCGCTTGCATCTTCCCGTGCATATTCATTCCGCGGGCGCGATCGGCGATTATTTCAGTATGTCGCAGAGCAACATCATGAATTTCGAAAACGTGCTGCGCGACCCGCGCTATCGCGGCACAACCTTCGTGATGCTCCACGGGGGCTATCCGCTGGAACGCGAAGCCATCTGGCTCGCCTCCATGAAAAATGTTTACTTCGATTCTTCGTTTGAAGAGCTGGTTCAATATCCAGCTGCCTTCAAAGACGTCCTCAAGATGTGGCTGGAAACTTTCCCCGACAAGGTCACCTTCGGTACGGACGCTTTCCCTTACAATGACGTTCTGGGCGCCGAAGAGAGTTACTGGCTGGGAGCGCAATCCGCGCGCACGGCCTTGACGGCCGCGCTCGCCGAAATGATTTCAGAAAACGAAATCACGGAAGCCCGAGCGCTCGAGATCGCTCACGCTTATCTGCACGATACTGCAGTGAAGCTCTACGAGGGAAGAGTACACTGAACACTGCAACGGCACGCACCGCGAAAAAGTAACTGGCACTTCAATCAGGAAAGATACGATGGCGAAAAAGACAAAAGTGAAAAGCAAAACTTCCACTCGGAAAAAAGCTCAAGTCGCAAAGTCCCACTCCCGCGCAAGACATGCGGTCACCAAGCATGCCGCTCGTAAGACAGAACTGCAATACGTTCCCTGGCATACTATCCCGCTCGAAGATCTGAACCCTTTACTCCAGCGCCAGTTCATTGTGGGACAGGAGATTATGGTGGCGCGCGTGCTCCTGAAGAAAGGTTGCATTGTCCCTGAGCACAGCCATCATAACGAGCAACTGACTTACATCCTCGATGGCGCACTGAAGTTCTTTATTGATGGCAAGGAGATCGTGGTTCACTCGGGCGAAGTTCTGTGCATTCCCTCAAATATGCCGCATAAGGCTGAGGCGCTCGAAGATACCGTCGATCTTGATGTTTTCAACCCTCCGCGCGCGGATTGGATCAGTCGCAACGATCAATATTTGCGCGGTCAAAAATAGTCTTCCCTCATGTCTTCTTCTGCCACGCCTGAGAACCATTCACCGGCGCCCTCGGTCGCTTACCGCTTCCAGTGCATCGGATGCGCATCGGCCTCTCAATCGCCCGCCAACGATTTTCGCTGCCCGCAGTGCGGCAATCTGCTCGAAATCACCGATCCCGCATGGAAGACGCCTCACGGCAATCCTGAGTCTCTGAAGTCTCTCTGGCGCGAACGGCGGTTGTTGAATCAGCCGGTCGACCTTAGCGGCGTGTGGCGTTTTCGTGAGCTCTTGCCCGCGCCAACCACGGAGGATCTCATTGTCTCGCTCCGTGAAGGAGACACACCGCTCTACGAACTCCCGCGCAGTTCCCGCTCCACCGGCATTGCAAGCCTTTACGCCAAACATCAGGGAATGAATCCGACCGGCTCGTTCAAAGACACAGGCATGACCGTTGCCGCAACCTTTGCGCGTCAGGCAGGATTCAGATGGGTCGCATGCGCCTCCACGGGAAACACGTCAGCGTCCATGGCCGCTTACGCAGCGCGCGCGGGCATGCGCAGTCTGGTGCTGGTACCGGAAGGGAAGATTTCCTGGAGCAAGCTCTCGCAGGCGCTCGATTACGGAGCGCTCACCTGCCAGTTGCGAACCGATTTCGATGGCTGTCTGCGCCTGCTGCAGGAGTTGGTGAAGCGTGCTCCCGTATACCAGCTGAACTCCATCAATCCCTTCCGCATCGAAGGCCAGAAAACTGCCGCGATCGAATTGCTCGAACAACTCGGCTGGGAATCTCCGGATCACATCATCGTTCCCGGCGGGAATCTTGGCAACAGTTCTGCAATTGGCAAAGCTTTGCTCGAAATGCATAACCTCGGCCTGCTTTCGCGGCTGCCCAAACTGTCGGTGATCCAAGCCGAAGGCGCCAACGCTCTCGTGCGCACGCTGCGCGAAACTGGCGGCAAGCAGCTCGTCAGCGTCGAGGCTGAAACTCGAGCCACGGCCATTCGCATCGGCAATCCTGCGTCCTGGCAGAAAGCGGTGAAGATTCTACAGGTAACGGGAGGCGCTTGCGAAGACGTCACCGAATCCGAAATCGCCCAGGCTAAAGCTGAAATCGGAGCGGAAGGAATTGGCTGCGAGCCCGCATCGGCCGTAACGCTCGCGGGCTTAAGAAAGCTGTTGCGGCAGGGTTTTGTAAAGACAAGTGAAACCGTCGTTCTGGTCCTGACGGGAAATTTGCTGAAGGATCCGGATTTCACCATCGAATTCCATCGCGGCGAAATTCCAGGCAAAAGTAACGACGCCGAAAATAGGCGACTGGATTCATTCCGCCATCCTCCCGTGGTTGTGGATGCGAATCTCGATGCCGTGATGCAAATGCTGCAGCGCGCGGAGCAATTCATTCCGACCTCGAATGCCTAAGAAACCTAAGACGGGAAAGCGTGCCGCCTCCATTCGTCTGCGCCTGCCCGCGACCTCCGCAAACCTTGGCCCGGCCTTCGACGCGGCAGCGCTGGCTTTGAATTTGTTTATCACGATCGATGCCAGTCGGGCAGATGACTTCTCCATCGAAGCCACAGGCCGCGACAAAGAAATCTGTGGCGCTCTGACCGACCAGCATCTTATTCTTTCGACTTACCGCGAAGTCCTCGAACACAACGGAAAAGATGTCACTCCACTCACCCTGCGCATTCGCAACGATATCCCGATCGGCAAAGGCTGCGGTTCTTCCGCAGCGGCTCGGCTCGCAGGGATTGCGCTTGCTAGCCATTTTGGAAATCTGCGCTGGAGCGATGCCCAAGTCATCGGCGAAGCGTCCCGCCGCGAGCACCACCCCGATAACGCTTCCGCATGCTGGATGGGCGGCCTCACCGTCGCGCGCATGAGCGGTGAAGCTGAGGCGCTGGTGGTGCGTGTCTTGCCGAAAGGGAAGTGGCCTTTGCTGCTCGCTATTCCGGCGCAGGCCTTATCGACCGAACAGGCTCGCCGGGTGCTTCCAGCACAGTATTCGCGGGCAGACGCAGTGAACAATATTCAGAATTCGATGCTGCTTCTGGCCGCCTTTACGCAGGGCCGTCACGACTTGCTTGGCGCCGCGCTTCAAGACCGAATCCATCAGCCTTACCGTTCGCCTCTCTGCCCGCTGCTGCCTTGCCTGCAGGAGTTGGCCGGCAAAAATGGAATTCTAGGGGTTGCTCTCAGCGGCGCGGGTCCGTCGGCGATGATTTTTCTCGATCCTCGCTCATCTTTCGCCAAAGCCAGAAAACTGATCGCCGATCAAATTACGCGCAACGGCCTTCACGCAGAATTAATCCCAACTGCAATCGCCACTCGCGGCGGCCGCGACTGAGCGAGAGGCGCCAATTTAGCGGCTGGCCGGCGGAATGATCCCGTTCATCCGCAGATACTCGACCATCTGCCCATAGTGATCGTAACCGTGCGCTGCCACCGCGGTTGCCAAGCCCAGGCGGGAGACTCGTCCTTCGCCAAACGGGCTTTTCACCGTCTCCGCAAGATTCTTCTCGTTAATCGTCTGCACCGCTTTGTGAACGTAGGCAAACGAATCCTTCAGATATTTCAAGATGTCGGCTTTCGTCGTCAGCGAAGCAGGCCCCGATTCGTCGCCGATATCCACCGGCGGTTTTTCTTCGAGAATCGCACCCGCCAGTTCGTAGTTCACGGCCGCAACGTGTTTAATCTGCTGCGCAAACGTCCGCACGCCTTTGAACTCGCCATTCGTCGGAGCGAAGCCATATTTGTCTTCCGGCATGGCTTCCGCCGCCGGAACGAATTCGTGCTCCAGGTTCATAACGGTGTGGTCGAGTATCTCCGTAACCGATCGATGTTCCTCTTTCGGTTTCTGCCCCTGCGCGGCTCCCAACCCCGCCAGCGCCAGCCAGCATAACGTAATCCCGACGATCCTCTTCATCATCTCTTTCCCCCAGTGCGAAACATCAGCGCCCTTCACTCATTTGCCGCATTCAGAGCGGCTTTTCCCGCGAACGGCCATTCGCCGCTTCGCCAGGATCGAATCATATAGATCGCCAGCCCCACCAGCAAGATCACCGCCGCGTAACGAATCTCTTTCTCCCAGTTTCGCCGGTTGAACAGGATAAACAGAAATCCCGCAATCGCCAGCAGCGCCGGCACAGGATACAGCCACATCTTGAAAGGACGCGGCACCTCTGGCTGCGTCACGCGAAAAACAATCAAACCAACCGCCTGTACCAGGAATTGGAGAATCAGCCGGATCACCACCAGCGCCGCAATCGCATCCTGCAGGCGAAGAAAGCAGAATGCCGCCGCCATCACTCCCAGCGCCAGCAACGAGACGTGCGGAAAGCGATATACCGGATGCACCTTCGCAAAGGCCTTGAAATAGTTGCCGTCAAGAGCGGCCGCGTAGGGAACCCGCGAGTAGCCGAGCATCAGCGAAAACACCGAAGCAAACGCCGCCACAATGATTAATCCGGTGACGGTTCGCGCCGCCCACGCCCCGTAAATCCGCTGCATAAACAACGACACAACATACAATCCGCTGTTGTTCTGACCCGCTTGCAGCATTTCGCGCCACGGCACCACCGCGAGGATACACAGATTCATCAAAAGATATAGACACGCTACGAACAGAATAGAAAGCAGCAGGGCTCGTGGGATATTGCGCGTGGGATCTTTGATTTCGTCCCCTAGGTAACAAACGTTGTAGTAACCCCAGTAATCGTAGGTCGCCACCAGCATCGCACCACCCAGGCCGGTGAAGAAACTCCGCGAAAGCGTGAACGCTCCCGGAGGAAAATCAAACGCCAGTGCGGCATTGAAATGCATGAGACCAGCCACAATGATCCAACCGATCGTTGCCATCACACCCAGCCACAAAATGTTCGAAAGTTTCCCAATCACCGTGATGCGGCGATAGAGCAACAGAATGGTGAAAAAGCAAATAAGCACCGCCAGCGCGGTCCCCGGCGTGACGATCCAGCTCACCTGCAATGGCCCTGCCCACGGGATGGACACCGCCGCTGTATGGGTTGCATAGACCGTTTGCAGGCTCGGCCAGTAGTACGCCGCGTAACCCGCGAGGCCAATGCACCCCGTGGCGATCGAAAGTGGAGCGCTGAACGAAAGCTGCCAGATAAAGAGAAAAGAAAGTAACCGTCCCCATTTTTTCGGGCCGTAAATTTCGCGCAGGTAGAGATATGGTCCGCCCGAGTGCGGCAAAGCTGCGCCCAGTTCCGCAGAAACCAGGCCATCGCAAACCGCGAGCAGCGCTCCTGCCACCCACCCTAAAAGCGCCTGCGGACCGCCCATCGCCGCTACGACCAGCGGCATGGTAATGAACGGTCCCACGCCGATCATGTC
This sequence comes from Candidatus Sulfotelmatobacter sp., assembly GCA_030041415.1. Taxonomy (GTDB): domain Bacteria; phylum Acidobacteriota; class Terriglobia; order Terriglobales; family Acidobacteriaceae; genus Sulfotelmatobacter. The sequence goes on from JASHNX010000075.1 coordinate 16,079, forward strand.
GTTCATGTTAAGCGCGGTGGCGCTGCCTAGGCCCATGCCGCGAATCAGCGTGGCCGAGCCCGCGTCCGGTTTGATGGAAGATTCCATGAAAAGTCAGGCCGACGCGAAGAAGGATTCGGCTTACGCAAATGCCATTGAAACTGGCTACTGCTTTTCGTGTCCCGCGCTCAGCAGATTTACATACAACCGTACTGCGCCCGGTACTCCTGCCGGCAACTGGCG
>JASHNX010000076.1 GCA_030041415.1 Candidatus Sulfotelmatobacter sp.
AGCGTGTCGGCAGGTTCGAATCTCGGCGTCTTTGTATGCCTGCAGGCGTGGGCTTCCGCAGCCGGAGCGTCCCCAGGAGCCTTGGTTCCAGGAAGTGAACTAACCGCCCAAATTTGGGCAAATCTGACGCAGTGGAGCGTGACCGCCGACGTTGAAGTCTAGCGGAATCCGGAACAAGTTCGGCACCGAAGCCCGTGGATATCGGATCCCGCAGTGCCGCGATGTAATCGAACCCCGCAGGGTAAGGTATCAACCCATACCGAAACCCTGCGGTTTTTTTATGCCTCACTCATACAGGACCCACCTCGGGGCAATCATCCCATAAAAGCCGCATTATTATTTTGTCGCCCGAACTCGGCCGCTTGACCCTGCTCTGCACGAGCGTTAGGATTCGTTGCCATGCCGGGAAGCAACCAATCCGGAGCCAGTAGCGAAGGCCTGCTGAAGCTCCGCGATGCCGCCCTGCAGCTAGGCATCAGCTTTCCGACGATCAAGCAGTGGATCTATAAGCGCAAGATTCGCAGCGTCCGCACGGCCGGTGGCCATCACCGCATCCCGCAGCGGGAGGTTGATAGGCTCCTGTTTCGCGCCCGCGACAAAGATGAAAGTCATCGTGAGCCGCGCGTGCGTCGCCTGAGTGGACGCAATCAATTGGTAGGTAGAGTGGAAGAAGTTCGCATCAGCGGTCTCATGGCGGAGATCGTGATTTCCATCGGCGGCCAGCGCATCACTTCCATCATCACCGCGCGATCAGCCCGCGAGATGCAACTCAAGCCCGGCCAGACCGCCGCCGCTCTCATCAAATCCACCGAAGTCATGATCCTGCGCGTCTGATCCTCGCGCATCAAGTGGCCGCGGAGGAAATCTCCAGCAAGCAGCTCCTCAAAGACACACTCCTCGTATCCACAACAACGGCCCGCCTTACGCAGCCGTTTTCCCCTCGTGAAAATACGTCTCGCCGCGCAGCACCGCTTCCACTGCGTTCATCAGCGAGATTGTGTCTGCCTTCTGCACCAGGCCGCGGATTCCTGCCTTCTTGGCTTCCTCTTCCAGCTGCGGTGAAGGGTAGATGGTGACCATCAGCACCGGAATCTCCGGATGCCGCTCCGATAAATTTCTTCCCGCTTCCAGTCCGCTCATCACCGGCATCATAAAATCCACCACCGTGATGCTGGGAGCGTGTTCTTCCCAACTTTGAATCGCTCGCAGCCCGTCTTCCGCTTCGCCCACGACCTTCCAGTCCTTCCGCTTCTCCAGCGCAGCACGAAGGTGAGCTCTTACTACCGCGTTGTCTTCCACCAGGAAAATGCGTACCACGCCGGCTCATTCTCCTTATGCAAGGTCCGACGATAGCGGCCGCCGATCGAGGCTGGCCTTGCGCCTCATTGAGATTAAGTTATCCGCTTGGCCGCCAACCCGCCATACCGCTGGCACCCGATTGTTAGTCCGGGATTTCGGTGTGCAAAACCGGAAGGTCTAAGCGAAACACCCGAGTTGCCGCGCACCGCATATCGGAGCCTTCACAAAACTACGCAGAACCCAAGAGGGAAGTAAACAGGGGAAATCCTCGAGCAAGAAATAAACAACGAGCAGGAAATAAATAATGAAGAAGAATGCAACTTCGGCGAAAGAGAAAGAAGAAAACCCGCCACCAATGAATTCGAAAATCCGAATCCATCATCCGTGTACGTTGATTTTTGAAAACGACAACACCGCGCGCGACGAAATCGGATGCCCCATCGACATCGCCGGACGGAATGTCGTGAAGATCAGCATCCGTTTCACTTCCGGAAGAAGCTGCTGCGACGATCCTTCTGGATCGGAAAGAATTTTGTAATCGTCCACTCGTCCCTGCTGATCCACATACGCTTCAATGACCAGCGAATCCGCATTGATCGAGCTCAAATTCGTGCCAAATGCGCTCTGCTCCAGCTCCGGCCCGGTATTCAGCACCAGCGGCACATCCTGAGTGTTGGCCTGCAACGGCCCCGGCATCGCCAGAATCGCCATCACCACTCCAAAGATCAGCACCGCGCAAACCAGCCCCGCCGTTGCCGGAACCATAAACGCTCTCAACTCATCTTCCAGACGGACTCGGAACCCCTCGTACCGTCCGTGCCGCGTAATCGCCGCTTCCCGCGAAATCGCCAGCCGCAACTTCAATCCCAGATCCGCCGGTTCTTTTACCCGCCCCAGGCCCGCCAGCATCTGCTGCGTTTGCCGCAACCCGCGATATTCGCCCATGCACGCCGCGCACACATCGAGATGCTCCTGCAGTGTCCGCATTTCCGTCCCCGTCACCATTCCATCTAAATAAGGAGACAGCAACGCGTTTGCTTCCTCGCACCGCATAGACGCTTTTTCCGCCCCACACTTCATGGCGTCACCTCGACCCTTCTACCCCCACCGTTGATTCGCGAACCCACACTCTCGTTTTCCGCCGAATCGCCTAAGCCCAACTCTCCGCCGATCTCTCGTGCATACGGCGCCAGCCGTTCTTTTAACGCTTGCCGACCGCGCGTCAACCTCGATTTCACCGTTCCCAGCGAGATTTGCAGCACTTCGGCAATCTCTTCGTACGACATATCTTCCAGATCGCGCAAAATCAGCGTCGTGCGGTACGGTTCCGGCACGCGCCGCAATTCGCGATCTACGCGCTGCCGCACTTCCCGCTGCGCTACGCTGTCGAATGGAGATTCGTGCCGGTCGGTCAGCGCGGTCCGCATCGCGTCATCGCCATGCGTTGCATGTTCCGACTCGGCCGGCTCAATCGAAGTCTCCTGCGCCTTGTGCCGGAACCACCACCGTCTCCGGTTTGCCGCTTCGTGCAGCGCGATGCGGTAAATCCACGTCTTCAAACTCGATTCGCCGTTGAAGTGCTTCATCCCGCGGAACACTTTCAGGAACACTTCCTGGGTTGTATCGGCCGCGTCCGCCGGATCGCTCACCACGCGATAAACCAAACCATAAACAGGCCGTTGGAACTCGCCGATCAGCCAGGCATACGCCTCTTCCGACCCAGCCTTCAACGCGGCAACAATTGCCGACTCCTCCGACCGAACCCCGATCGCACTTGCCAGTTCTCCCAGTGTCCCAGCTCCAGCCATTCCACACATCCCCTGTACTGAACCCAATTATAGGTTTTCCACCTCACCGGCAGGTAAAAATATTGCGCGCATCACGGCGCTACCCTACCTGACATAGACCCCAACCCAGTCTCCGAAGTTCCCGCCCGCAAGTCATTTATTTGCCTTCGGTAACTCCCCACGGTAACCCGCTTCAACCGCTGTTCGGCGAGCCAGAAACGAACTGCTGTCACCCACGCTTCGCCGACCCCCAATTGCAGGAACGTAAACGAGTTCCCCCCACCGCCCCGAATCACGCTTCTTCATCTTTCGTCGCCGGGGACGAAGCGCTGCACAGGCTATAATGGCGGCCACTGATGGCTCTGACCTCTGGCACGAGACTTGGCCCTTACGAAATCGAATCGCCCCTCGGGGCGGGCGGAATGGGCGAGGTATATCGCGCTCGCGACACCCGCTTGGAACGCACGGTTGCGATCAAAGTTCTGAATGCGCAACTCGTAGCCAGCACCGAACTGCGCGCCCGTTTCGAACGCGAAGCTAAGATCGTCTCTCAGCTTCAGCATCCTCATATCTGCGTGCTCCACGATGTGGGCAACGAAGGTCCCGTCGACTATCTGGTAATGGAGTTCCTGCAAGGCGAATCTCTCGCCGAGCGGCTGCGAAATGGACCTTTATCCCCCGAGCAAGTTCTGATCATCGCCATCGAAATTGCCGACGCACTGGAAAAAGCCCATCGCGCCGGAGTGGTGCATCGCGATCTCAAGCCGGGCAACGTGATGCTCACAAAGTCAGGGGCCAAGCTTCTCGACTTTGGCCTGGCAAAACCGCTCGGCGCAACGGTCGCGTCAGGCAAAGGGAGTGGCACATCGCCCTCTGTTTTTGCTGCCGCACTGACTGCGACCATGCCATCGCCAACGCCCGTCACCCCGCTCTCTACCGCGGGAGCTGTGATCGGCACAGTGCAGTACATGTCGCCTGAGCAGATTCAAGGAATCGAAGCCGATGCCCGCTCCGATATCTTCGCTTTCGGCGTGATGCTGTTCGAGATGGTGACGGGCAAGCGCACCTTCGAAGGGAAGACGCAGGCCAGCATCGTGGGACAGATTCTTGCCGTCGATCCGCCTTCAGTCAGCACAATACGACCCCAGACGCCGCCCGGGCTGGAGCGCGTCATTCGATTGTGCCTCGACAAGGATCCCGACGAACGCATTCAGACCGCGCACGACCTGAAGTTGCAGTTGCAGGCGATCGCCGAGGCGCCGTCGGTTGCGGCGCCAGCGCCCGCGGCTGGGCCAGCCCGCCAGCCATGGTTGCCCTGGGTTGCTGCCGGCGTGCTTGCGATCGCTGCCATCGCGTTTGCGCTCGCTTATTTACAGTCTCTGCGCGCGCCTCAGGTTTCGGTCCATTCCTATATTTTGCCGCCGGAGAAGGTTACTTTCCATCTCACGGGAAACGACGCCGGACCGCCGGTGCTCTCCCCGGATGGTCAGCGGGTCGCCTTTGTAGGCAGGAGCGCTGACGGCAAGCAAATGCTTTGGATCCGGCGTCTGAACTCGGCCGTCGCGCAGCCCATGTCCGGAACCGAAGGCGCAATTTATCCATTCTGGTCCGCCGACAGCCGCTACGTCGCGTTCTTCGCCGGCGGCAAGCTGAACAAACTGGACGCCAGCGGCGGTCCGCCCCAGGCCCTTTGTGACGCCTCCCCGGGGCGCGGAGGAACCTGGAGCAGCACCGGCACCATCGTCTTCGCGCACGATACAACGTCGGGCCTTTACCGCGTCGATGCCGCCGGGGGCACACGCGTCGCGCTGACCACGCTTGATAACAAGGAGGCTTCTCATCGCTGGCCTGATTTTCTCCCAGACGGTGAACATTTTCTTTACTTCGCCCACGGCACGACGCCCGCAGACAACGGCATTTATCTGGCTGGGCTCGATTCTAAAGAGCGCAAACTGCTGTTCCGCAACGATTCCAACGCCATCTATGCCGCGCCCGGATATCTTTTATTCGTACGGGACAACACGCTGATGGCCCAACGTTTCAGCCTGAGTCGCCTGGCGCTGGAGGGAGAAGCCCAGCCTTTGGCCGACCACGTCGCCGTCAATACCGACACGTGGCGAAGTGTCCTGACCGCTTCGGCCAATGGAGAACTGATCTATCAGCACGGCGCGGCTGGCGGCGGATCTCAGCTCGTCTGGTACGACGCATCGGGGAAGGCGGGCGACCCTGTGCTGCCCGAGATCGCCGATTACTACGAGCCGGCGCTCTCTCCGGACGCCGGCAAGCTGGCCTTTGTTCTCGAAGACAAGGGCGTCGGCGACATCTGGGTGGTAGACCTCGCCCGCCACACCAAAACCCGCATCACCTTCGGTCCTCAATACAGCGATTGGCCTGTCTGGTGGCCGGACGGAAAATCCATTGTCTTTGGCTATGGGACGAGCAGCGCCGGCGACTCCCTGTACCGTCAAAACGCAGACGGCACAGGCACCAAAGAGAAGCTGCTGGAGACCCCCGGCATAACCGCCTTGCCATTTTCCATTTCCCCCGATGGCTCCTACGTCGCCTACATGCGGCGCGATCCAAAATCGGGCACCGGCTACGATATCTGGGCGCTCCCTATGTTCCCTGACAAGTCCGGCGACCAAAAACCGTTTCCCGTCGTGGCTACGAATTTCGTGGATGCCTCACCCGCTTTTTCGCCTGACGGCAAATGGCTCGCCTACAGCAACGACGAGACTGGACGCCAGGAGGTTTACATCCAGCCCTTCCCCAGCGGCGCAGGTCGTTGGCAAGTCTCGACCGCCGGTGGATCAAGGCCAAACTGGCGGAAGGACGGCAAAGAACTCTTCTTTTTTTCGATTGACCAGCAGATGCTGGCGGTAGACGTTAGCCAGAAGGGCGCGAGCCTGCAACTGGGCTCGCCGCACGCGCTATTCAAGGCCACCGCAGTGAACAATTCCAATGGACCTTACACCGTTTCTGCCGACGGCAAGAAATTCGTGATGAATACGCTTCTTCCGCAGTCCATTACCGAACCGCTCACCCTGATCACCAACTGGCCCGCCGACTTAAAACAGTGACCCTCGCTCGCAGAGTCACACAGAATTTTCCTGGCATGCGTTGATCGGTCCAGAGTTGACGGGCAAACGTGAAGCAATCCCATAACGGAGAAGGTTAGGAACCGCGGGTTCCCTCGCGGCGAACCGAGGATAAAGTTCTTTTGCGAAAGGCGAATAAGTGCGCCCGAGGCCCTTACGCAGAGCCGAAACCTATGCTAATGTGGGGGCCCAGCGTCGGCGTAGGCGCGGCTCACCTTTTACCAGGGGCCGGAGCCATGCCTCAAGTTCGATCCCGCCTGGAGTTCACTATGACTCTAGCTTCGCTTAGCAGGGCACTGTCCTTCGCCCTGCTGTTGGCGACATGTTTCCTCGGTGCAGCCGCGCCCGCGTCGGCGCAGCTGGAGACTAGGAGTCAGCTTTCGACCAACACTGGGCCGAACAGTGTCTTCGTCGCCGATTTCAACCACGACGGCAAGATGGACGTCGCAGTCGCCTCCTACTATAACTACAGTCCGCCAGGCATTCAGGTCTTCCTAGGTAGGGGGGACGGCACATTTGGCCGCCCCAGAACATACGACGCAAACAACGGAGCCGGTCCGATTGCCGGAGCGGATCTCACTGGTCACGGAAATATCGATCTGGTGGCTGTAAACCAAGACGGGGGCTTCGTGAGCGTCTTGCTGGGAAATGGCGACGGCACGTTTCAGCCGCCGGTAGATTATGCGACCCCGCCAGAGCCCACCCAGGTGGTGATCGGGGACTTCAATGGCGATGGGAAGCTCGATATCGCCGTGGCCGGGCAGGGCAACGGCGAAGGGGTCGCTCCGGCCGTAGGCATTTTGCTCGGCAA
>JASHNX010000077.1 GCA_030041415.1 Candidatus Sulfotelmatobacter sp.
TGCCGAAGCTGAAGCGGAAGAGAGAAGAGAGAAGAACGGGGGAGCGCGATGAAAATCAAATTCACATTCTGGCGAGGCGTGTTCGCAATAATCATGGTGCTCGGCTTGTATTCGAGCTACGTCCGCTATTTCAAAGGCCTCGGTGCAGCCACACATATGACCGACCAGTTCCCTTGGGGATTCTGGATCGGATTTGACTGTTTGTGCGGAGTGATGCTGGCCGCCGGGGCTTTCTGCATCGTCGGTGCAGTCTATCTGTTCAACGTTGAAAGCCTGCACAGCATCGTGCGGCCCGCTGTTCTGACTGCGTTCCTCGGCTACCTTCTTTTTATCGTTGGACTCCTCTTTGATCTCGGCCGTCCCTGGTACATCTGGCACCAGCTCATTTACATGAACCCGCACTCAGTGATGTTCGAAGTGGGTATGTGCGTCATGACTTACACGACTGTGCTCTTCTTCGAATTTCTGCCAAACGTTTTCGAGCGCTTTAATCTGCAACGCCCAATTAAGTGGGTGAAACGAATTTATCCGGTTCTGATTGTTCTGGGCATCCTGCTTTCCACATTGCATCAGAGCTCGCTTGGTTCACTGTATCTGATCATGCCGACGAAGCTGCACCCATTCTGGTATTCGCCAGCGCTGCCATTTTTCTTTTTCGGCTCGGCGGTTGCAGTGGGATTGGCAATGACCATCTTCGAGTCAACGCAGAGTTCGAAAGCCCTCGGACAGCAGCTTGAATTAAGCGTTCTCGTCACACTCGGAGGAGCGTTGCTGGTCGCTCTATGGGTCAACGCGTTGCTACGCTTCGAAGATTACTGGCATCGCGGCTTGTTGCGCGAAATCTTCAGACCGAGCTACGAGGCTTACTTCCTGTGGGCCGAACTGCTGATGGCGTTCGTGATCCCGATCACGATGCTGAGCTTCAAGAAAGTCCGGCTTTCGCCGAATGGGCTGTACTGGGCGTCGGTGATCAGTCTTCTGGGATTCATTACCAACCGGCTGAACGTCGCTTTGATCGGCTTCGAGACGTATGTTGGCCACCACTACGTGCCCAAGTGGACCGAGTACTCGGTCACGCTGATGATCATCTCAATGGGCTTCTTCCTGTTCGCTATGGCAGTGAAGTATCTGCCGATCTTCCCCATGGAAGAAATCCCCGTTGTGCCGCAGATGGAGCCGGAGCTGGTGCGTGTGCAAGGCGTTCCTGCTTTGGTGGAGAATGCTGGCGATTGAGCCAACTCGGGCTCGCTGGACGCGTGTAACGCACAGCATCAGCGCAAAACTTGTCCTTTCACTCATCATCTCGATGAGCGCGGTGTTCGGCCTGCTCGGGTATCTGATTGTCCGCCTGCATCGGGAGCATCTGGAACAAACCACGCTGACGAGCGCAGAACGGGTCAGCGATGTTATCCGGCGCAGCACCACCTACTACATGCTGCGTAATGATCGCGACGGGCTGCATCGCGCGATGCAGACGATGGCGGACGAGCCGGGAATGCTCAAGATCCGCATTCTCAATCAAGACGGCCGGATCAATTTTTCCAGCGCTGGCGGTGAAGTCGGCCAGGTCGTCAATAAAAACGAAGAAGCCTGCTACGCCTGCCACAGTGAGTCGCCGCCGCTTGCAAATCTCGCCCGGCTCGATCGCTCCCGGATTTTCAAAGATGGCGGCGACTTGCGCGTTTTGGGCATTGCGACACCCATTGAGAACCAGCCCAGCTGCTCGAATGCCTCTTGCCATGCTCATCCTGCGAGCCGGCGCATTCTCGGTGTTCTGGAGGTCGACCTTTCCCTCGAGAAGGCGGACGTGCAACTCGCTCAAACCACGCACCGCATGATCGCCTACCTTCTTTGCGCCCTGCTTTCAATCGGAGTGATGTGCTGGGCGTTTGTCTGGCAGGTGGTCGGAAAGCCGATCAAAGCGCTGAAGGATGGCACAGAGCAGCTGTCGGATGGCGCGCTCGGATTTCAAATCGAAATTGGCGGACAAGACGAGCTTGGTGATCTGGAGCGCTCATTCAACAGCATGAGTTCACAACTGCAGGCGGCAAACAACGAAATCGTCGCCTGGACGAGAACTCTCGAACACCGTGTCGAGCAGAAAACCGGAGAGCTCAAGCGTGCCGGCGACCACCTGCTGCACGTGGAGAAAATGGCTTCTCTCGGCAAGATGGCTGCGGTTGTTGCGCATGAGGTGAACAATCCGCTGTCCGGAATCCTCACCTACGCCAAGCTGTTGCGAAAGTGGATCGTCGCTGGCCAGGCGGAACACGAGAAACGCGAGGACGCGCTGCAATGCCTGGAGCTGATCGCGGCCGAAAGCCGGCGCTGCGGCGAACTGGTGAAAAACCTGCTCAGCCTCTCGCGTACCGCCCCAATGAATCTGGAGCTGACTGACTTGGGCGCTGTCATCGACCGTTGCCTGCTGCTAGTGCGGCATCCGTTAGAGATGGCTGGTGTGCAGTTGCAGGTGCATCTCGCAGAGGGCCTGCCGTCCCTGCAGTGCGATCCCGCGCAGATCGAGCAGGTGCTGCTCGCCTTGATCACCAATGCCATGGATGCAATGCCCGGAGGAGGAAACATTTGGCTGGATACTCGATTCGACGAAGATCAGCAGGAAATTGAACTCCAGGTAAGAGATGACGGGCCGGGGATTGCGCCCGACTTGTTGACGAAAATTTTTGAACCCTTCTTCACCACCAAAGACAACGGGCGCGGGGTCGGACTGGGATTAGCGATCAGCCGCGGCATCGTTGAGCGCCATCGCGGCCGGATTGAAGTGCAATCGGAACTGGGCAAAGGAACGACTTTCACGATTTCGCTGCCGGCCGCGTGCCACGAAGCGGAGTTGGTGGGTGCAGGCATTGAGACCGCGGCGACAAAGACGAGGTGATTAATGTGAACACACACGGCAAGCTCCTGATCGTTGACGACGAACTGAGCGTGCGCGATTCCTTGAGCAAGTGGTTCCGCGAGGAAAGCTACGAGGTTGGCACCGCGGAAAACGCCAATGACGCTCTCACGCGCATGGCCGAACAGAAGTGGGATGCAGCCTTCGTGGATATCAAAATGCACGGTACCGACGGCATCGAACTGCAGCGCAAAATGCATGAGATCGATCCCGCCATGATCGTAATCATTATGACCGGATATGCTTCAGTTGAGACTGCAGTTGCGGCGCTGAAAAATGGCGCTTACGACTACGTCACCAAGCCGCTCGATCCGGATGACATTTCGCATCTGCTGGAAAAAGCCCTGGCTCATAAGCGCGCCGAGCAGGAAAACGTTCGCCTGCGCGAGACAGTCGCTGAAGTGTCGCGGCCAGAAGAGATGGTTGGCCAAAGCGCGGCCATGAGAAAAGTATTCGACGCGATTGAAACTGTTGCGCCCACCGATGCAAGCGTCCTGATCACTGGTGAAAGCGGCACGGGTAAAGAACTGGTCGTGCGTGCGATTCATGCCGCGAGTGCGCGGCGTTTCCATCCTCTGGTCGTAATCCACTGCGGAGCGCTGACCGAGACGCTGCTGGAAAGCGAACTCTTCGGCCACGAGAAGGGTGCATTCACCGGCGCGCAATATCGCAAGAAGGGGAAGTTCGAAATTGCCGAAGGCGGTACTGCCTTTCTCGACGAAATTGGCGACATAACATTGAAGACTCAAAGCGATCTGCTGCGTGTGTTGCAGGAACGGGAGATTACTCGCGTTGGCGGCAATCAGATCATCAAGGTCGATTTCCGTTGCATCGCGGCGACAAATAAGGATCTCGAAAAGCTGATCGATGAGGGCCAGTTCCGCCCAGACCTCTTCTATCGCCTCAACGTTTTCCGTATCGAAATGCCTCCGCTGCGAGAGCGGCCGGAGGACATTCCTCTTCTGGTCGATCATTTCGTCCGCAAGTTCTCGCTGGCTATGAACAAACGAATGAGTCGAGTTTCCCCTGGCGCGATGGAGCAGTTGCTGCGCCAGAACTGGCCCGGCAACGTGCGCGAGCTTGAAAACGCGGTCGAACGCGCCATGGTGGTGGGACAGGAACCGGAATTGCACGAGCAGGATTTCATTTTGAAAACGGCCCCGGTTGCGAACGGACAAGGGAAGTCACTCGAGGATGTTGAACGCGCCCACATTCTGCGGGTGCTGGCAGAGTGCGGAGGCAATCAGAGCCATGCCGCAGAGATACTCGATATCGACCGCGTCACCCTCTACCACAAGCTGAAGAGATATGGCTGGAGCCGCACTCCTCTGAAGTCCGATGAAGTTGCCCGATGAAGGCGCGCGATGAAACAGCTGCAACTCTTGCCGGTCGGGAATGTCGATCTCGGGTTGCTGCGCGACCTTCGCCCCCCTCTCGAAGAGACCTTTCGCGTTCCCTGCAGGATACTCGACCTTCGGCTCGATCCGGAATTTGCGCTTCATGGGGAACGCCAGCAATATCACTCCTCACAAATTCTGCACCACATGCGGACCTACGTGTCGCGTGAAACTTGGCGCCTGCTCGGCGTGGCGAATGTGGATCTGTACATCCCGATTCTTACCTTTGTTTTCGGAGAGGCGCAGATAGGTGGACCAACTGCCGTGATGTCGGCAAATCGCTTGCGGCAGGAGTTCTATGGTCTCGCCTCCGATGGAGGTTTGCTGCGCGAACGCATTCTGAAAGAGGCCATTCACGAACTCGGACACACTCTCACCTTGACCCATTGTGACAACTACAGTTGCGCGATGGCTCCATCGCATGCTGTGGAATGGATTGATCTAAAGGGAAGCAAGCTGTGCAAATCGTGCCATGCGAGCGCTCTTCGACGCGGCGGTTCTGTCGAGAAAGTCAGCCGATAAATTTCGCTTGACTGCCGAAACAAGAAATCTGCGAGGTGATCCGAGAAGTTCGCCAAAGCCTTCTGAATCTCTCTGCAGTCTGCGCCAAAAACGCCGCGCCCGGATTCCGGCTTAACCCGCCTGGAGTCCGGGCGCTTGCTGTGGCCCTTGCGGACGCGTCATCAGACGCGCGGTTCACTTATGACAGGAAGAAGGCTTTTGCCAGTTCTACCCATTCCGCGTCCGGAAGGTGCATGGTCAGATCATTCATTGCGACGCCGCCATCCTGCGCCAGCGCTCCCACCGCGAGAGGAATGCGCCTCTGTAAGCGGTTCGAAGCTTCTTCCGTCCACCAGCGTGCGAGCGATCCTCCGATCAGATTGCGGAAGTTGGTTTTCGCATCCGGCGCCTGCACGGTAAGCAGCCAGCCGTCGCCGTAAGGGTCATTGAGCGCGAGCTTTGGATTCTGCGCGACGAATTCATTGATATCAGCTACCGTTCCCTCGATCGGCGAAACCATGTCGACCGTGGCGCCATCGCGATGGATCGTGCACATCTTCTGCCCTTGACGGATCCATTGTCCGCGTTGCGGAAGAGTGAAGCTTTCGACTGTTCCCGTCAGCTTGGTCGCGAAGTCATCCATGCCGACTCTGACGAGATTTGGGCTCTCCTGAAGCGCCCAGGTGTGGCCGGGGTGATAGCGCAAATTTTCGGGCACCTGAAAACCAGCTACCAGCGCAGGCTGAAGACGCGGCCGCGTTTCAGCGCCCGCAGTGGCTTCGATGGCGGGGCGAATAATTTGTTTTCGCGTGCGGAAATAATCGATCAGTAAGAATGCGACGAATGTGAAGAGAACCAGTAGGACTGTCATAAGTCACCTCGTTCAAGGGCCGTCTGGCGATCCGCTTGACACTTCTCTAAAGGCAATCGCTATGCCAATGCCAAGCAAACCTCGTCAAGGCGCTTGAATACTGGCGATTTCGTGTTGAATGAAAGAGTTAGGGTCACATGCGATTTATTCAACAACTGGCGAGGTGATTTTTGCAGCAGGCTCATGCTGTGAATCGCTACATTGAAAAATAGATTGTGCCGGTGCCGGAGATATGGCGCGACAGATCATGTTTTGAAATCATTCAATTAGGGTGAAACGATGCGCTGTTGCGCCTTGCAGCAGCGGAAGCTGAAGATCGCAACACGAAATCTCACTTACTTTATGTACTTCGCTCCGGCGGGAGTGTCCCATGGATCGTAATGAAGCGCAAAGCGGATTCGCTGCTGAATTGTCGGATGGTCGTAAGACCAGAAAACGAGCAGCGGATTCGGCGTGGGATAGTCGTAACTTTTCTCGCCAAGTTTCTGGAACGAGGCCGCAGCCACTTGCAGGTTATCGGGGAACAGGCCATGCGTTACTTCCAGTCCATAGATATCGGCCTGGTGTTCGAGATGACGGCTGAAAGTGCTATTTACCGGCTCAGAAACTAACGCCAGCATTGTCAGCACCAGCAAAAACACCGGTAATGAAGCAAGGTCTGTGATGTTGCGAATATGCCATTCTTCGCTCCACCGAGACAGCATCGCGATCACGATTCTCCGCCCTAGCCAGAACCCGGCGAACGAAATCGCAGCAAAGAAGGCCAACCCCTTGTAGATGTGATTCAGGACGTAATGTCCCATCTCGTGGCCGAAGACGAAAAGAATTTCTGGCGTAGTCATATCACGCGCCGTGTTATCCCAAACCACCACGCGCTTGGTGGCTCCGAGTCCGGTGACGTACGCGTTGTAGGTGGTAACTTTCTCGCTGGCCTTCATCTCGAACATGCGGTCTGGAGGAATGTTCAACCCTCCGCGAGCGGTCACTTGTTCTATCGCGTTCACCAGTAGCGGCTGAGTTTGTTCCAGTGGAACAAATGTATTGAACAGCGGATCGAGAATCACAGGCGCGACAAACACCAGCAACACAATAAAGGGCAGCGTGATCAGCCAGAAGTAAAACCACCATCGCCGCGGGCTTTTGGTAATAATCCGGAACAAGCCCAGTACCGCCAGAGTTGCGATCACCACCAATACCGCTTCGCCTTTCAGCCAGTCGCCGGCCCACGAGGCCCAGCTCTGTACGGAGAGCCCGTAGGCTAAGGAGATGTGGTGCTCGTAGATGTCGAGCGGCGAAGAAGCCATCGCAATTAAAAGCACGAGCAGCGGCACAAAAATCAGCGTCTGCAGGAATCGATTGTGGCTGATACGCTCCGCGAAATTGCGTAGTGCAGGGCCGATTCGCAACCTCAGTACCACCCATAGCACGACCAGTCCAAAAATCATCCCGAACAGGTAGAGGACAGTCCTGGTGCGATAGAGGGCTTCGGCCTTGGCAAGCTTTTCCGGCGGTAATGTATATTCTGTAATTTGCTCCGTGTGGTCGGTACGCGCTTGTGCTGGCGACGGGGTTTCCCTCGAAGTTTGAGCGCCGGCGAAAGCCGAGAACAACACCATACCGGCGGAAAATACGAGGAAGAATGCAACCGTCTTCAATGCGATTCCTCTAGTTACGATCAAATTTCCGATTCTCTAAATATAGTCAAAGTTCGACCCCAACACCCGGAGTCAGCGCAAAACCACTAGAATAAAGTAAAAGGGGACGGTTTCCCACACGGTCTGAATACCGACTGCTGAATGCTTCTTCGCGACAAATTCGGCCGCAACATTACCGACTTGCGGATTTCCATCACCGACCGCTGCAACTATAAGTGCGTCTACTGCCGCACCGGCAATGAAGGCGCCCTTTACGGCGATCTGCCGTTTGCCGATTACTTGCGCATGGCACGGGTGCTGGTCGCGATGGGCATCACCAAGATTCGCCTTACTGGAGGCGAACCGCTGCTGCGGAAAGGCGTAGTCGAATTTGTGCGCGAGCTCTCGCAGTTGCGTCGTCCGAATGGCAATGGCAATAATAATGACGCGCTCGATATCGCGCTCACCACCAACGGCCATCTTCTTGCCGATCTCGCACAGCCGCTGAAATCTGCCGGGCTTACTCGCGTCACGGTTTCTATGGATGCTGTCGATCCCGACCGCTTTACCCGCATCACGCGGGTGCCCGGAGGCTTCGATCATGTGCTGGCGGGTATTCGCGCCGCTCGCCGGGCGGGATTGTGGCCGCTGAAAGTGAACTGCGTTCTGATGCGCGGCTTTAACGAAGATCAGATCATTCCTTTCGGCATGTTCGCGCGAGAAGAGGGCGTGGTCGTGCGTTTCATCGAATTCATGCCCCTCGAGGAAGAGCGCACCTGGTCGCCTACGACGGTAGTGACACTCGATGAAATTCTGTCGCGCATGGCGGAGTACAGACCGCTCGTGGAAATTCCGCATGCGCGTTCGGAAACTGCGCGCCGATACCGCTTCGATGACGGCATCGGCGAAATCGGCATCATCGCGCCGGTCTCGCATCCCTTTTGCGGACACTGCAGCCGCATCCGCATCACCAGCGACGGGAAAATCCGCACCTGCCTTTTTTCCGTCTGGGATCACGATTTGCACGCCCAGATGCAGCGCGGCGCATCCGACGAGGAGTTGGCTGAATTCATTCGGGGTGTCGTTCAGAAAAAAGAAGAACGGCATCATATCGGCGAGCCAGATTTCGTGCCGGCATCAAGGACCATGGTGCATATAGGGGGATAGAGACCCCAGCCGCACCCCAGCAGACGCTGTAACAGGCGCCCGCAGCTATCAAGAGCTGGTCCCCGCTTGCAGCGCGGTGCCACTGTGCTCGAAAGCCACTCTCCTCGTGATCAGGAAATACAGCTGCACGGCCATGATGAGTAATCCGAAAATCGCGCCGAGCCTAAGCCAAGGAGTCAGATCGAATTGAAACTGTGGCTGATTCTGATAAAGCCGCATCCATGGAGGCAACGATTGCTCCTTCTCAATAATGCCGAGTATGCGCGCGTGCGCTCCCGGCGCGAAATTGAAGGCCACCGTGTTGACGATTACGAAGACGGAGTAGGCGATACCACCCACGCGCGCCGCCGGCTTAAGCTGTAGTAATCCGATGCCAATAAAAAGCTGTGCGAAGAAGAAACCAAGATAGACGAAGGCAGCCGGCCAGCCTGTTACCAGAGACGTGAACAAAGCCGCTGGTGCTCGAAACACCAGGACCGCAGGCATAAAAACGGAACCTACCAGCAGCAAGACGGCGATGACCGTGATACTTATGGGGCGCTTTAGGGCACGGGCTGGGCTCGGTACAGCAGTAAAGTTGCCTGCCCTCTCGATCCCTGGCAGCGAAGATGCTTCGTCAGTCGATGAACGCTGCCCAAACTGCTCCGCCACGTTTCGCCGCGTTAGAAATACCAGCCACCAGATGCCGATTCCCATGAGAACAAGAAAGAAGCCGCCCGTCACCATGCGAATGGTGAATATCATGGACGCATCTGATGTCGCTGCTGGAGGTGAGGGGAACGGCATAACGAACGAAATCAGACCAGACCACCCCCCAATCAGGATCAAGAGAACGGAAAACACGATACTCGAGATGCGGGCCCAATTCTTTAGCATCCACAAGCCGATCGAAGTCGCAATGCCCCAGATTGCAGGGAGTAAGTAAACGAGAGAAGCCGCGACCATCAACACTTTGAACGTGGCTGGTGAACCTGGAAACTGACTGGGTGCGCGGCCCGCCCGGGCAAAAACTGTTACTGCCAGCACCAGAATTCCCATAGCCAAAGTGAGGAGTGACCCGAGCAGGGCCACAACAGCGATTACAGTTACCCCAGTAGAACGCTTCATTAGGGTTCCTTTCCCACTTGCCAGGCCCACGATCACGGAACCTTAGAACTCTATTGCGAAGTTAGGCCGAATTTCCAGTTTTTTCGCACACCCACATCCGACGCATGGTTTTTGCTGACATGAATCAGCGAGATCGGTCTGCCCACCCGGGGGCGCGGGCGTTCGGGATGACGCAGGAGAGGTGAAATTCAAACTGAGCCTCTACCGGGTCTCAACCTTCGTTTGACTGCGAGTGTTAACATACCCGCGTCATGCGACCGCTAGGCAAGCAAATCCTGATTTTCGTTATTCTCGTATTTCTCTTTTCCAGCCTGCCGTATTTTCTCGTGATTCATGCGGGACATCTTTCTGTCGGCAACGGCATGGTCGTCGGATTCTTGATGTGGTGCCCGGCTTTTGCCGCATTCGCAACCTGCGCTCTGCTCAAGATCGACGCTGCGACGCTAGGCTGGAACTGGCGTCCTACACGCTATGAGGTATGGGCATATGTGGTTCCCGTGCTTTATGCGCTTCCGGTGTATGTCGTCACTTGGGTGGCGATCTCCGGCTCGTTTGATTTCTCCAAATTCGCAGATCCGCTCGGGACGGCTTTCGGTTTTCCCAACTCGCCCCGCGCCGCAGCTCTTTTGCTCGCGATTCCTTTATATGCAGTATTAGGCGTGATCAGCAGCGCGGCGCGTGCGTTGGGAGAAGAGATCGGCTGGCGTGGATATCTCTTGCCCCGTTTGGTTCAGCAATTTGGTTTTACTTTAGGTTGCCTCATCAGCGGCTGCATCTGGGCTGTCTGGCATTACCCGTTCCTGCTGTTCGCCGATTACAACTCTGGCACGCGTCCGGCATTTGCGCTGACTTGCTTCACCCTGATGGTGATCTCCGCCGCTTTTATATTCGGATGGTTTCGATTGAAATCCGGCAGTCTGTGGCCGGCGGCGATTCTGCACGCCAGCCACAATCTTTTTATTCAGGCGATCTTCGATCGCATGACGGCCCCCGCTGGTAAGGCGCTATACATCACTACCGAATTTGGCGCCGGCCTGGTGCTGACAAGCGGCGCTGTCGCGATTTATTTGTGGACGCGGCGCAACGAAGTATCAAGCGGTTTAAGATCATCCGATGAGGTTCGCGTACTTCGTACTGCTTAACTTTTTTTGCGCCGCGGCTTGCGCACAGACTGGCACGTACCTCGGCTTCGACCGTAACGACTATCCCGACGATGCCAACCTGATAACTCTGCGGCAGACTTTCTCCTACGCCGGTTACTGGCTTAATAATCCTCCCGGCGAAAAGAGGAACACGTGGAGCGGACATCGCACCGCAGTCGAGTCTGCGGGATTTGGATTTCTCGTCCTGTTCAACGGACGCCTCTTTGCCGAACTCAAATCTGCCGAACTGAAATCAACTGGCAACGCTAAGAAACTTGGTCAGTCCGATGCGAGCGCTGCCATCACTGCGGCGCGCCGCGAAGGTTTTCCCACCCGAACGATCATCTTTCTCGATCAAGAGCAGGGCGGACGCATGCTGCCCGAGCAGAAGGCTTACATTTACGCCTGGGTCGATGGTGTCGTTGCGGGTGGATTCCGTGCCGGCATCTATTGTTCAGGCATTCCCGCGCCAGACGACAACAATGTCGTCACGGCCGAGGACATTCGCGCCAATGCCGGCGGAAGACAAATCATTTACTGGGCAATCAACGACGCCTGCCCGCCTTCGCCCGGGTGCTCGTTTCCGAAAGATCCGTCAAGTCCTGCGCAGAGCGGAGTTTCGTTTGCCGAAGTCTGGCAGTTCGCCCAATCACCCCGAAGGAAAGATGTAGCCGCGCACTGCACAAATTACAGCCACGACGGCGAATGTTACGCGCCAGGGACTTCTTCTCCGAAAATCTACGTCGATGCAAACGCCGCAACTTCTCCCGATCCTTCGCACGGCAGATTGCGATAAAATGGAGTTGTCTATGTCAGATCGAACTTTCACACTCGACGAAGCACAGAATCTGCTGCCAGTGCTGGAGTCGCTACTGCGCACGGCAATCAGCGCCAAAAAGCTGATGGAAGACGTCGATGGCGAAATGCAGGCGCTAAGCCAGCGCATCTTTCTCAACGGCGGCACGCGCGTCGACGTCATTGCCTCGGCTCATCGCAAAGCGCAGCGCACAAAGGCCGAGCAACGGGCCAAAGATGCGCTCGCAGAGATCGATTCCATTGGGGTGCAGGTGAAGGATCTCGATATCGGTCTGCTCGATTTCCCCTGCGAAGTCGACGGAGGCATCGTTCTGCTCTGCTGGAAGATGGGCGAGCCCGCCATCACCCATTGGCACGGCACGGAAGAGGGATTCGCCGGGCGCAAACCCATCGACGAGCGCATCGGGCGTTCGCGGCGAACGAACTAATTAGTGCTCGCTCTCCGCGAGCAACTCCGCCAAATATTGTTTCCACACGGCCGGCAAAGAGTGCGTCCCGTGACCTCGGGTCTGATCTGTGATCGGCAGCAGAACAAACTTTCCATTCTTCACTTTCTTGATCTCCCGCTCTGCGATTCCCAGTTCCGGCGGATTGATCAGATCGTCAGCTGAATTGACGAACATAACGTGAGTCTTGATCGCGGCCAGATTCGCCTCGGGATTGTAGTCGCGCGAGGCATCGAAGGCATACACCAAATCGTTGGCATCGAACGTCTGCGGCCTTTCTTTCATGTAACGTTCCAGGAACGCATCGGCTTGTTCTCGCGTCGGGTAATCTTTCTGCATTTGCAGAGCGCTGCTGGTCATGATCAGAAATACGTTCATCGCGTTGCGCAATCCCGCGATCGGCTCGTCTTTGTAGTCTCCGTTCATGTAAGCGGGATCGCCGATGATCGCATCCATCATCATTTTTCTCATCATCCGATTGCGTCCGGCGATTTCAACCGGAAGGCAGGCCAAGGGCATCGCGGCATCCATGAAATCGGGATAGGTTTCCGCCCACATAAACGACTGCATGCACCCCATCGAAGTCCCTATCAGCAGGCGCAGGTGATTGACCTTCAGGCCTTCAGCCAGCAGCAAGTGTTGCGCGGCGACCATGTCGTCGTAATCGTAATGAGGAAAATGTGCGCGCAGGCCATCGCTCGGCTTGGTGGAACGGCCGTGGCCGATCGCGTCCGGAAGAATAATGAAATATTTGTTGGCGTCGAGTAGTTGGCCCGGGCCGAAAAGAACCCCGGCAAAAGTGGCATGTGTAAAGCCCTCCGCGCCTCCGGTCGTGCCGTGAAGAATCATGACGGCGTTGGTGACTTGTCCCGCGGCATCGGTCGCAGGTTTGCCATAAGTCAGATAATGCAAGCGCACTTCCGGTAACACGTCGCCCGAGCGAAAGTGAAAATTGTGAGCCACAAAATCACCTTCCGTGGGTTTGGCTTCCTGAGAAAAGGCGGGACGAGAGGCCGAAACACATGCAAGAGCAAGAATAATGGTCGCGAAGAGTTTCATGCGGCGAGAGCTTATCCCGCCAGGCAACATTTGCGCAAGGCCGTGGCAGCACCAAGTTTTATAACAGTACCGCAACATTCTCAGCCCAAAAGTGTTTTAATGCATTGAGGTCCGGTTCTGTCGAAGCCTGATTTCAGGCGAGAATACCGGCTTGGGGGAACACGATGAAAGTTCGCCGCGCAGTTCGTTTTCTAGCCTTTGCATTTTCGATGCTGATGATTCCAGCAGCTCTCTCTTCGCCATCGTCCGCGCAGCTCGTCGTTGGCATTTCGGTGCGCATCGGTCCGCCCGCCTTGCCGGTTTACGAGCAACCTCTTTGCCCGGGCCCCGGCTATTTGTGGACTCCAGGCTATTGGGCCTGGAACGACGATGCCGGTTATTACTGGGTACCCGGCACCTGGGTGGTCGGGCCCGTCGGCTTGTTGTGGACACCCGGTTACTGGGGCTGGAATGACGGCGTCTATATGTGGAACGCCGGTTACTGGGGACCGCACATTGGCTTCTACGGCGGCGTCAATTACGGCTTCGGATACGGCGGGGTTGGCTTCGTGGGCGGCGAGTGGCGTGGTGGAGCTTTCTTCTACAACACCGCAGTCGTGCATGTGGATTCGGTCAGCGTGACCAACGTCTACGTGAATCGCACTGTCATCGTGAACAACGACTCGCACGTCGCGTTCAATGGCGGCGAAGGCGGAGTCGTAGCCCGCCCCACTCCCGCGGAAGAAGCCGCTGCGCACGAGCCGCATCAGGCTCCGGTAGCAGCTCAGACGCAGCAGGAACATGCTGCCAGCCAGAACAAGGCGTTGTTCGCTTCCAATAACCACGGCGCTCCTGCGGTCGCGGCGACCGCGCGTCCTGGCGAGTTCACCGGAAAAGGAGTGGTTGGGGCCAAGGCTGCCGGCGCACCATATCATGCGTCCGCCATCTCACCGAAAGAAGCGCGCGCAACGCCTCCGGCAGCGAATCGCCCGGTCGCAGCCAACAAGCCTGCGGCACCGGCACACCCGGCGACTCCGCCTCCAGCACATCCGGCACCGGCGCCGCATCCGGCTCCAGCTGCGCATCCAGCCCCGGCTCCTGCAGCACATCCGGCACCAGCTGCGCATCCAGCACCAAAACCGGCTCCGGCTGCTAAACCTGCTCCCGCACCGAAGCCGGCTGCCAAACAAAAACAATAGAGCTCGATCGCGCAACGATCATGCAATTTGCTTAGCGGAGGCCAGGACTTCCAGTCCTGGCCTTTTCTGCGACTCTCTTGAGATCGGACAATGGGCAATACCCCAAGCCTTGCATTTTCTGAACTGAAATCCGATTAGCCGCAAGGTGCAGCTTCGCGCCCGAACAACTTCTTTTTCGTCAGAGGAGTCCAACCTTTGATGTAGATTTGTAAAGAAATGTTATTGGGACCTTTTTTCAGTGCAGGGTTTGGACAAAAAATCTACCCGGTTGCGGCTCCGCAGGTGTGCGTGAACCGCCCGAAGGCGAGGAACGATGAAACTGAACCGCGCAGTACACGCCCTTCTGTTTGCAGTTCTAATCCTGACCATCCCAGTGGTCTTCTCCTCTTCATCCACAGCGCAAATCGGCATATTCGTGCGTATTGGCCCACCGGCGCTGCCCGTCTATGACCAGCCGATCTGCCCCGGTCCCGGCTTTATGTGGACGCCCGGCTACTGGGCCTGGGACGACGACATTGGCTACTACTGGGTGCCCGGCACCTGGGTGGAAGCGCCCCAACCCGGCTTGTTGTGGACGCCTGGGTGGTGGGGCTGGAACGACGGAATCTACACTTGGAACGTTGGTTACTGGGGGCCGACGGTCGGTTTTTACGGCGGCGTTAATTATGGATTCGGGTATGGAGGTAGCGGGTTTTACGGCGGCGAGTGGCGCGGCGGAGCTTTCTTCTACAACACCGCCGTCGTGCACGTGAATTCAACCGTCATCACGAATGTCTATGTGAACAAAACAGTCATCGTGAACAACTCCTCTCACGTCGCCTTCAATGGCGGCCCGGGTGGTGTTGCCGTGCGGCCTACGCCGCAACAGGTGACTTATATGCACCAGCAGCACACCCCTCCAGTTGCAGCGCAGACCCGGCAGCGCGAGGCCGCAAGTAAGAACCGCGACCTGTTCGCCTCAAACAACCACGGCCGGCCGGCGGTAGCGGCCACCGCGAGACCCGGCGAATTCAGCGGGAAGGGAGTTGTCGCGGCAAGATCTGCGGGAGGAACGTATCACGCTCCGAAGATGTCGCCAAAAGAAGCGCGCGCCTCAGCTCCTCCTGCGAATCATGCAGAAAACCGTCCCGCAGCCAGCCATCCCGCGCCGAGTCATCCGGCACCTGCCTCAAAGCCGGCTGCGCATCCCGCTCCCGCGCCGAAACCTGCAGCGAAGCCTGCGGCGAAACCAGCGCCAGCTCCGAAGCCCGAGGCGCATCCAGCTCCCAAGCCGGCAGCGAAACCTGCTGCGAAACCCGCACCTGCGCCGAAACCTGCAGCGAAACCAGCTCCGGCTCCAAAACCCGCGGCACATCCTGCTCCCGCTGCTCATCCAGCACCGGCTGCGCATCCAGCACCGGCTGCGCATCCAGCGCCGAAGCCCGCTCCTGCTCCTCCAAAAGAGCCGCACAAGGGCTAGTCTGATTTGATGGTCAATTTGTTGGCCAGCACCGGATCGCGGCGCTGGCCATTTTTATTGCAAGCTCAAAACGGTTCGGCGTTCTTATCCCAGCAGGACATTGGCCCCGCCAGTAGTGAGTGTGCACGAAGGTACTCGCAAGGGCTTGACAGGCAAGCTTCTCTGCTACAATTTTTTACATCACTGGTTGCGCGGGAATCGTATCGTAGAGCTTAGTGTTAAGGCCGAAAGGGTGTGTCTTGGCAGTTCCTGAAACCATGCAGTCGAAGAAACAAAGGCTACGTCTGGCGGGAGCTTTCGCAGCGCTTTTCGCGCTTGCGCTGATAGTCGGATGCAATGGGTTTTTTCAAAACCCTGTGCTGTCGTCGCTGGCCATGGGCCCGGCAAGCCCGACTATTGAAACGGGCGATACCGACAACACGGTTCAGATGACCGTGACCGGCACGAACAACGATGGCAGCACAGCCGAGAATCCCTCGGTCTCCTGGACCATTACGCCCACGTCGGTGGCAACAGTCTCTGATACCGGCTTAGTAACCTCAGTGAGCACTGGAACAGCGACGGTCACGGCGACCTCCAATCAGAACGCGTCCGTATCGGCGACGGCAACTGTGACAGTTACCGTGGGTTGCATCAGGTCAATTGCGATTTCGCCAACAAGCGGCTCTGTGAGCAATAACGACGGTACTACCGTTCAACTAAGTGCCGAGGCAGTAACCTGCAACGGGTCGTCGAGCGTCACCGACGTCGCAACGTGGACTTCAAGCAATACAAACCTAGCGACGGTGTCTGCCGGCTTGGTCTCGGGGGTTGCCGGGATCACGGCCGGTGGAAATGTCACAGTCACTGCCTCGATCGGCAACGTCACGAGCAACGCGGCAACAATAGCGGTTACGCCGTAGGCTCCCAGACCTGTCCCGGGGCTGACGGCCAATCTTGCAGCCGATCTCGTCTGCGCGGATCCACGCCAGCGTCACGGAGCTGTCAAGCAAAAGTGCCATGATGCGTGGGTTCTTCGATCGAGCAAACCCTGCATTTTCAATAATTTTCATACAAGCTAGCTTAAGCTAGACTGTTCGCAGTCAACTTACCTTCGGCCAAACCTTGGCAGTAGCGTTCGTTACCCCAGGCGAGCCGAAACTGCCTCCCGATTCCTTCCTGCCGTAGTATCGTAAAAGCTCAATCCAAAAAACTTAGCGCACAACTATGTCTGACATTCGCTGTATTGGCATCGGCACCGGCGGCGGGGACGCGCCTGGCCTCAACGCAGTCATTCGCGCGGCCACCAAGGCCGCGATCATCAAGTACGGATGGAAGGTCATCGGCATCCCCGACGGCTTCGATGGCTTGATTTGGCCAGAGAAATCTTTCGAGCTTACGTTGAAGCACGTCAGCGGCATTCTGCCACGCGGCGGAACGATACTCGGCACCACCAATCGCGGCGATCCGTTCCATTACAAGACCGTCGAGAATGGCAAAGAAGTCTCGCGCGATATTTCCGGGCAGATCATCGAGAACGCGAAAAAGCTCGGCATCGACGCCATCATTACTATTGGGGGCGACGGCTCGCAAAAGATCGGCTACGACCTTTTCAAGAAGGGAATGAAAATTGTCGGTGTGCCGAAGACCATCGACAACGATCTTTCCGCGACACAAGTCACATTCGGATTCGATACCGCGCTGCATACCGTCACCGACGCGATCGACAAGATTCACACCACGGCCGCTTCCCATCATCGCGTAATGGTGGTGGAAGTGATGGGACGCGACTGCGGCTGGATCGCTCTCGAGGCCGGTCTTGCCGGCGGCGCGCACGTGATCCTGATTCCCGAGATTCCTTTTACCGTCGAGCACGTGTGCAAGCACATCGCCGAGCGCGACAAATCTGGAAGAGATTTCACGATCGTTGTGGTCGCTGAGGGCGTCAAGCTGCCGCACGAGTTCAAAGAAAACCGGCGCGCCAGTTCGGTCGGCAACCTGATCGGCAATTCGATCGCACGCGGTTCGAACAAAGACGTGCGCATCAGCGTGCTCGGGCACATTCAGCGCGGGGGTTCGCCCTCGCCATTCGACCGCATTTTGGCAACGCGTTTCGGAGTAGCTGCCGTCGATCTGGTCGCCGCCGGAGGGTTCGGCATGATGGTCGCTCTGCACGGCGATTCCATTATTTCGGTCGACGTCGCCCACGCCATCGGCCATTTGAAATCGGTCGATCCACAGGGCGAGATCGTGCGTGCCGCTCGGGCAATTGGCATCAGCTTCGGAGACTGATGCCGCTCGAACAGCTGCATAACGACTAAGAAAATGAACGCTTCGGATTTTCGCCGCATCGCTTTGAGCTTCGAAGGCGCAGGGGAAGGCTCGCACATGGGAGCGGCCGATTTTCGCGTCGGCGGCAGAATCTTCGCTACGCTCGCTTCGATTGCCCAAGGCTACGGAAACATAAAGCTCACGCCTGAGCAGCAGGCCGACTTCGTCCGCGAATTGCCGGAAGTTTTCCTGCCCATTCCCGGCGGTTGGGGAAAAGGTGGAATGACGCATGTCCGGCTCGCTCAGGTGACCGAAGATGTGCTGGAAGGCGCGCTGCGAACCGCATGGAAACTACGAGTCGAGGCCAATACGAAGCCAAAGACGCCGGCGAGAAAAGCGCAAAAACGTTCTCCGCGATCGCGCTGATAAGAGCTGCGCACCCACGAGCCAATCCAAGAGTTAGCTTAGTGGGCAATCCAGAACTAGTAATCGACGATCCGCTTATGCCGCAATTGCTCGAGGAACTGGCTGATATCGGAACGAATCTTCACGGGATCGGCGTCAGTGAATTGCTTCTGCAATTCCTGAATAATTTCCCCAAATGTGCGTTGCCCATCGCAGCGTTCCAGCACTTGCCGTCCGGTGCCTTGCAGCTTGATCGCGCCTTCTGGAAACAGAATGACGCGGTCTTGCTCCGTCCCGCCCCATCGGCAACCTGACGCGAGGCGCGGCTTCGCCGAGTCGTCCGGTGCTGCCACTACTTCCCCTCGATCTGAAAGGCTCCCGGCGGAGGCCAACCGGGTTGCACATAAGCGAAGTAAAGTGCGTCGAGCTGCGCCCACAGAATGTCGCACTTGTCGCGCAGGGCCTGAATCGCCAATTCCTGTTCGGCGCGCGTCTTCGCGTGATCGTGCACGTAGTTCACTGCGAACTGCGAATCCTCCGGCGCCTGGTACAACCGGGCTTCAAAATAATCGAGGCCGCCAGAAAGCCACGGATAATGCTGCCGCAGCTTATCGACGCGCAGCGAAATCAGGTTGGGAGAGAACAACTCCGTCAATGAGGATGCCACGGCTTCCAACAGGGAACGGGTGCGCACGATGTTCAAGTATTCATTCACCGCAAACCGTGTCGCCGGCAATATGCCTTGGCCGGCACGCACCTCCGCTGCATCCAGCCCTGTCGCTTCTGCCAGCTTGATCCAGCGCTTGATGCCGCCTTCGCTGGTCGCGTCGCCGTCGTGGTCAACGACGCGCTTCCGCCAGGCGCGCCGGAAAACAGGATCGGGCCCGCGCGAAAGAATGATCGAATCTTTGATTGGAATAATGCTTTGGTAATAATAGCGATTCAGCGCCCAGGCCTGCAGTTGTCCGCGAGTCAGCTTGCCCTCGTGCATCAGCAGATGAAAAGGATGCTTGTGGTGGTAACGTTCTTCTCCAACTGCCTGCAATCGCGCGCGTAATTCTTCAAGAGAAAGCAGTGGGGCGCCTTCGGCCTTCGTTTCCGCTTCTACAGGTCGAACTCCCATCCATCCTCCGCCACTTCCCATCCCGCGCCCCGTACCTGTCGATACTGAGGACTGGCCTCATCCAGCATGGGATTGGTGTTGTTGATGTGTAGAAATATTTTACGCGGACGCTTTACTTCCGCCAACCGGCTCAAAGTTTCCTGGACGGGTAAGTGGCCCATGGCATGCGCGGTTTGACCCCCGCCTTGTACACGAATCAATTCGTCGTCGCTCCAGAAAGTCCCGTCGAAGAGCAAGACGTCGCAGCTGTCGATTTGTCGCAGCATTGCGCCGTCTAATCCGGGAACGGCTGGCAGGTAAGCGAGCCGCTTGCCCGTATGCGACTCGATTACGAAACCGAGCGAAGCTTCTCGCGACCCGAGCTGCGCCTGGCGTTCGGGCAAAACATAGGCTGGATAGTGTTTGTTTAGCGAGACTGCTTGGCAAACGATACCGGAATCTTCGCCTTTAGTGTCGCGCAGGCGAAATTGTGAATCCAGCGCAATCTCGTCCCACACAACTTGCGCAGGCACTCGCTCGAGCATCCGGAAAAACGAATTGTCTTCTTTCAAAATCTTGCGAACCGAAGCCGTGGCATAAATGCGCAGTGGCTGCAATTCACGAAGCAATAGCAGGCCGAGCACATGGTCGAGGTCGGCATTGGCGAAGACAACGCCGGTAATCGGCGATTGCCGCAGGCCTTCCCGCGGATGAAGTTCGGGCGTTGCCTCGATCTGAGCACGCAGATCCGGAGACGCGCCCAGCAGGAACCAGGAAGCACTTTCTTCGCAGATTGCAACTTGAGTTTGCGTGCGCGCCTTTCCCCGAAATTTTCCTGTCCTCACCGAGCGGCAATTTTCGCAGGCGCAATTCCACTGGGGGAATGCCCCGCCGGCTGCCGATCCCAGAATCTTCACTCGCACCTTGCGAGTTTACAGCTTGGCTACGAGGTTGGAGATGACATGGCGAGAACCTCGTGACAGAAATGTTCGAGAGCGCAAAACAAATCGATCGCGGACAGCAACGACAAAATTTGCAACATTTTCCGAGCCCGGTTGCGGTGAATGTGCAGCTTTCTGCAACATGATGCTAAATCCGAGGCAGAATTTGCTTTTACCTTGCCTTTGCACCATCGCCAGTGCATACTCTCAATGGCCCGTCTGAAGCGGGATTTCAACCCTCTCCCCGCCCTCCCCGTTCTTGCTGGAATCCTTCCGCCGGAATAGCGCAGCAACGTTCCAGTTCAAAAGTCGAAGCGCAGCGCAAACTGCATGAAGCGCGGCGTGGTCAGCGTAGAAAGATATTTGCCAAACTGCGACGGATCGTACGACAACGAAGGCTGGGCTGAATCGCCCACCGGGCCGCGCACGTCATAGCGCACAGAGTTGGTAGCATTGAACGCTTGCCAACTGAACTCCAGACGCCTCCGTTCACCCAGAGAGAAATCCTTGCTCACTCCCGTATCAATGTCGAACATGCCGTCACCGATCACGTTGTTGCGGACGCCCGATTCTCCCGGCCACTCCGGACGGAAAGCTGCTTCTGCGGCAGCTGGGTTCGCGAAGATATCCGGGCCGATGTCCACACCGTTAACAAAAGCGTGTTTCGGATTGGAAGCCAAAGGCGCCGGCCCATTCGGCTCTGCATCACCCTCGATGTTCCAGTTAGTTGCCCAAGTGAAACCGTTGTCGACCGTGATGGGGAAACCGCTGGTCCAGCGAAACACTCCCGAGACATGCCATCCGGCAATCAAGGCCTGAGCCACTGGATTCGTGTTTCCGACAAGCATCTGCCCTTTTCCAAAGGGCAGGGCATAGACGAGGTTCGCGTTGAGCTGATTAAAGGCATTGAAGTCCGAAAGACCGCGCAACGAAAGCGGATCCCAGGAATTAATGACAATGCCGCCACCGTTGAGGTCATTCCCGGTTCCACCGGTGCCTTCATACGGACCTATGCGCTCCGCGGCCGACGCTTCATCGAGCGATTTGGAAAATGTGTAGTTGAATTGTCCTTGCAGATTCGCTCCCCAGCGCGCGTTGTAAGTTACCTGCAGAGCGTTGTAGTCGGAAGTTCCGATATTGCGCCATGCATAGAGCGACGCGAACTGATCATGGTAGAAAGTGTAGGGTCCGTACTTGCTGTTAGGGAGCGCCGGGCTCAATCCGGTAATAGAAGCCGGCAAATCCATAAGGAAGAGAGAGAAGGTTTCATTGTGCGGGAAACAATTCCAGAGCTCATAGATGTTTTGCGTCGCCGTCGGATTAGCCGGCAACGCGCCGGGGGCGCAATTGTCACCCGCGGGATTCGACGCGCTCTGGCCATTCAGGCCCAGATTAGTTTGCGTGCCGACACCAGCCCAGGCAGGAAAGAAATGTTCGAAAAATGGGACCGGCTGAACTTGACTCACCGGGGTTCCCGCAGCGGCCGCCTTCGAAAGAA
>JASHNX010000001.1 GCA_030041415.1 Candidatus Sulfotelmatobacter sp.
TTGGGGATTCGCGGAAGTGTTGCCCGATAAAGTAACCGTCCTTGCGGAAAGCGCCGAGTCCCCCGACGAGATCGATGTCGAGCGCGCGCGCAAAGCTAAGCAACGCGCGGAGCAACGTCTCACGAGCGGCGACACGAATGTGGACGTCGAGCGCGCTCTCAACGCAATCCACAAGGCTGAGACGAGGCTGGAAGTAGCTGAGATGAAATCTTAGTCGCCGCTAGGTTCTCTTCGTCCGCTCTCCCGAGGAAGCCATGCAACGATCTCTAGTTCTTCTCTGTTCGGTATTTTTTTCTGGGGTCTTTCTCTTGACTGCTCAGGAGAAATCTATACAGCCCTCAAGTCCTCCGCTCGCCCCGCCCAATTCGCCGGAAGTTCATACCGATGGCAGCGTGACTTTTCGCGTGCGCGCACCTAATGCGAAGGACGTCAAACTCGAGCGTGAAGGCGCAGACCCAATCGAAATGCAAAAAGGCGAGCATGATATATGGAGCGTAACGACGGCCCCACTTCCGCCCGATTACTACGGATATTCATTCACTGTTGATGGCGTGCGTACGCTCGACGCGTCCAACCATTTGCTGGTTCCCAACCTGCTTACGCCAGATAGTTTCGTTCACGTGCCCGGCTCTGGGTCTCTTCCCTGGGAGATCAACGATGTTCCGCGCGGCGAAATTCACCATCATTTCTATAAGTCAACCGTTGCCGCTGATGAACGTGATTATTACGTCTACACTCCGCCCGGCTACCAGGCATCCGCGCAGCAATATCCGGTGCTCTATCTTCTGCACGGCTTCAGCGATGATGCTAGCGCCTGGACATCCGTCGGCCGCACAAACGTGATCTTCGACAACCTCATTGCGGAAAGCAAAATCAAGGCGATGATCGTGGTTATGCCGCTCGGCTATGGGACGATGAAGATGATCCGTTTGGGCTGGGGGGCGTGGAGCCATGCAGATGTGCGCGATGAGAATTTTATGAAGTTCACAGAAAATCTCTTGACTGAAGTCATGCCCCAGGTCGAGAGCCAATATCGCATCGTGAAAGACCGCAACAGCCGCGCCATTGCTGGGCTTTCGATGGGAGGCTCTGAATCTCTTCTCACCGGACTGAACCATCTCGACCAGTTCGCTTGGATTGGCGCGTTCAGCTCTGGTGGAATTCCGGAGGAGTTCGGTAACGATTTTCCGACGCTGAACGCAAAATCCGCTCAGCAGTTGCACCTGTTGTGGATCGCCTGCGGCACCGACGATCACTTGATCACAGTCAACCGCACGTTGCGCGCGTGGCTGAAAAGCAAGGGCATTCAACCCACAGAAATTGAAACTCCGGGAATGCATACGTGGATGGTGTGGCGGCGAAACCTGGTGGAGTTTGCATTGCAGCTTTTTAAGTAGGGGGCACGGTCTGTGATCTGTGGTGACGAGGAATGCCCGGTTCGCAAATCGAGATGTCACCGGAGTTACGGCACGTTGACCGAATCTCTTGTTTCCGAGGGAACATACTTTACTGCGGCCGTTCTCTCTAATTTGTCCCAGGCGAACCGCCGCCCTTCGAGCGCACGCTTCAGGGTCTTGAATAACACAACCGAAAACAACTGCCGGTAAGCGAATCTCTGCAGCCAGACCTGGCTCAGCAACCACACGTCCTCTTTGTCATCCGGACGACGGCGCTCGAGCGCGAACGCCAGAGCTGACGCTAGAAAATCGATAACCAGGAATACAAAGAAGAATGCCAGCAGTTTGTGGAAGCTTGCGGGATCGGTGGAATCGGGATGGAAGTGTTTTTGCAGCAAATACCAGACCGCTCCCACCGCGAACATGATATCGATGAGCGGCGACACCAGAGGCAGTAGAATCTGGAAAATTACGATATTTGGAAGAGCGACAAATCCCAAAGCTCCCTTGCGCGCAAACACGGCGCTGTGCTTGTACACGGACTGCAAGATGCCAAACGACCAGCGAAAACGCTGGCGCATCAAGCCGTTTGCGTTGGTCGGAGCTTCGGTGTAAGCGAGCGCCATATCTTCGTACTCCACGCGATAGCCGCGGCGCAGCAGTGCCATAGTGAGATCGGCGTCTTCAGCGACCGTGTCAAGCTGATAACCGCCGACTTCGCGCACAGCGGAAACCCGCCACGCTCCGATCGCTCCCGGCACTACGCTGACGGCTCCAAGCACATCCAGCGCGCGCCGCTCGAAGTTTTGGCTGGTGATATATTCAAGAGCCTGCCAGCGCGTCCACAGATTCACGCGATTTCCGACCTTCGCATTGCCGGCAATGGCGCCGATCTTGGGGTTGATGAAATGGGGCACCAGTCGCGCGATCGCATCGCTGGCGATAATCGTATCCGCATCGATGCCCACAAAAAGCTCGGCGTCTTCGATATGCTCGATGCCGTAGTTGAGCGCCGCCGCCTTCCCGCCGTTACGTTTCGTGAGGATCAGAACCCTTCCCGTGGCTTCTTCGTTGGCGAAAGCTTTGCGCGCGACCTGCAGCGTGCGATCGCGCGAGCCATCGTCGATCACAATGACTCGCAGGTTGCGATAGCTCGAGTTCAGAGCGGCACGGACCGTCCGCTCAATCACTTTCTCTTCGTTGAATGCGGGAATCAACACCGCGACTTTCGGCTGGTACGAGGCGACCTCGGCTGGCTTGCCATAAATCTTTTCCTGCAACCGGTCATAGACGGCGGCGGCGCCAATGAAAATCAGCCGTCCGGTCATCAGCAGGTCGCCGAGAAAGAAGATCCAGGTGATACCTATTACGGCAGCGTCAAACAACCAGAAGCCCAGCCGGTCAAAGCGCGCGGCCCAGCGTTGGCTCGTGGGTAGCGGAGCCATCACGTCTGAGCGGGTCTTGCCGATCAGTTCATAAACCGGTACGACCTCTAGCCCTCTGGCGCGGATTCCCTCAATGATCGCGGGCAAGGCGCGCACGGTTTCAGCGCGATTCCCCCCTCCGTCGTGAAGAAGGATAATGTTGCCGCAGCGCAGGTTACTGGCGCTGCAAGGCGGCAGGTGCGCCAATACGTAAGAAGAAATTTCCTCGGCGGTGTGCCGTCGCGTGGTTCCATTTCCCGCCGGCACCTTGTCGCTCCAGTCGTTGGGATCGATCCGGTTGCCAACGGTGATGTATCCCAGGTCCTGTGCAAACTCAAGCGGACGTACCTGGTCGGCGGTGTCCGGTTCTTCATCAATCGCATAGGGCGGGCGCAACAGCGTGACGCGAATTCCCATCAGACTGGCGAATAGCCGCTCGGTGAGATTCAATTCCACCTTCATGTAAGCGGAAGAAATGCTGCTCACATCGGGATGGGTGAAAGTGTGGTTCCCGATCGTGTGGCCGTCATAGTAGATACGCTTGGCCAGACCTGAAAACTTGTCTGTCTGAATGCCAATCAGGAAAAAAGTTGCTGGAGCTTGCTCCCGCCTGAGCACGTCGAGAATTTTGGGCGTCCATTCCGGGTCGGGCCCGTCGTCGAAAGTGATCGCAACTTTATT
>JASHNX010000078.1 GCA_030041415.1 Candidatus Sulfotelmatobacter sp.
TGGCAGCGAAGCCGGAGAAGAGGCTCAAGAAACCAGGTCGCGACCCGGGCGTTCCACTATCTGCATTTCCAGCCAGGTCGGTTGCGCCGTAGATTGCCAGTTTTGCCTGACGGCGCTTCTCGGGGTGAAACGGAATCTGACGGCTGGGGAAATCGTCGGGCAAGTCTGTGCAGTGCTCAAAGACCAGCACGTCTCGCCACCCGAAGATCGCATCAATCTCGTGTTCATGGGCATGGGCGAACCATTCTTGAACTACGACAATTTCACGAAAGCAGCGCGCCTGCTTGTAGAAAACGTCGGTATTGCAGAGCGCAGGATGACGGTATCGACTGCGGGCATCGTGCCGCGAATTCATGATTTCGGCGGGGAACCGATTCGCCCGAAACTCGCGATTTCATTAAACGCATCGAACGATTCTTTGCGTACCCGCCTGATGCCCCTGAACAAGAAATGGAATCTGGAAATGTTAATCGCGGCAGCGAAAGCGTTTCCTTTGCGCACGCGCGAATATGTGACATTCGAATATGTGCTGCTGGGAGGCGTTAACGACGAAGCTTCGAACGCGAAGGAAGTTGCGGAGTTGCTTCGCGGAATGCGATGCAAGGTAAATCTCATCGCGTTGAATCCTGGCCCGGGCATTGGGTTTGTGACCCCAATTCCTGAACGCGTGCTGGCTTTTCAGAACTCTCTGCGAATGTCCGGGATACCTGCTTTTGTGCGGCGCCCCCGCGGCCGCGATATTTTTGCCGCGTGCGGTCAACTCAAGAGAACGGTTGAGTCTGCCATGCCGGCAGCGCTGCTGCATTCGATTTCTCCTGCGATGTCGTAATCAGCGGCAGTTCTACGCGGATCAGTACGCCGGGCTGTTCCTCTTCCGAACAAAGCAGCCGGCCCTGGTGTTGCTTAAGAATCGTTTGGCAGGCATTCAGCCCGAGGTTGGAGAGAATCGCTCCAGCGGACTGGTCGTTCTGCTCAGGCCGGAGAGATTTGTCATCTGAAATCTGAATCACGGCCGTGTTTTCCACCGACTCAGCGCAAACGATCAGCTTGCCGCTCTGGACTCGATCAACTGCGCTGAGTACATCGTTCATGATTTGCACGAACACCTGAAGCAACTGGTTCGAATCTCCGCGTACGAGCAGAAGACCCTCGGGAAATTCCAGCTGCATTTCCGTTTGCCGGGTTTGCCACTGCGATTGCGAAAGCTTTACGGCGGTGCGTAGCAAAGTTTTGAGATCGACAGGAGCGAACGTAGCGGGCGCCGGCTTGGCAAAGCTCAGCAGGCTCGCCACCAGCGACTTGGTGCGGCGCGCATGTTGGCCGATTTTTGCCGCCAATTTGTTTTGTTCGGCATTGAGCGGCTTGCTTAAGACTAAGAGATCGGAATAACCCAGCATAGCCGTGATGGGATTGTTTAGCTCATGCGCCGCCCCGGTGACAAGCTGGCCGATGGAAGCCAGCTTTTCCGATTCTGTGATCTGCGCCTGCAGATGCTTGAGATTCGAGAGTGATTGTTGCGAGTGCGTGAGCAGGCGAAGCAGTTCGCGGTCAAGCAGCCGCTGGCGAACGAAAACCATGACTCCAATCAGAATGGCCGCGCCTAGAGTCAGCTCCAGACGGAACGATTTTATTAGGCTTGGAACGGCCTCGATGAGCGCCCATATTCCGAACAGCGGGAGGCTGAAGGCGGCAATCATGCCAACACGCGCCAGCCAAACGCCGTTATGCCGATAAGCCGATCGACGTTCCGTTTGAGGATTATGCGACTGAGTCTGCAGGCCGATGATCGTAATCCAGGCCATGGAAATCGCCAGCGGAATGTCATAGAGACTGCCCGTGTAGTACGTTCTGCGGCTGAGGGCCCAGTTGGCGACGTAAGAACTAACAGCGTAAGTCAAACAGGCGCCGAACAGGCTGGCGTAGAATTTTCTCCACCCATTCCTGCTGCCCCGCCAGCAAAACAGGATCGTAGCGAGTAGCGCGACCTTCTCGATCAGATACAACGAATTCAGGTTTCGCAGGTAAGGCGTTGCATCGGGGATGACGTACTGCCAGGGAATCACAGCGAGAACGTAGAGATACACCCACCAGACTGCGAGCAACGCGAAATCCAGGTTGCGCAGCCGCGCGGCGTATTCATCCTGGTGTACGTGGGGTCGCAGAGCCAAGGCTGCCATTAAAGGCACAATGTGCAGGAAAAGCACAACGTCTCCGGCGAAGAGATCCGGAACTTCAGCGCGCAGAAAAACTTCAAAATAAACCCAGAGAGCCTGATAGCAGAACCAAAGCCCGACCCCGGCTGTGATGAGAACCCAGAACAGGCGCAATCGCCCGTTTGTACGAACAATATGATGGATCAGGGAAAGTGTTCCGGACAGAAGCAAAAGAAACTGGATCAAGTCGCCAAGTGCCGTCAGAGCGAATGAATGCGGGAGCACAAGGGCAGCGACGATCAGGATGGCTAAACAGGCTGCGACGCTGGCCGTCCACACCTTATAATACCTTCGCAAGACGATGATCCTCGCAGGCCATTCTAGCCCCCTTTAGAGCACGATCTGGGTTACGGAAGTAATCCAGGGGGCGCTGACATTTGGTCGTTGACGACAGGCTGAAGGCTCCTCCGAAGCGAGGGCCTATAAACTTACACTTGCTAACGGGTTTTTCTTTTCAATAATATGCCTGTCGTTAGCATGCCTGCCGCCCTTCATCATCGAAATCGAGATATTTGGCATCCGCGGAAAGCGACGACTTGCGCGTGAATTCAAACAAGGGTTTTCTCGGCGGACGCGGGGCTGCGGCCGATCCCGGCGAGGTTCGTCGCACCGAGCGCTGGCTGGCGACGGCGCGCGTATTCCTGGCGGTCTCCGCCCTCGTGGCAATCCGCATGGATCCGACAGAGCTGGGGAATTCCCCGGCCGCATATGGACTGCTGGGTTTCTACATGGGCAACAGCATTCTGGTGCTGATGCTCCTGCGGCGGCGGAAGGCGTCAACGGCTTCGTTTCGGATTATGGTGCACGCGGCCGACATTGTGTGGCCAGCGTTCATTTCGGTATTTGGAGATGGTCCGAGAAGCCCCTTCATCCTGTTCTTTGTTTTTGTCCTGACAGCTGCGGCTTACCGATGGGGTCTGTGGGAGACTCTGGCAACCGCAGCGGCGGAAGTTGCCCTGCTGTGGGCGGAGAGCTTCCTGGTGTTCCGAGTGTGGCTGGCGCGCGGCGGAAGCTTACCGTGGCATATTTTTTCCGGCCTGCGAATGAATACGACCGAGTTCGAGCCGCAGCGCCTGTTCATGCTCTCGGTTTACCTGCTGGTGATGGGCTTGCTTCTGGGTTATCTTTCGCAACAACAAAAGCGATTGCGCGCCGAGAAGGCGGTAATCACAAGCATGCTGGCAAAAGTGCGCGTGGAAGCCGGACTCACCGGAACCATGCAGCAGATGTTTCAAGAGATTCTGGAAATCTACCGGGCTCGTCAGCTGCTTCTCGTTTCGCAAGAGATTCACAGCCACCGCAGTTTTCTTGGCGAATTGCAGAGTGACCGCGACAATGGATTGCCTTCGGATTTCCTATGGCTGGATTCCGGAATCAAGCAGGCCAAGGATTACCTTGAGGATATCCCGGGCGAGGTTTGCTACGCTGCCAGCCAGGGATCTCGGTGGTCGATCGTGGCGCTCGACGACGATGGCGCCCCAGTGCCTTCCCCATCGATGGCGCCGATCCTCCGCTTGAACGAGCGGCAACCTTTTCAATCGGCGATCGCAATCTCCTTTACCTTTGGAACAGAATGGCGAGGCCGGATTTGGGTGTTCGATCCGGTACTCGAAGGAGATATTCAGGAGCAGCTGCGTTTCCTGCTCGACCTCCGCCGCCAAGTCGGACCGGCAATCTATAACGTTTACCTGTTGCACCGTTTGCGCCGTCGCGCCGGAGCGGCCGAGCGGGCGAGGTTTGCCAGGGAATTGCACGATGGGGCTGTACAATCGCTGATTGCCGTGGAAATGCAAGTGGATGTTCTGCGCCGGCAGGCAGAGAATTCGCCATTCATAGTCGATGGCGAACTCAAACGAATCCAGGGTTTATTGCGCGAAGAGGTGCTGAAGCTGCGCGAACTGATGCAACAAATGAAGTCCATAGATGTGGATTCCCGCAAGTTTCTGCATGTGGTCGGCGATACCGTGGAACGGTTTCAGCGCGAGACCGGGATTTCGGCTCGTTTTGTAACGGACATCGAAAAGCCCGAGATGCCGGAAAAAGTTTGCCGCGAACTGGTGCGAATTGTGCAAGAAGGTCTGGTGAATGTTCGCAAGCATAGCCAAGCCCGGCATGCACTGGTTCGCTTGAGCGAAAGTCCCAGTCAGTGGAGCTTGACCATGGAAGACGATGGCAAAGGATTCTCCTTTGCCGGTCGGCTGACCCAGGAAGAGCTCGATAGATTGGGAAAGGGACCAATGATCATTAAGGAACGCGTAGGTTTAATTGCCGGCGCGCTCACGGTAGAATCGAATCCCGGCGTGGGGGCCCGCCTGGAAATCAAGGTACCAAGAGGTGGAGAGGTCTCCCATGAACTTTAAGAAGTCTCAACCCGTGCGGATTGTGATTGCGGACGACCATCCGATTTTTCGAGATGGCTTGCGCCGTCTTCTGGAAACCGAATCTGACTTTAAGGTAATCGGCGAAGCCTCCGATGGAGCCGAAGCCGTAAAACTTGCCCGGCAACTCAAGCCCGATATTCTACTGCTCGATCTTGCCATGCCCAAGCACCCGGGGTTGGAAGCTCTCCGTGACTTGAGCGCGGGGAATAGTTCGAGCCCGGTGCGAGTCATTTTGCTGACCGCGGCCGCGGAGAAAAGCCAGATCGTGGAAGCCCTGCAACTCGGCGCTCGCGGCGTGGTTCTCAAGGATTCCGCAACCCAGCTTCTGCTGAAGGCCATCCACACCGTAATGTCTGGGGAATACTGGGTGGGGCGGGAGAGCGTATCGAACCTGGTGCAATATCTGCGAACTCTGGTGCAGTCTTCGAGCGATGAAGCGCGGCAAAAGAAGTTTGGCTTGACGCCGCGCGAATTGGAAATCGTGGCTGCGGTGGTCGCGGGATATTCCAATAAAGAAATCGCAGAATACTTCAAAATCAGCGAAGACACGGTCAAGCACCATCTGAGCAATATCTTCGATAAGCTGGGCGTGTCGACCCGGCTGGAGCTGGCGCTATTTGCCGTGAATCAATCGCTGCCGCTTAAAAGTATTGCTTGAAGTTACCATCGCTATCCGAAGTAATATGCGTGGCACTTACGGGCCATTGGCGGGCCCGATAAGCGGAATTACGATATTTGCACGACTGGTTTCGGCTTGGGGTTGAACCGCCGACAGCGGGAAGGCCGATTTCCTCGCCACAAAGGGTAAGGTGGAGTCGAGGCAGTCTTGTCAAGAAACGGAGCCTCCGTGCCTAAGATACTACAAAGACTTTGGAAGGATGAGAGCGGTCAGGACATCGCCGAGTACGCGGTGATGCTGGCGGTCATCCTGATAATCGTGGTGGGCACGATTCGTCTCATCGGCTCGAACGCCAACAACGTATTCTCAAACGTTGGCAGTTCCATCCAATAGCGGACGATAAAAATCGCGCAAGCCTATCTCGAAGGATGCGAAACTCTGCCTTGCGCTCTTGATTCTCAAGCAGGAACACCGGTTGAAGCATCTTTCTGACTGGAGTTACTTAACACCGCACAATCCTGGGATCTTCAATCCCCTTGGTTGCATTGCGCGTATCAACCACTAGCTGCGCTTCACTGACGATCTTTCGGTAATCGTAATCGGAATGATCGGTGACAATTACGATACAGTCGTATCTACCTAGCTCTTTCAACTCCGCACACTTCATCTGCAGATCGTACTTTCGCCCCTTACCGATGAAAGGGAAGTAAGGGTCGTGATAGCTGACTTGGGCGCCTTCTTTCTGCAAGAGTTCGATGATGGTCAGCGAAGGAGATTCGCGCAAATCGTCGATATCTTTTTTGTAGGCCACGCCGAGAATCAGAATGCGCGCGCCATTTATCGATTTTTTCTGCCGGTTCAGCGCGGCGCCTACCGATGCCAGCACATGGTAGGGCATGTTGATGTTGATCTCTCCCGCCAGTTCAATGAAGCGTGTGCGGAAATCCCACTCCTTGGCTTTCCACGATAGGTAAAAGGGATCTACCGGAATGCAATGTCCACCAAGCCCCGGACCGGGATAAAACGGGTGGAAGCCAAAAGGTTTAGTGGATGCGGCCTCGATTACTTCCCAAATGTCGATTCCCATGCGCAGGCAAAGCAGTTTCAGCTCGTTGACTAGCGCGATGTTGACGCAGCGGTAGATGTTTTCGAGCAGCTTGGTCATCTCGGCCGTTGCCGGTGAAGAGACCGGAACAGTTTTTCGGAAGATAGCGCCGTAAAGTGCTCCGGCCAGTTCCGAAGCCAGCACATTTACTCCACCAACAACCTTAGGAATGTCATGGCGGGCTACAGCAGTGTTTCCGGGATCTTCGCGTTCGGGCGAGAATGCAACAAAGAATTCATTTTGTGCGCTGGAGGATCCACGAGCCACCTTCAGATTGCTTTTATTTTCTTTCTCGAGGATCGGCACGAGCACTTCTTCCGTAGTTCCTGGGTACGTCGTGCTTTCGAGCACGATCAATTGTCCCGGCTGCAGATGCGGAGCGATTGCGTGCGCAGTATCGGTAATGAAACTTAGATCCGGTTCGTGATACTGATTTAGAGGGGTTGGCACGCATATGATCACAGCATCCATGCCAACCAGTCGCGAGTAATCGGACGTGGCCGAAAATCCCTGCGCCCGGGCGCGCTCAATCTCCTCTGCCCCGATGCGATAAATGTATGATCCGCCACCATTCAGCGTTTCGACCTTGTGCTGATCAATGTCGAAGCCGGTAACGGAGAATTTCTGCTCGCTGAACAATAAAGCTAGGGGAAGGCCCACATACCCCAACCCGATTATGCCGACCTGCGCCTTTCGATCTCGAATTTTTATCCGAAGTTGATCGGCCGAATGATTTGCCGAAGAATGATCTGTCATCATTTGGGGAGTATTACCAATAATTCTTCGCGAAGTTTTTTCGCTTCGATTCTAGCATGTGGTTTCGTGCGCGCATGCCGCTTGCGAGTAGGATTGATGGCTAATACGATCATCGCGATCCCAAATCTTTTCGAAGGAGTTCGATGAAGAGGCTTCTCGCCTTGGCCTTGCTGATCGTTCTCGTTTTGGTCCTTGGTGCCAAAGCGGGCCGCTTTCTGATCATCGATCAGCCCCAGCCTTCGGACGTAATTCTGGTACTGGCGGGCGAGACAAACCAGCGGCCGCAGCGCGCACTGCAACTTTTTTCGCAGGGGTACGGGCGACATATCGTTCTCGATGTCCCCGTCAATGCGACAATTTATGAATTCACTGAGATCCAACTAGCCCAGCGATACATTCGCGATCTGCCTCAGAGCGCCTCGATCAGCGTCTGCCCCATTCAGGGATTGTCAACGACGGCGGAGTCCAAAGATGCCGCGAGTTGTCTGGCGAGTGAAGGTGCAAAAAGCGTGTTAATCGTCACCGCCGACTTTCACACTCGTCGGGCATTGAGCATCTTCCGGCGCGAGCTTCCTCAATATACGTACTCGAGTGCCGCGGCCCGCGATGATCAACAATTCGGGGTTCGCTGGTGGCAACGTCGGCAGTGGGCGAAAACATTTGTGGATGAATGGTTGCGCCTCTTCTGGTGGGAATGTGTTGATCGGTGGCGGTGAAGCCGGCGGCGCCGAAACAAGTCAGAAATTAGTAGCCGCCTCTTGCATGGTCTCCTGCAGAATCGCGGTCTCATCCGCGGGCTCATGGGGCATGTGGCATTTGCGCACCGGTTTCACGAAGCTTGGCGAAGCCGCAACTGTACAAAAGACATAGAACAGAGCGGCGTTCGCGGGAATCTGCAAGTTGAAATCGACCGCGCTGTGCACCAGGATTCCTGTCAATCCCAGCAGGCAGGCAAGCGCCACAGCGCCATTGGCATCCGAAGTCCACGTCCTCGCTTTCGCGATCGCCCGTTTGTAGACACTGACGACAAACCAAACCATCGTTGCGAAGCCCAATAGCCCCGTCTCTGTCAGAAGCTGCAGGTAGTCGTTGTGTGCTTCATTGATGAAAAGGTTCGTATAGAAGGTGCGGAATTGCGGGTAGACAGTGGGGAATGTTCCTAGTCCCCATCCGAGCACGGGTCGTTCCAGGAACATATGGAGTGTGTCACGATCGATGTGTGCACGTGTGCCGCTGGCGATTTCGCTATTCGCCGGGCCTAGAGTGCCTATGCGCTGGCTCAGGTTGTTCCCGCCGATCCAGATCAGTAATCCGCCGACGATTGAGGCAAAGACAGCCAAGCCAGTCGCGGTTCGCCATCCGCGGCGGTGCTGCGCGAGGACAACTGCCAGAATCAGAAGTTCGATAACCACGGCGAACATGCCGCCGCGCGAGCCGGAGAGGAATACCGTGCCCACCATAATCGCGGCCGCAGTTGCCGCCAGGTTGCGCGATCTTGCAGAAGCCAGGTGCGTCAACGAGAGCACCAGTGGAATCGGAATCAGCATCTCCATCAGGCCGGCGTAGTGGTTGTGATTTACGTACGGACCGTAGATCCACCCTCCCATACGCGGCTGCCGAAGCCAGTACAATTTGCCATTCGAAGAAATGCCCTGAACCAACGCGAAGCTTGCCAGCGCGGCGCCATAAACTGAAAAAATCATCGCCAGGCGCCGGGCCTGCGAACCGCGAGTCAACGTTTGCGAAGCCAGAAAACACAGAGTGCCGTAGGAAACATATAGCAAAGCTGAAGAAACGGTGGCATGTGTATA
This sequence comes from Candidatus Sulfotelmatobacter sp., assembly GCA_030041415.1. GTDB lineage: Bacteria > Acidobacteriota > Terriglobia > Terriglobales > Acidobacteriaceae > Sulfotelmatobacter. Next base: position 8,886 of record JASHNX010000078.1, read on the forward strand.
AGCCGTAGTGTGAAAGACGAGTTGAGAGGCAATCACAAGAGCGAAGATTCCAATCGGAAGGAACAACGGGTTTCGCCTGATCCTGATCCTGCCTTCGATCGCCTGTTTCCCGATCCAGAGAGCAAATAATGCAACGGAGATGGTCTCCATCAGAAAGATCGACCACGGTTCAACCGCCCCGAATGCCAGCGGACTTGCCATCAGCAAGCCAAACGTACCCCAGAAAAGCACTTTGCCAGCAGCTGCGGACTGACTGTGTACGTTTGTGCGTAGATCCATTGTGTTCGTCATGCAGCTATTGAGCTTTAGTCTTTGGCTCCGTGATCCTTGGCTACCAGGCGAAAATCATCAACCCAGAGCTTGCCGCGAATCGGGCTGCTTTCCGGAATGCGCCGGACATGCAACAGCAGCAGCCGGCAATTGTTTCCCGTGGTGAATTCACCGGTGGCCGATTTCCAGAACCCCGTTTCTCTCAACTCATCGCTGTCATACAACACGCTTTGAGTGTAAAAATCCTGAATAGTGAAATGCGGACCGCCCGCGCCCTCGATCGTTCCATTCTTGTAGTAAGCCGAAAAGTCGTAGGTAGTTCCGGGCTGAACGGGAATGTAATGGCGAATACCTGCATCCGTTACACCGGGGCCATCGAAAGCGATCAACAGGGAACGATGTCCTCCATGAAAATCGCTGGGATCGAGGGTAAGAGTAACGCTCTGCAGTTTTTGATATTGCCAGTCGAAGCCGCCATTGAGAACGTCGAGACGGAAGTCGCCATTGACGATCAGATTGTTCGTGCCGGGCAAGTAAGACGACAATCCGAATCGCGCCGCCGTCTGCCGCCACACCAACTGTGCTTCATCGACTTCCTTGTGATCGATCAGAAAATTGAAGTAGTTATAGACCCGGCTTAGCGGGAAGGCTTCCCGGCTCGAAACCAGAGCCGCCCAGACTTTCTCGGTGGCTGCGACTTGCTCCTTTTCCATTAGAAAATCCAGAAAAGCAAGAAGGGCTGCGGGTTTTGAGGGAACTACGCTTTGCAAGAGCTCATCGGCATCGGGCTTGATGCGCCAGCAGTACCGAATGGCAAAGTCGGCAAGCGAAGGATCATTTTCCAGAACCACGCGAAACTCGCGCAGAGCTTTTTCGTCCGCACCTTGCACGAGATAAAAATTGGCCGCTTCCCAGGCGACATCCGGCGTGGTCGGATCGGCTTCAACCGCATGCCGCAGCGCCCAACTCTGATTCGGAACATCTCCAAGCACCTGGTATGCCGAGGCTAGATCGAACCAGTATCGCGCGGAATGCGGATTCATCCGTACGGCCGCCCGAAAAGGCTCGACGGAGCGATCGGGCTCTCGCGCAACGATTGCTAAATAGCGTCCCAAACGATCGCGGTACTCGGCGCTACCTGGATCGAAACGAGCGGCTCTCTGCAGGCTTGCGAGATCGGCCCGGTCGGCGAAGATCGACGCCACGAAAAGCTTGGCCGCAAAACCTGCGTACAGGAAGGTCAGCAAAGCGCCGGACGCGAAGACAAGCGCTTTCCGGGTAGCGGAATTAAGTACAATCTCCATTCCTTAACAAGATCACGATTTCGCGCTTCGAGCGGTGGTTTCTCTAGGCGCTGCTCTGATTTGCCTCAACAGTCCCTGCGCCGTCATCGCTGCCGCCTTCGTGAGTCTCATCATTGCGATAGTAGCCGGCGTATTTGCCCTGATACTCGTAGTAGTAGTGATAATCGGGTGAGGTCAGATCGACCGCATTGAGCAGCACTCCTGAAAGCTTCGCGTTCACTTGCATCAGAATGTCGCGAGAGCGTCGCAATGCCTGTTTCGTGGTATGGCCGGAGCGAATGACCAGAACGATGGCATCCGCACGAGGTGACAACACAACTGCGTCCGTGACCGACAAAGCCGGCGGAGTGTCGATCACGATATGGTCGTACTCTCCGCGCAATTTCTCCAACATGTCCCGCATATTCGTGGAAGCCAGCAACTCAGCCGGATTGGGCGGCGGCGTTCCCGCCGACAAGATGGACAGGTTCGGCAGAACAGAAGAACTCGTCACCACTTCTTCCAGCGTTGAGCTTCCGGTGAGAACGTTACTCAGTCCGCTGCGCGGACCCATCCCGAGAATCTTGTGAATGCTGGGACGACGCAAGTCGGCATCGACGAGCAAAACACGAACACCTTTTTGCGCTAAAACCACTGCACAGTTGATGCTGGTTGTGGTCTTGCCTTCCTGCGGCAGAGCGCTGGTAATCATGATCATCTTCGGGGGCGCGCCCAGATTGGAAAGCAACAGTGAAGTGCGCAGGGCGCGATACGATTCTGCCATCTGAGACTGCGGCCTCACCTGCGTGATCAGCTCGACCACCTCCTTGGAACTCGCGATGACGAGGCGCTTCGAGTTCGCACCCTCGCGCGCACTTCTCGATCCCAGCGGAATCATTCCCAGCGGCGCGAGCCCGGAAATCATTTGTGCCTGCTCGGTGGTTCGCACCGTGTTATCCAATCCTTCCATCAGGAAGGCAAGGCCCACGCCCGAGGTCAAGCCCAGCATCAGCCCGAACGCCAGATTGCGCGGAACATTCGGTTCCACCGGCGTGGTCGGCACGCGGGCGACATCAACGATACGAAAGTTGTTCGACTTAAGACCGGCAGAAACTCCTGCCTCCTTCATTTTTTCCATCAAGCCTTCGTAGAGTTGCCGGTTGCTGTCGAGGTCCCGTTTCAACAGGCTATATTGGATCGAGCTCTCATTAAGGTTATTGGCTTCCTGCTTTTGCTTCTCGAGAGCGTCATGCAGCATCTTTTCGCGCTGCAATGCCGCCATGTATTGTCCGCGAATTTTCGCCGCGACTTTGCGGGCCTCATTCAGAATCTGTACGTCAACTTCCTTCAACTGACTATTTAGCTGCGCCACTTTCGGATAAGCTGGCCCAAACTGAGTGCTCAGTTGCGCCGCCTGAATCTTTAAATCTGCTTCCTTCGCCCGGAGATTTTCCAGAAGCGAACCCGATTGCCCTCCAGCTTCGGCAGCATCGATTGCACCGGCGGCAGACGCAATGGCATCGGGATTTCCCGCCTCGACTAACCGGTAGACAGATTCTTTTTCGATGCGCTCCGATTCCGCAGTCGTCAGTTCCTTGTTGAGTTCATCCAGTTTCTCCGTCGTGATGTTCTGCTTTTCATCGATGCCGAGAATTTCATGTTCTTTCTGATAGCGCACCAATTTTTCCTGCGAGGTCTCCACCTTCATCTGCAGGTCTATCAGTTGTTTTGAAAGCCAGTCCGAGGCCTGCATGGTCGAATCGAAGCGCGATTTAAAGTTGTTCTCCGTGTAGGTGTTCATCAAGGTGTTAACCACGGTGGCGGTTAGTTCCTTGTTCGGGCTGCGGAAGCTCACCTTGATGATGTGCGTATTCGGAGAAAGCGTGACTTTCAGATTGCCGCGAAAAGCGGCCAGCAGAGCCGAGGTTCGGACAGAATCCTGCTGCAAAGGATCGGGCGCAAGGTCGAGCGAAGATGAGGCCCCGGGTGCCTGGGCTTTTCCGCCAAACTCGGGGCGGCGATCGAGAGCCAGTTCTTTCACCACCTGCAAAGCCAAGAGATCGCTCTGCAGAATCATCACTTCCGTATCGAGTTCGGTTGGGTCGTAGTAATCGACATTGAAGGTCGGAGAGTTGTTGAAGTTTACGAGTCCGGAGTCCGGCTTGTTGATTTCGATGCTGCCGCTTGCCTCATACACCGGCGTCATTTTCAGGCTGGCGAGAGCGACAATCGAGAAGATGGCGACCAGGCAGGCCAGAATCGTCCACTTGCGTTTAATCAAAACTCGGACATACTCGCCCAAAGCGGATTCGTGGTAGAGAAGTTCAGGATAGGCTTGCGCATCCGCCGGCCGCGCGCCATAAGCGTTCACAGGCTGCAGTTCGCGAACGTTAGAATTACTTACTTGCACGAGCGGTGCAGAATCCATACGGCTCTCCCGAAGCGGTCAAGGGACTGCGGTCTCGCGTCTTGCCTGAAAAACCACGCACAACAACACTCCGGCGAATCGATTGCCGGCTCGTTGCCCCCAACTTTTCGCGCTTTTGAGGCAGTTTCGCGAAAATTCTAGCATCGCGTTTAGAGGAGGCTTTGAGAAATCGGAGGGGGTGGTTCTCTTTCTGTCACTAGCCTTGTCTCACTGCTTAATAAGAATTCCGCTATACTGCGAAAAAATTTGTCCAGCCCGAAAGCGAGTTGATTTGTCGCATCTTGGTTGTTTCGCCGAAATGGATGGCAGTGTGCGCCCGTCTGCCAAGCGGCCGATTTTTTCGCGTCCGCTTGGCTTTTGCGAGCTCTGCAGATAGCGCGAATCAAATGAAACACGCATGAACAGGAGCGCAGAGGGTACTCGATGAATTGGTCGGAGCAGGTGGTACTGGTAACCGGCGGCACGGGTTCTTTTGGAAGAAAATTCGTCGAAATCATGCTGCGGGAACACCACCCGAAGAAGCTGATTATTTTTAGCCGTGACGAACTCAAGCAGCATGACATGCGCGCCTCCGGATTCGACGATTCCTCGCTTCGTTACTTCATCGGCGATGTCCGCGATCCGGTACGGCTCCAGCGTGCTCTGGCCGGCGTCACAGTCGTGGTCCATGCAGCAGCGCTGAAGCAGGTGCCTGCCTGCGAATACAACCCTTTCGAGGCGATCCAGACCAACATCATGGGAGGCCGCAACGTCATCGATGCCGCCATCGACCAGAAGGTGCAACGCATTCTCGCGCTGAGCACTGATAAGGCGGTGAATCCGATTAACCTTTACGGCGCGACCAAGCTCTGCGCCGAGAAAATGTTCGTCCAGGCAAACGCTTATGCGGGCGCGCAGGAAACGTGCTTCAGTTGCGCGCGCTACGGGAACGTCGTGGGCAGCCGCGGAAGCGTCATTCCCGTGTTTCTTGAGCAGCGAAAACGCGGCCGCATTACCATCACCGATCCGCGCATGACCCGCTTCTGGCTGACTCTTGAGCATGGGGTGCGTTTTGTGATTCGCGCGCTCGAGTGCATGCACGGGGGTGAAATCTTCGTGCCAAAAATTCCCAGCATGCGCCTGATCGACCTTGCCGAAGCCGTCGCTCCCGGCTGCATCATTGACTACATCGGAATTCGCCCCGGCGAAAAACTGCACGAAGTTCTTCTTTCCGAAGACGAAGCCCGCAATGCAGTTGAGGTGGATGAAATGTTCATCATCAAGCCCGTCCACCCCTGGTGGGAAAAAGGGAATTGGGTTCATGCACGCGCGCTGCCGGCAGACTTCCGCTATTCGAGTGACAGCAACGCGCATTGGTTGAGGCAGGAAGAACTTCAGGAATTGATTGAGCCGGGATGTCCGGTGCAGGATCGCGTGCCGGCCTAAGTGACAAGAAGTTGTTCCTAAATCGAAAATGCATCAGGCAACCCTCACCGACGAAGCGCTCGCGATCGATGGAGGCGAGCCCGTCCGCGACACGCTGCTCCCTTACGGTCGCCAGTCAATCGACGAAGACGATATCCAGTCCGTTGTTAATGTGCTGCGCTCCGATTGGCTGACCACGGGACCGAAAGTCGGCGAGTTCGAAGAAGCGTTCGCCGCATACGTCGGCGCGAAGTACGCGATCAGCTTCACGTCAGGAACGGCAGCCTTGCATGGCGCAGCTTTCGCCGCCGGTCTCGGTCCTGGCGATGAAGCGCTTACGTCCCCGATGACGTTTGCCGCTACCGCGAACTGCGTGCTCTATCAAGGCGCGACTCCGGTTTTTGCCGACATCAGTGCGGATACTCTCAATCTCGATCCGCAAAAAGCAACAGCTCTGATTACGCAGCGCACGCGAGCAATCCTACCCGTGGACTACGCCGGACATCCGGCGCAGATTGACGCATTTCTTGAAATCGCCGATCGGCATGAATTGATCGTTATCGAAGATGCCTGCCACGCGCTCGGCGCACAGTATCGGCAACGCCGCACCGGCAGTTTCGCGCACATGACGGTGTTCAGTTTTCATCCGGTGAAGCACCTCACGACGGGAGAGGGTGGCATGGTCACCACCAATCGCCCCGATCTTGCCGAGACACTTCGCCGCTTTCGCAATCACGGGATTTCCAGCGACGCTCGGCAGCGCCAGTCGCAAGGCCAGTGGCATTACGAGATGGTGCTACTCGGCTTCAATTACCGCCTCACTGACCTCGCATGCGCTCTCGGACTCTCTCAGTTGAAGAAATTGGAAGCCAATCTGTCGCGCCGGCATGAGATCGCCGCCCGTTATGCATCTGAATTTCGAGACCTCTCCCCTATTACTCTTCCCGTGACGCGAGAAGATGTGACGCACGCCTGGCATCTCTATCCGATTCAGCTGAACCTCGAAAAACTCTCCGCGACGCGCGCCGAGGTCTTTCGCGCCCTGCGAGCGGAGAATATCGGCGTCAACGTTCATTACATTCCGGTGCATTTGCACCCTTACTATCGTGATCGCTTTGGACACCGCGCCGGCGAGTTTCCCATGGCAGAAAATGCCTATGACCGCCTTATCAGTCTTCCCATGTTTCACGGCATGAGTGATCGGGACGTGGAAGATGTTGTCAAAGCGGTACGCAAGGTGCTCGCTCACTTTTCTAATGAACTGCCTTGTCCTATTCGCTGACACAATCTGTCCTGGTGGTCGGAGCCGGGTCGATCGGCAGGCGGCACCTGGGAAATCTGCGCAAGCTGGGATTCTCGCGGCTGGCGGCTTGCGACCCCGATCATGCCAGACTGGAATACGTCTCCTCGGAGTTTCGAGCTGAATGCTTCGGCGCGCTCGAGCAAGGCCTGGAAACTTTCCGGCCGGAGATCGTTTTCGTGTGCACTCCACCTGTGCTGCATGTCTCCCAGGCGCTGCTGGCATTGAGGTCAGGAGCGCACGTGTTTATCGAAAAGCCGGTTTCCGACAGACTCGACGGGGTGGCGGAACTCGAGTCGGAAGCGGCCCGGCGCGGAGCGAACGTGCAAGTCGGATACAATCTGCGATTCAACCCAGGAATACAAACGCTCAAACGCATGGTGGAAGAGGGCGTTCCCGGCCGGATTCTATGGGCTCGGGCAGAGGTAGGGCAATATCTTCCGGATTGGCGTCCGTGGCAAGACTATCGCCAAAGCTACACAGCCCGGCGCGAACTGGGCGGAGGCATTATTCTCGATGCTTCCCATGAAATCGACTACATGTTATGGCTGCTTGGGGCTCCGCGTGAGCTTGTGTGCATGGCCGGCAAAGTCGACGCACTCGATGTAAACGTGGAGGATTGCGCCACAATTTTGATGCGTTTTGCTTCCAGCGCCCAAGCCGATATCCACATGGATTTCGTTCAACGCAATGCATCGCGTTCCTGCGTGCTTGCGGGCGAGTGTGCAACGCTCGAATGGTATTATGCACGCAATGAGGTGAGCATCATCCGGCCCGGGTGCGAGACTGAAGTCGTCAAATACGATTTCGAAGCCAATCAGATGTATGTTGCCGAGCTGCAAGACTTCTTTTCGTGCATACATGAGCAAAGAAACTCCGGCCGAAGTCTTGCTGATTCCAAGTTAGCCTTGCAGGTAGCGTTGGCTGCGCTGGATTCATCAGCGCAGCGAAGATGGGTGACGCTTGAACAGTAATCTGATTGCCATTATTCCGGCTCGTAGCGGCTCGAAACGTATTCCCGGGAAGAATACACGATTATTTTTCGGCCACCCCATGCTGACCTATGCCGTTTCGGCGGCATTGAATTGTGGGCTGTTCCGCGAAGTGCTTGTTTCTTCTGACGATCCCGCTGTCGCGCATGCCGTTGAGCCCTGCGGCGCGACTTTTGTGTTGCGGCCCCGCGAACTCGCCACTGACTCCGCTTCTCTGGTCGACGTAGCGCGGCACGTTCTGGATGTCTTGCGCGGACGCGGCATCAACCCGGACGCTATCTGCCAATGCATGCCGAATTGTCCGCTGGTGCGTAGCGAAGACATTCGCGACCACTGGCATCAGTTCCAGCGTGGGCGCTACAGTTTTCAGATTTCCGTTGTCCCTTATCGCGGAGTCTATCCGCATTGGGCTGTTACTTACGACTCTCAGGGTTACGGAAAATGGCTCTTCGGAGATAACAATTTTGTTCGCAGCCAGGAGTTGACCAAGGCATTTTGTCCGACAGGCGCGATCTGGTGGGCTCGCACGAAGGATTTTCTTGAGCAAAATGCTTTCTACGGCACTCCGTTCGCGCTCGCTGAGATGGACGCCAATCGCGGCCTCGATATTGATGACGAAGAAGATCTCAAGCTCGCTGAACTGTTAGTTCATGGATTGACTGCGCGCGACAAGGTATCGCCTTTGGAGCCGGTACACTATCCTGCGCTTGCCCAGGAGCGCGTCGGTGCCTGAGCGCATGCTGTGCGCTATTCCGGCGCGTGGAGGCAGCAAGCGGCTGCCGAGAAAAAATGTGCGCAACCTGGGTGGAAAGCCCATGATTGCTCACAGCATCGAAGTCGCACGCAGGAGCGGTCTCTTCGATGCAGTGTACGTTTGCACCGAGGATCAGGAAATCGCCGAGGTGGCCCGGTCGTTTGGCGCAGAGGTTCCATTCTTAATGCCGGCGGACTTATGTGGCGACCTCGTCGCTTCTCACGTCCCCTGCCAACGCATGGCCGCCCATCTCGCCGAGCAAGGGACTCGTATCGACACGCTGGTTTGCCTCCAACCGACTTCGCCGCTTCGGTCGGTCGAGGATTTACATTCGGCGGTCCGGGAATTTCAAACTGGCCGCTTCGATTTTGTTGTGAGCGTCACTCCGGTCGATCCGCATTACTTTCATTGGGTCGTCGCGCCGGGCGATGACGAGTTCTGGCGGATGTACTTTGGCTCGCAGTTTCTTAAAGAGCGTCCTTTGTTGCCTCCGGTCTTTCGTCCCAATGGATCGATCAAAATCGCGCGCCTGCCGGTGCTGGCGCAGGTCGGCCACTTTTTCGGAGAACATCTGGGAGTTGCGAAGACCCCAGAAGACCGTTCCGTTCATGTCGCGGAAGAATTCGATCTTAAGCTGTGCGAAATGATCCTGGCGGGGCGAGCCGCATGAACGGACTAAAGGACCGCATCGCTCTGATCACGGGAGCGACCGGATTGTTGGGAAGCGCAATTGCGCGCCGCCTTGGCTCCGAAGGGGCCACGGTCGCGATTGCTTCGCGAAGCCTTTCCAAGGCGGAGCGCTGGGTAGACGACAACAAAGAAAGTGGAAAATACATCCCGGTTCAGCTTGATCTGTCGAACGAGCAGAGCATCGCCGATTGTCTGAAATGCGTCCTGGATCGAGCTGGAGTTCCCACATTGTTGGTGGCGAACGCGTCTCTACGTGAGGGCGTAAGCCTGCCTTTCGAAAAGTTAATTCACAGCTCTTTCACAAACCTTTTTGCCGTCGATATTGCAGGGCATATTCTGCTCGCGCGGAAGATCGTTGACGCTCTGGATGGGCGGCCGGCAAGCATTGTATTTCTTTCTTCGATCTATGCTCAGGTGGGGCCGGATCGCAGAATCTATCCTCAAGGCATGTCACCGGCGCCTGTGCAGTATTCCGCTGTCAAGGCCGCAGCGGAGAGTGCGACCCGCTGGCTGGCGGCGCAGTGGGGTAGCCGTGGAGTGCGCGTGAACGCTCTTGTTCCCGGTGGGGTAGCCGCGCCTGCGCGACAGCCGGAAGAGTTCCTTGCCAGATACTCGCAAAAAACCATGCTCGGCCGAATGGCGAGGGCCGACGAAGTGGCCAGCGCAGCGGCATTTCTCGCCTCGGACGAAGCCTCTTACGTTACCGGCCACTGCCTTGTAGTGGACGGCGGCCTCACTGCCTGGTGAGCCCATGAGCGTACTTCTAGTCGATCCACTCGATGCTCCCGATTCCAGGCCTGATGAATCTTCCTGGAACCGAATCGTAGATTTGGGGCTTGCCGGAGTCGGCACATACCGGCGCTGGGCCGATCAGTTTCGTTGTCCGGTCAGCACCCTGAACTCCCTACGAAAAGGCTTCGATGACGTGTGGCGCATACGGAATCTGTTCGCCGCAGGCCGCGGCCGCTTGCTTGACAGCCGGGGTCTCGACTGGTGGGAGATTCTGTCGATCCGGCTGACCGAGCAGCTGGAGACTGTGATCTTGCTGCAGCGCTTGGTTGAGACGGTTTCAGGCGATGAAATTTACGTCTCGCGCCCGGGTTTTCACGCGGCCGTCATGCAAAACCTGCTGCACAAACGACTGCATGTCTTTCCTTCGCGCCGCAGTCATCGCAGGTCGGGCCTTATCCACTACATCCGCGCAGCCCGCAAACTTTCTGTTTCACAGATCGTGGACGTTCTCTGCGACAAATATGATCCGGGATACCGACTCCGTGCCCACATTCCCCACAGTCGCCGAGCGTCAGAAGCTCCCGTTGTTCTGCTCCCGACGGCGTACGTGAACGTATCGCGTACTGGAGTTGCCTATGCCGGTACGCTGCCGCAGCAAAATTTTCTGCTGGTCGCAACCCGAAGAAGCGGTTGGTTGAAAACCCTGCCGTCAAACGTTGCTGCCGCATGGCTTTCTTCCTACGCTGTTGCGCGGGATCGCAGCGCCGAAGCTGCTGAGATCGCACTCCGCTGGCGCGCGCTGTCGAGAGATCTTATTGAGTTTAAGGAATTCAAAATTCTGAACGACCTCGGATGCTTCGCACAATTCCCTCGAGAATTGCGTCACGGGCTCGAAGTTCGCGATGCCTGGGGGAATGTCTTTGATCGCGAACCGGTGCAAGCAGTTCTCTGTGCGGATGACTCCAATCCGTATACCGGTATTCCGCTGCTCCTGGCCCGAGAACGTGGGTTGCCCAGCGTAGCTTGCCATCATGGCGCGCTTGACGGTTACTATGCGTTCAAAAGCGGATGGGCCGACGTGATTCTGGCGAAAGGCAAGATGGAGCAAGATTATCTGGTGCAGAGTTGCCGCGTCGCCGGCGAGACTGTTGAAATTGGCGCTCCCGCTACACTGATGCCGAGCCAACGAAGCCAATGGAGCCACGATTTGTCACGCTCCCAAATCCTTTTCATTTCGGAAGGCTATGAAGTGGGCGACGCGCGAGCGGAAGAATTCTATCGCGACGTTTTGCCTCCGCTGGCGGACCTGGCGCTATCGACTGGCCGGGGGCTGATCGTGAAATTGCATCCTACAGAAAGCAGAGGCGAGCGGATGAAGATGGTGGCGCGAATCCTTTCTTCGCGACAGATGAAGGTCACGCAGGTTATCGCCGGTCCGCTCACCGGGGCTTTGCTGGATGCGACCTGGTTTGCAGTCACCGTGCTTTCGACGGTCGCCACGGAATGCGCGATGCGCGGCATTCCATGCTTTCTGTGCAAGTGGCTTGAGTATTGGTCTTATGGATACATCGATCAATTCGTTCGCTTCGGTGTGGGAATCAGCCTGAGCGACCCAAGCGAGATTAAGAAAATTCCGCAACGCCTGGAGGAATATGAAGCCGACCCCGGTGTCTCCGCGAATCTCTGGCAGCCGGTCGAAGCGGAACGGCTGAACGAACTGTTGAATTGTTCACCTAAGGTCTTCAGCAAAGTACCGGCATGAGATCAGCATGACGCGAAGCCGTTGCGCGACCCCATCACTCATGGCGAAGCAATCTAAAATGTTGATTCGAGCCGATGCCAGCGTCGCCATCGGAACGGGCCACGTGATGCGGTGTCTTGCACTGGCACAGGCTTGGCAGGATGCCGGCAGAGAAGCCACGGTCGTTGCCGCTGAAATGCCTGACTCACTCCTTATTCGGTTAGGCGAGAACAAAATTCCGGTGCTGCGCATCGGGTCTGCTTCGGGGAGTCCGGAAGACGCGGGCAGTTTTCTGGGTCACGCTTCTCAGCTCGAACCGGCCTGGATCGTGATCGACGGCGATCGCTTTGGCTCCGACTACCTGCAATCGATTCATGCTTCAGGCTCGCGTGTGCTGCTGGTCGATGATTATGCCGATCGGCCCGCTTTTTCTGCTGACGTTATCGTAAATCCGAATTTTGGTGCAGATCCTGAAAGATATCGCAACCGCGGGTATCGAGCCCCGGTGCTTACAGGGCCACGCTACGCGTTACTACGGCGAGAGTTTCGACGTCCATTGCAACGGCAGGTGCGGGAGCGCGGCAACAGAATTCTGGTTACTCTGGGCGGAAGCGACCCTGAAGATCTGACCTCGCAAATCGCCGGAGCTCTCGCTTCGTGCTCTGACCTGAATGTCACCATCGTTGCCGGCAGCGCCTACGCGAACAAATCTCAGTTGATCGCTCAGACGGGTTCGCGAACTAAACTCCTCTTCGACTCGAACAACATGCGCGAGCTCATGATGGACGCCGACATTGCCATCACAATAGCAGGCGGAACTCTTTGGGAACTGCTCAGCCTGGGCTGCGCAGCCTTGAGTTACGCGCGCACGACCGGGGGCGCCTATCTTGTCACCTGTTTGGCACAGCGAGGCATGATAGTCGATATGGGTGAGATCTCCCGCTTCGATGCTGGAGTGATTGCTCCTGCGGTGCGGGAGATCGCAGGTTCAATCTCCGCGCGGCAACGCATGGCTTCGCAAGGCCAGGCTCTGGTGGATGGCTTGGGGGCAAGTCGCATCGTGGAGATGATTCACCAATTGAGCCGGCGCTAAATCAGCGTTCTGATTGCCGATGCATTCGCCTCTTTGCGGATTGGCAATGTGCGAAGGTGTTGGTCGCGAACGGAGCACGCTTTGAGAATTGCGATTGCGCAGCCAACCTATTTGCCCTGGCTTGGATATTTTGACCTGCTCGATCAGGTCGATCACTTTGTGCTGCTGGATAGCGTTCAATTCGAGCGGCAATCGTGGCAGCAGCGCAACCGGATCAAAACCCCACAAGGTCTCGCCTGGCTCACGGTGCCGGTCGTATTTCGCGGAAGGCTGAGCCAGACCATCGCCGAGGTGAATATTCGCGTGCCTGACTTCTGGCACGATCACCTGCGTGCCATCGAACTAAACTATCGCCGCGCTCCGTTCTTCAACCGATACTTCCATGAGCTGAGCAATAGGATTGAGTTGTTGGCGTCAAGCCTTAGCCTGCCGTGTGTCACTGTTTCTCTGCTGCGCTGGTTTGCGGAGGTCATGGGAATCACAACGCCCATGGTCCGTGCGTCGGAATTAGGCGTGCGTGGCAAGCGCACTGAACTTCTTGCGGAGATATGCGTTTCGCTGGGGGCGTCGGCCTATCTTTCACCCTTCGGCGCATCCGAATATCTTCTAGATGAGTTGCAAATCCTTACCGGCCGCGGGATCGAGGTGAGCTTTCACAATTATGTGCATCCCATTTACCGGCAAATGTTTCCTCCGTTCCAGCCGTATGCGTGCATTCTCGATCTGCTTTTCAATGAAGGAGAAAACGCACTGGAAATCATTCGCTCCGGGCGCCGGCAGCCGTTGCTGACGGAGGAAGTTGCTTCGCAGGTTTACCAGAAAGTGGTTTGACGATGACCGCACGCTTTCAAATCGGTACGCGAGACATTGGACCGGGCGCGCCCGTTTATGTGATTGCCGAACTTTCCGCTAACCATAATCAGGATTTCGAAACGGCGGTCCAAACCATTCGGGGGGCAAAGGAAGCCGGCGCGGACGCCGTGAAGCTGCAGACCTACACTCCCGACACGATCACTCTCGCGAGTGATCGCGCGGAATTCCATATCAATGCCGGTACGCTGTGGGATGGCCGGACCCTCCACGATCTTTATCGCGAAGCATTTATGCCCTGGGAATGGCAGCCGAGGTTGAAGAACCTGGCAGAGGATCTCGGCCTCGATCTTTTTTCCAGTGCCTTCGATTCGACTGCAGTCGACTTCCTCGAACGAATGAACGTCCCGGCGCATAAATTGGCATCGTTTGAGTTGGTCGATATCCCACTAATCCAGAAAATGGCGCGCACCGGCAAGCCTCTGATCCTTTCGACCGGCATGGCTACGCTCGGAGAGATTGAGGAGGCCGTGAACGCTGCCCGTCAGGCAGGCACGGATCAGATCGCATTGCTGAAATGCACCAGCGCGTATCCGGCGCCACCGGAAGACATGAACCTGCGCACGATTCCGGAGATGATGCTGCATTTCGGCTTGCCTGTCGGATTATCGGATCACACCATGGGAATTGCCGCGCCCGTTGCCGCGGTGGCTCTTGGAGCATGCATCATCGAAAAGCACCTGACGCTGTCTCGCTCGCTCCCAGGTCCTGATAGTGCGTTTTCGCTGGAACCGCATGAGTTCAAGGCCATAGTCGAAGCCGTTCGCTCAGCGGAGAAGGCTCTGGGCAAGGTCGATTTCGGCGCCCACGGGAAACAGGAGTCCAGCAAGTCGTTTCGCCGCTCCCTGTTTGTAGTTGAGGATATTCAGCAAGGCGACGAATTCTGCGCAGACAACGTTCGCTCGATTCGACCGGGCTACGGCCTGCACCCGCGTTATTTACCGGAAGTGTTGGGTAAGCGTGCTGCCAAAGATATAAAGAAAGGCACGCCTTTAGACTGGAGTCTTGTCGCCAGTTACGCGCCCGACGCAATAGCGGGTTAGCGCGCCATCTCAAGACTGGGGAACCCTGTTCGACACGCCTTCGATCCGCGAGAAGCGTTTAGACTAACTTCCAATCGCAATGACCAGTTTCGAGCAGCGTCCCATCAAGGTCTTCACGCCCTCGTATGCGGATGACACGAATACCAATGCGCAGAATCTGACCGTGAAAGAAATCGTCGCGCGCCTGCCCGAAGATTTTCATGTGACCATGTTGTGTGAGAGCGATCCCGACCCGCGCCTTAAATTGCGGCGCCACACGCGGTTTTTCAGATGGTGGGCTCACGGCAACACGCTTCGTTTGCTTCCGCACTGTCTTCTTCGTCCGCCGGACATCTATTTCTTCCCGCGCATCGGTCCGCTGGACCGGATGTTCTTCAATCTAAGAAACCGCTTTAGGCTCAAAAGCACATTGATCAGTTACGTCGTGACCGATGTGAACATAGCGAGAGCCACAGAAATGATCGCGCGTTCAGTCCAGGAAGGCGACATCGTCTTTGGAAACTCGAAGCATGTATCGGACTCGATTTGGCATTCATTCGGAGTCCGCGCCAGCACGATCTACGACGGCGTCGATTGCCGTTATTTTTTCCCTCCTGAGACGCGAGCCGGACGGAAAATTTCAACCGTTCTGTACGCAGGCGCATTCCAGCCTGACAAGCGCGTAGACTTCGTCATTCGCGAAGCTGCGCGATTACCCCACGTTAATTTTCGTCTGGCAGGAAAGGGTGTGACGGAAAAAAGTTGCCACGCTCTCGCGCTGCAATTGGGATGCCTGAACATTAAATTTCTCGGCCATTTATCTTCCCGGCGTTTGGGAGAAGAGATGAGGGAGGCCGATGTCTTTCTCTTTCCCAGCATCGTAGAGGGAAATCCCCAGGTTCTGCTGCAGGCAAGCGCGTGCGGATTGCCCTGCGTCGCCATGGATTGCTACCACAGCGAGTATGTGCTCGATGGAAGGACCGGTTTCCAGGCGCGATCGGACGAAGAACTCTCTGCGCGTTTAGATTGCCTGCTCGCGGATGCTGGTCTGCGACATGCGTTTGGCGCGGCCGCAGCGGCTCACGCAACGCGCTTCGATTGGGATGACATTGCCAGGCAATGGGCGGAGGTGTTTCGGGATGCAATCGAAGAACGCTTTGCGCGCGTGCGAAGCGGGCAACTTAGGCACGAGGCGATGTGACCGGGTAAACGGGAAGAATTTCTATTCCTGCCGGAGGGATCAGATCGAGTTCGCCCCCGTCCCGTCGGCCTGCGAGTGACTCGTTCGCAACTGTACGGCGCAACTGAATTGAGTGGCAAAATGTCATTGGCTTCCACTCCAAGTTATGCAGCGGTCGAGGCCGAAGTCAGCCTTTCTGTCCCAAAGCTGGCAATCATCACCGAGATCATAGCCCCTTACCGCATCCCTGTTTTCAATGCTCTCGCGAAGCGAAAGGAATTAGACCTGCATGTAATCTTTCTTGCCGAAAACGATCCTACCTCGCGCCAGTGGCACGTGTACAAGGAGGAGATCGAGTTTCGCTATGATGTGCTTCCTTCGTGGAGGCGGCGATTAGGGAAATACCACGTCTTACTGAATCGCGGCGTAGTGAAGACTCTGGATCGGATTAATCCCGATCTGCTTATGTGTGGGGGGTACAACTACGTTGCTTCCTGGCAGGGTGTTCTTTGGGCAAGGTTGCACAGCGTTCCGGCGCTGCTCTGGTCTGAGAGCACAGCACACGACCACCGCTGCCGGCGTCCGCTCATCGAATTCCTCAAGGGGCGGTTCTTGCGTCTCTGTGATTATTTTGTGGCTGCCGGAACGGCATCGGCCGACTACCTGAGAGATCTTGGGATTACGCGTGATTGTATCTTCCACGCGCCCAACGCGGTCGATATCGATCTGTTTTCGACATTAGCTCAAGACTCGCATCGGCAGCGTCAATTGCGTTCCACGCTGGATCTGCCTTCAAGATTTTTCTTATTCGCGGGACGCCTCGTGAAAGAGAAGGGACTCTTCGATTTGCTTCGAGCCTATGCGCAACTCGATGCTCAAACGCGTAGCCAAGTCGGCTTGGTACTTGCGGGTAGCGGGGCCGATCAGGGCGAATTAATGGAAGAGGCGTCAAGCATCAAGCCCGGCACCATTCGGTTCGTCGGGTTCGTCCATCGAGACGACTTGACGAGCTTGTATGCGCTCGCCGACGCGGTTATCTTGCCAACTCACAGCGACACCTGGGGCCTCGTCGTAAACGAAGCGATGTCATGCGGGCGGCCAGTGATTGTTTCCAGCGTAGCAGGATGCGCTTCAGATCTGGTGAGAGACGGATGGAACGGATACATCGTTCCCCCAAGAGATGTCTCGCAACTATCGGGAGAAATGGCTCGGCTGGCAGCCGACTCAGAGCTCCGAAGACAACTGGGGATCAGGAGCCGGCAAATCATTCAGGCATTTTCCCCAAACTCTTGGGCTGATGGGGTCGCAAATGCCGTGAGCGCTGTGCGCCGGAGGGTTGCGTGACCCGGCGACTTCAAGTGATTCTTCTGCTCACGGGACTGCTTGCATTCGGTTTACTGCTAGCCTTTGCGCAACGCGCGCCCGGCTTATTTGCCAACACGACCATTCTTGGCGGAATTCTGGCGCTGGAAATCGCCCTCGTCGGCCTAGCTCACTTCGACACCCTATTTTTTCCGCTTTTGATAGGGAGCTTTCTTTGGGCTGGAACGTTTCTTCCGTTCTACACTGCAGCTAACTTGCTTCGCTGGTTGTTTCTCGGAGTAGGCGCATTAGGAGGATTTGCTGTCTGGACGAAGAATCCCCGTTCGCCGCGCTTCTCGTCTTTCCATCTGGTAGCCCTGTTTTGCGTGGCCTCGGCGCTGGTATCCGCTGCCGTATCAGATATTCCTAGAACCGCTCTGCTTAAAGCGGCCAGTCTATTTCTTCTATTTCTTTATGCATCGGCCGGCGCTCGTTTAGCGGTTGCCGGAAGAGAAAAACAGTTTATCGCCGGTCTTGTGCTGGCCTGCGAATGGGGTGTCTATTTTGCGGCAGGGTGTTACCTCCTGCTGGATTTTGAAGTCTTCGGCAATCCTAACGCGCTTGGAGCGGCAATCGGAATTGTGGCAGTTCCGGTCTTGATCTGGGCCGCATCAACGGCTGAGACGCCTGCCTTGCGCCGGCGGCAGTTGTTTGCATTGGGTCTCTGCGCATGCCTGTTGTACCTGTCGAACTCGCGGGCATCCATTCTGGGTGCGGCTGTCGCCATTCTTCTGTTTACGATTGTCGCCCGTTACCAGCGGCTATTGTTCCAGTGGGTTTTTCTTGGTCTGTTCTTTCTCACAATCATGGCGGTAGTGAGTCCGTCTCACGTGGATGATGTGGTTTCCCTCACTGGCAGGATGCTTTATAAGGACCCGACCGCTGCCCACGAGATTCTTGAATCGCGCCTTTCCCCCTGGGAAAAAACTCTCTCGGTCATTCAACAGCACCCCTGGTTTGGCAGCGGCTTCGGCACCAGCGAACTGGGCGCCAATCGGCCCAACTCAACGCCTTCTTCCGTATATACAAATCCCGAATGGAATCGAGAGCATGGAAGCAGCTACCTGGCCCTCGCGGAATACCTGGGATTGCTCGGCATTCTGCCTTTCCTGGTTCTGCTGCTGATGCTGCTTCACCGGTTGATTCGAGGTTTTCGGCATGCAAAGGCAGATGCCAGTCCCGCTCATCTATGGATTCCTCTTGCGCTGGTGGTCGTCGCCGGCTTGGTGCATGCTGGTTTTGAGGACTGGCTGTTCGCCGTAGGTTCATATCTCTGCGTGTTCTTCTGGGTTTGCGCCTTTTTGTTAATCGATTTGGTTCCGGCCGCGGAACCGGCGAAATCCGCTTTTCTGCCACGATCAGCCGCAATCCCACTCGCTGCACAGGTATCTCATTCGCTACGTTGACCCGAGATTTCAACTGTCTCGCCGGTAGTATACTGCGCGCAGAAATCGACCAAAAATCAGCGCAGTTCACCATCGCGGTTGCGCGTGTCTGTGCCGAGAGGTTTCGATGACCGATCAACTGGCGCTTCAGCTTTCAAAACGCGAGCGCATCGACATTCTGGAGTGCACGCTGCGCGATGGAAGCTACGCTGTTGATTTCAAGTTCACGGAAAACGACACCGCCGTCTTGGCCGGAGTGCTTGCCAAGCTCAGTTTCCGGTGGATCGAGGTCGGTCACGGCGTCGGCTTGGGCGCGGCAAGAGCCGGCAAGGGCGCAACCCTTTCCAGCGATGAGCGCTACATTGAGGTCGCAAAACGAGCTGCACCCGATGCGCAAATCGGATGTTTCTTTATTCCTGGGGTTGGAACTGCCGATCAGCTCAAGTCAGCGCGGGATGCCGGTCTCGATTTTGTCCGCATAGGCTGTAACGCCACTGAAATTGAAGCCGCCCATCCTTACCTCGCACAAGCAAAGAAATTGGGCCTGAAGCCATTTCTTAACTTCATGAAGACCTATGCGATCTCTGCCGAAGAGTTCGCCCGAAAAGCGGGAGACGGCGCGGCGGCGGGCGCCGATGCGATTTACTGCGTAGACTCTGCGGGGTGCATGTTTCCCGAAGACGTGCGCAGGTATTTCAGCACTGCCCGAGATCAATGCGATTGTGCTCTTGGTTTTCACGGACACAGCAATCTGCAGTTTGCGGTTGCGAACAGTGTGGAAGCCATTCGTTGCGGCGCAACTTTTATCGATACAACCCTTTATGGTTTGGGACGAAGCGCTGGCAATGTTCCCACCGAAGTCGCGGTAGCCGTCTTCGAGCATCTCGGAATTGACACTGGCGTCGATCTTTTCGAGGTGATGGACGCCGCCGAGGAATTTATTGGCCCGCTCGTGTCGCAAATGCAACTCTACGACATGATGTCGGTGGCTATGGGTTGCAGTCAGTTTCACTCCGCTTTTCTGCCGAGAGTTGCCGCTGCTGCCCGAAAGCGCGGAGTCGAACTGCGCAGGTTGGTAGTTGCAATGGGCAAGCTTGATCCGGTCGATCTCGACGAAAACACTCTGAACCGGGTAGCTCGCAGCATGCCCAAGGCAAGCAGCAGAAAATCACGGGAAACACTCACGTCGTTTTCCGTTCCTGGAATCTCCTCGTACAGCATCAGCAGTTCGCTTTCATCCGTCCAGTCGTTAGTCGATGGGATGATCGCCACCTGCGCCAAACGCCGCGCCCGGCCAGTGCTGGAACTGGTCGCGGCGGAATCGCATTCCCCTGACCTCGTACTGGCCGACCTCATTCTCGCGGATGGACCGGTCGTCCTTGGGCGAGTCGTGTATGGCTCTTTCGAGATGCTCGAGCAGGTGTTGTCGATGACTGCGAACCACGTGTCTCTCTTTCTTAATGACAAGGACGGAGGTCCGTGGGCAGCTCAATGGCCTGAAACTGTCGAAAATATTGTCGGCTCCGAGAGGATTCTTCCAGTGCGGTCGAAACGATTGTTTGCGTGCTATTTAGAGGAAGTTCTAACGACTGCAGCCGAGCGTTACGGCAATTTCTGCTTGTTGGTTTACGGTACGCCGCCCACTGCACTCCTGCGGCATTGCTGCGAGATTTTTGACAACGTTGCCGTGTACGGAGATCTCCCAGGGGAAGTGCCTGGGAATTGCTGGCAAATCCGGGATTTTTCCGATCGCATGCACTTCGATCTGCGAAGCGGCATTGCCTTGCTTCTGTGTCCTCCTGACAGCGCCGATGCAGGCTCAGTCGATCAACTGTTGTCGGCGAATGGCGTCGTCATTACCAGCGGACATTTCCCGCGCGTCGAGGCCGAGCTTTCTGGACGACCGGTTTTGCGGCTCGATCCGAACCATGCCTACCGCGGGCAGATGGATCGCTGGGCAGCAATTTCGAATTTGATGAAGACCGCGGAACGAAGTTCTGTGGTGGCTCAATGACGATTCGCGAAACCATCATCGACCCCATTCAGCAGCGCAGCGGCAAGATATTTCTTGTGGATGCCGCCACTGGCGCTTCGATGACCTATGGGGAATTCCACCACGCGGCATGCGCTCTGGGTGCCGAACTCTCGCGCCGAGGACTAAGCAAAGGCGATCGAGTAGGCGTGATGATTCCCAATTGCTGCGAACTAGCTATTCTCTATTTCGCATGCATTTATCTCGGGGCGGTGATTGTTCCTGTCAATCCTTCGCTTAGCGAGACCGATGTCCGGTTCATCCTGGCGAACTGCAAGCCGAAACTGCTGGTGGTGAGCCAATCGAGTGCTATTTTCGCTCGCGGCTTGCACGCGAAAGTGATCCTGTTGGCGACCTCACAAGAGGAGGGCAGAATCGAACACGCGACCGGCTGCGACCTCATTCGAATCGACGGTCTCGAACCGCGCTCGCAATTTGTGCCCCTTGAAACGGCAACCTCGAATGACTTCGTCGCGATCATGTACACGTCGGGCACTTCGGCAAAACCCAAAGGCCTAGCACACAAACTGGGAAGCCTGCTGCGCAACGCCCGAGCTTTCGGCGATTCTCGTGGCGTCGATGAAGGTTCGCGTTTTTATCTGACGCTTTCCATGACGTACATGGGAGGCTTCTACAACTTGCTCATTCTGCCTTTTCTGTGCGGAGCGAGCGTGGTGGTTGACCACGTTTTCGATGCCCGGTCCAGCTTGAATTTCTGGGAAAAAGCAAAAAAACATAGCGTCAACATGCTCTGGATGGCTCCCACGGTTTTGTCGATTCTTCTGCGCATGGATCGCGGGCACACGGGTGAGGAGTTCTGCCGTCGCTCCGTGCGCCACACTTTCGTAGGATTTGCTCCTCTACCTGCAAAAGTGAAATCGGAATTTGAGGCTCGCTATGGAGTTCGGCTGATCGAAAATTACGGTCTGTCAGAAACCCTGTTTGTCACGGCCCGCTCGCGAAATTTAGTCGGCGGCCAAGGCTACGTGGGCGAAGCTTTACCAGGCGTGAGGCTTCGCATAGCGGCATCCGATCCGCGAAACGGCAACCAGCGATTGAGCCGCAATGAGCTGCACGCCGGAACCGAAGGCGAGATCGAGGTTCTGACTCCAGATCTGATGGCGGCCTATCTCGACGCCGATGGTCAGCTGTTGCCGGTCGATGCCTCGAAGTGGTTCCCAACTGGCGATGTCGGCCGCATCGAAAACGATGGCAGCCTGTTCGTTACTGGCAGGAAGAAAGACCTCATCATTCGCGGCGGCGTCAACATCAGCCCCGCCGCGATCGAAGAATCGCTGATGCAGGTCGAGGGTGTGGCGGAAGTGGCGGTGGTCAGCATTCCCCATGAGCTTTATGGCGAAGACATCGTTGCCGTGCTGAAGTTGAATTCAGGATTCGAACTCGAATCGATGCTCGATTTGCTGGTCGCCCGCAGCAAACGCACTCTCGCACAACACCAGCAACCGGCTCGCTACATTGCGATCGATGAATTTCCCAGAACTGCGAACGGAAAAATCCAGAAATCGCGCATTCGAGAATTGCTGTTGGAGAAACTGCAGCTAGGCACAATCTCAGCCGCTCACAAGACGCCGACAGAGATCGCAGAACCTGCAGGTGCATCCGGCTAATGCGCGAAACGGCGAAACAATCTGGTTCCGAAAAGACCCGCATGAGAATCATCGACCTGTCGCTGCCCATCGAAGAGGGCATGATGACCTTCCCCACACATTGGCATCCGGTGGTTGAGGTCACAATTCTAGGGCGGCACGGAATCGAGGGCCGGGAAACGCGCAAGGTTGTCTTTGGAACGCACGCCGGCACGCACGCAGATGCGGCGCGACATTTCGTTCCGAATGGTGGAACCATCGACGAAATTCCTCTGGATGTGCTGATCGGTCCGGCCACCATTGCTGATTTCACTGGCTGCCACGCTCTTCAGGAGATCGATGTTGCCGATCTCAAGCAAAAATTGAAGGGGAAAGTCCCCGCCCGAATGATTCTGCGCACCGGCTGGTCCGAGCATTTTGGCGAGATGAAGTTCTACAACGAATATCCGTTCCTCTCTGAGAAGGCGGCACAATGGCTGGTCGATCAGGGCGTGCGGCTCATTGCTATGGATACGCCTTCACCCGACAATCCAGCCCACTCGCGCGGCACCACAAAAGATTCGCCCAATCACAAAGTGCTTCTCGGAGCTGGGGTGGTGCTGGTCGAATACGTCGCGAATCTGAAAGCGATTTCCTCATTGCAGGTGGAATTGATTGTCTTGCCCTTAAAACTAAAAGGAGCCGATGGTTCTCCGGTCCGGTGCGTGGCAATCGAAAAATGAAAAACGGAACCGGTCAAGAAACTAAACAGGTGAACACCGTGGATGAATCCAGATCGCGCGCAGAAGAATGGCTCACCTTGTGGTTTATCGAGCGCGCGAAAATCGATCGGGAAGCGGAGGCGAGAGCGGTGAGCGCGATTCGCGGCACCGATTACTTTGACGCCGGGTGGCTGACTTCGATGGAGGTGGTGGAATTCGTTACCGAGATCGAACAAAGGTTCGCCATGCAGTTCACTGACCGCGATCTGCAGGATTCTCGCTTCGTCACCATAAGCGGCCTCGCCGAGCTGATTTGCGCGCGCTCGGCTCAGATGAACGAGGTTTGTTGACTGTGCCGACGGCGGAAGCGATACATCCCGGTTCGGTGTTTGCTGAGCCGTCAAAACTTTCCACCCTGCACCTCCTGACGCTCACTCCCTTTTATCCTTCGGAAACTTCCGAAGTGAACGGGTGCTTCGTAGCCGAAAGCCTGGCAGAGTTAAGCTCCCGTGGAGTTCTTTCATCGGTGATCGGGGTCGATAGCATTTATCACTCTCGCCGAACCTCCAGCACTCTTTATCCCGCCGAGTGGGTTCGCTGCCCGCAGCTTCCCGGCAATTTCGGCCTCGCCGGTGCGGGAAGATTTCTGGCCGCAACTCTTCTCCCAAGAATCAGCCGGCTTCATCGGCATTCGCCGATTCACTTGATTCATGCCCATTCCGCACTGCCATGCGGACACGCCGCGGCAATCATTTCGCAGCGCCTGAATGTTCCCTTCGTGGTTACCATTCACGGTCTCGATGTCTTCAACAGTTGTTTCGAGAACGGTCTGGCAGCCAAATGGCGCAGGAAAGCTTCGATCCGCGTTTATCGGGAGGCGCGCAAGTTGATCTGCATCAGCCGGAAGGTGAAAGACCTGGTGGCAGAAACTTTGGGACCAACCGTTGATGCAGAACTTCTCTACAATGGCACCGACACTTCGTTGTTCGTACCACTGAACCAAGACGAAGAGAAACGCGCAGCGAATCCGACGATCCTGGTCGTGGGAAACCTATTAGCCGGTAAGGGACAGGAGTTGGTCATACGCGCCGCCGCTCAATTGCAAAATTCGTATCCACATCTGCGATGCGACTTCATCGGGGAAGGAGCGGATCGGAATCGCTTCGCATCTCTGGCCCTCACTCTTGGCATCGGCGATCGAATTCGCTTTTTGGGGCGCGAAAGCCGCTCCGAAGTCGCAGAAGCGATGCGGCAATGCACAGTGTTTGCTCTGCCCAGCCGCTACGAAGGCTTGGGATGCGTCTACCTCGAAGCCATGGCATGCGGAAGACCAGTCGTGGCATGTGAGGGGCAGGGAATCGGCGAAATTATTCGTCATGGCGTCAACGGATGGTTGATTCCCGTCGACGGCCTGAATGACCTGACGCAGGGTCTGCAAGTTTTGCTCGGAGATGCCGAACTTCGCGCCCGAATCGGGCAAACTGCCCGCGAAACCATCGTCAGCAAGTTCAGCATGTCTCACCACGCCGAAAGTCTGCTGAAGATCTATCGGGACGCCGCGCAATGACTTCTCCTCAATTGATCCCTCAGAAGTGCGTCCCAGCCGCCGAACTCGTTCCGATCGCAGGAGCTGAGATTACGGATGTTGCCCGCTTTATCGCAGCCCAGTCCGGTCGCAGCAAAACCGAAGTGGAAGCTCGTCTGGCCTGGTTTCTGCTCGAAAATCCGGCGCGAACACCAGAGCAGCCGATTGGCTTCGGTTTGCGCGCGTCCGGCGAGCTGGTCGGCTGCATCCTCTGCAGTCCACAAGCCTTTCACCATCGGAACCAGAAGATCATTTTCATGGGATCCAGTTCCTTTTATGTCGGTGAGTGTTATCGCGGACAGGGCGGCCGCATTTTTCTACAATATTCTCGCCTCGCAAATCGCTGGCCTTTATTCGGAACCTCTGCGAACCCGGAAGCCGCAGCGTTGTGGAAGGCAGCCGGAGCTCAACCGATTCCTTTCGCTGATGGAGAGCTGTTTGGTACCCTCAACTGGCCGCCGGTAGCCGAGGAATTCGCGCATCGTCAAACATCCAATCGCTTCATTTCCCGTCTGGCGAAAAGCTCAGGCTCGAAATTTGCTGCCCTCATGAATCCGCTAAAAATCGACTGCCACAGCCTGGCAACGCTTCAACCGCTCAAATCTGCCGAGGAGGCGAGCGACCTGATTTCTGGAACTCCGGCGGAAGAACTGACGGCCTTGCGCGATCGGGCCTACATTCACTGGCGGTATTTCTCAGGAGCGGACTCGAGCGTTGAAGTATTCGTGCTTCATAGCGAACATTCCAGGCAAAGCGTTTTCCTGACTGTCAACAAGCGCACGCGCGGCTATCGCAGCCAAATCAGGACACTCAACGTGCTCGACGTCTACCCGGAGATTTCTGCCGAAGAATGGCTGAAGGTTCTCGGAGCGTTAATCGCCCGCTATTCGGCCTCGGTCGATGCAATTGTGCTGCGGAATCAGAATTTCGAGAAGCGAAAAATATTCTGCGAGCGAGGTTTTCATTGGCGTGCCTTCGATGCCGCAACTGGCTGGCTTCTCGACCGAACAACACAATTGCCAGGGCCTGAAAGCTATTTCGTACCGGCCGACGGCGATGGCCTCATCTAGACTCTCAGATCAGGGAAGTCACCTTTGTCGCTGTGCAAACGTCGGAGCTGGTGCAATGAATCTCCGAAGCCAACTTCGAGCGCTCCTCATTCGCGCGGCCGTTCTAGTTCGAGCCGATGAGGCGGCCCTGCGCATTCAGTGCCGCCGCGCTCGGGGAGTTGTCGTGGCGATTCACGAAACCCCAGCGGTGTTCGAGGGTCAATTCCGCGCCCAACTTGAATGGGCATCGCGGCATTTCGCGATTTCCAGCTTGAACACCTTCATTCAGCGGTTGCGAGCCCCAGGAGGGGATCCTGAATCGAAGCCTCCAGTTCTCTTTACTTTTGATGACGGCAGAGAGAGCAACTGTCGAGTCGCGGCACCCCTGCTCGAATCTTTTGGAGGACGGGGCGTGTTTTTCATTGTGCCGGCTTTCGCCGAGTGCTCTCCCTCGAAGGCTTTTGATTTTTATCGTATGAGGATCGATCCCCATGCCGCGCCGAGCGACGAGAATGGCAAAGACTGGAAGCCGATGACTTCCGCGCAAATCGCAGAACTGGCGGCTCGAGGACACGCAATCGGCAACCACACGCTAACCCACTCACGTTTGGCAGGACTTCCGCCTGAAGAGTTGGAACACGAGATCGCCGATAGCGCCCGCAAGCTGGAGTCGTGGACGAACCAACCCGTCGAATCCTTCGCCTGGACGTTCGGATGGGATTCAGTCGATGCGAGCGCCCTCCGAGTCATTCAGCGGCATCATAAATTTTGTTTTGCCCCCTGCGCGGGAACGATCGATTTCGATCGCGGATTGCCGACTATATTTTGGCGGCGGGAGATCGAAGTGAATTACCCGCCGGCAGAATATAGGTTTCTCTATTCGGGTCTTGCCGATCCCTGGTGGAGCACGCGTCGCTGGCATCTTCGTAAAATGCTGCAACTGTCCAATGCAAATCAAACGTAGAACCAAAGCCGCAGAATGATTCGGATTTTCATCAACGGTCTCGCCGCCACCGCCGGAGGAGGCCTCACCTACCTTCGCAATGTTCTTCCCCGGATGGCCAATCGGCATGACCTCTGCGCAACGGTGCTCCTGAGCGATGTGTTGGCTGATGAGTTTTATGATTCGCCCGGCATCACGATTTTGCGGTCGGATCGCACCGCAGGGACGGCCGCAAGATTCTTTTACGAGCAATATGAAGTTCCCCGCATGATTCGGCGTGCCGGTGCCGATGTTCTGCTTTCACCGGGAAACTTCGCGATTTTTTGCTCGCCGGTTCCGCAAATCCTGCTCAGCGGCAACGCGCTCTACATTTCTGGCGATTTTACGCGCGATTTGCGCGAGCGTGGCGACTATGGCTTGTGGCTGGATAATGCGGTGAAGGCGAAACTCGCGGCGTGGTCAGTAATGCAGGCCGACTGCACCGTCGCTCCCACCGTGGCTTTCGCTGGGCAACTGCGTGAATGGACCGGGAAGGATGTTCTAGCCATTCATCACGGATTCGATCGCGAATCGTTTTTTCGTGACCAGGCGCGCTTGCCGGCGCCGATGGAGCAAAAGCTTGCCGCCACAGATGGCGCTCTTCGGCTTCTGCTGGTCAGCCACTACAACTACTATCGTAACTTCGAGACGCTAATTCGCGCTATAGCAGTTTTGAAGAACAGACTGCGTCCCCGGCGAGTTCGTCTGATTCTCACGTGTACTCTCAACTCCAGCGATAATCCGGGAAGCTACAGGGCCGAGTCGGCTGCGGCGTTGATCCGAAACCTCGGCGTCTCGAGCGAAGTGGTTGAATTGGGCGCCATTCCCTACCACTCCGTTCACCACATTTATCGGGCGTGCGACATGTACGTCACGGCTGCCTATGCCGAAACGTTCGCCCATCCTTTAGTCGAAGCGATGGCCAGCGGGGTTCCGGTGATCGCTTCCGACTTGGCCGTACATCGCGAAATCTGCGGAGATGCCGCTGCTTACTTTCCGCGCTTTTCAGCCGAGGCTCTGGCCGAAAGTGTCATGCGGATTAGTCAGTCGGAGGAACGGTCCTCAGCCATGCGTGCAGCAGGACTATTGCGCTCGCGCGACTTCAGCTGGGACAAGCATGTCGAGGAATTGTTGCTCATCGCCCACCGTCTGGCCAACACGCGTCAGCCGCGCGCAAGGTAAGGGTCATATCGAATCGCCCAGCGAGGCTGCGTCCAGAAACGCCATTTCTCGGTTTTTCAAAATCAGAAAATCGGTTGGCGTGGAATCTTTCTGGATACTAGCTGTCTGCTGAACTGCTGCGGTTATCCACCAGGACTCACGTTAATATTTCTGCAATTGATCCATGGCAGCATTGGATGAATTCGTCGCATCGCCAGTCGTTCGCGCCGCGGGGGTGATTCCAGTCAGCGTGATTATTGCGGTGCGCAACGAAGCTCACAACCTGCCTCGCTGCCTTGAGTCGTTGCACGATTTCGGCGAAGTCCACGTGGTCGATTCCCAGAGCACCGACGATACGGTTGAAATTGCGCGCTCCTGGGGCGCCAACGTTGCTCAGTTTTATTATCGTGGCGGATGGCCCAAAAAACGCCAGTGGGCTATCGATACGCTGCCCCTTGCCTACAACTGGATCCTTCTGCTCGATGCCGACGAATGTCTCACTCCCGAACTGGCATCCGAAATCCAGACCGCGATTCAGGACCCGCGCTTCGACGGCTACCACGTTGCCCTATGCATTTATTTTCTTGGACGCCAACTCCGTCACAGTGGCGCCACTTTTCGAAAGTTGTCATTATTCCGCCGCGGCAAAGGACGTTTCGAATGCCGGCTGAAAGAACAGGATGCTTCCATGGCCGACATGGAAGTTCACGAGCATGTGGTCGTGGAGGGTCGCAGCGCACACCTGAAATGTCCGCTGCTGCATCACAACGTGAACTCGCTCTCTCAGTACATCCGCAAACACGACGTTTATTCCAACTGGGAAGCGAAGGTATGGCTCAATGGCAATACCGATGAGTTGCGACCCTCGCTCACTGGAACGCAGGCGCAGCGCCGGCGCTGGCTTCGCCGGAGATTCTTTACCTGGCCCGGTTCGTCGCTGGCATTATTCCTTTACAAGTACGTATTCCGCCTGGGATTTCTCGATGGTGTTCCCGGCTTGATTTACTGCTGCTTTCAGGGCATCCAATTTTTTCACATCAAAGCCAAAATCTACGAACTAGAGCATGCATCGGAGGCAGGGCGCTGAATGTGCGGCATCGCCGGACTTGCGAACTGGGGTAGCAGGGAAGTGCTGGCGCGCATGACGCAGGTCCAGGCACACCGCGGACCTGACGATTCCGGCCTATGGGAACGCAGATTCCCCGATGACTCTTACATTGGCCTTGCCAGCCGCCGCCTCGCCATTCTCGATCTTTCGGCTGATGGCCACATGCCGATGCGCAACGAAGACGGCACGCTGTGGATTACCTACAACGGCGAAATCTACAACTTTGCCGAGCTCCGGCGCGAACTCGAAAACTCGGGGCACCACTTTCGCTCGCAAACTGATACTGAAGTCATCCTTCACCTTTACGAACGGGAAGGCGCAGAGTGCGTTCGTCGGCTTAACGGCATGTTCGCGTTTTGCATCTGCGATCTGCGCTCCGGATGTCCACAGTTGTTCCTGGCTCGGGATCATTTCGGCGTCAAGCCGCTCTACTACATTCAGCGCGGAAACAAGCTGGCATTCGCTTCCGAAGCAAAGGCTCTGCTGCAGTTGCCGGAGGTCGACGCCGAAATCGATCTCGCAGCACTGCATCAATACTTGACGTTTCTCTGGGTTCCCGAACCCAAAACGATGTTCCAGGAGATACACAAGCTTCCCGCCGGGTATTGCGCTACATTCCGCGATGGAGAATTGAAGCTGCATCAATATTGGGATCTCACATTTCCGGACGCGGATTCGAACTTTGCAGAGCC
Source organism: Candidatus Sulfotelmatobacter sp. (assembly GCA_030041415.1). Taxonomy (GTDB): domain Bacteria; phylum Acidobacteriota; class Terriglobia; order Terriglobales; family Acidobacteriaceae; genus Sulfotelmatobacter. The sequence goes on from JASHNX010000078.1 coordinate 38,309, forward strand.
GGAATCCGATCCGGGCAATCGTCGAAAGATCGAAGAACTTCGCGAGCGTTTTCGCCTTTCCGTGCAGCAACAAATGGTGAGCGACGTTCCCGTCGGCGCGTTTCTTAGCGCCGGACTCGATTCGTCGAGCATCGTCGCCATGATGTGCCGTGCGACAAATCAAACCGTTCGCACCTACACCATTACTTTTCCCCGCAAGTATCGAGTCGGCGAAAACACTCTCGATAATCCCGACGTGCCCGCCCGCTTGGCGCGGCATCTCGGCTGCGAAAATCAGCAGATTGTGGTCGAGCCCGACGTAGCCGATCTGTTGCCGCGTCTTATCTGGCACATGGATGAGCCCGTCGCCGATCCCGCCCTCATCACGGCGTTTCTCGTTTGCCGTGAAGCGCGTAAGCAATCGACTGTTCTGCTTTCTGGCGTCGGCGGAGACGAACTCTTTGCTGGCTATCGCAAGCACATCGCGCATCACTGGTCACAGGCCTACAGGCGACTGCCGGCTACCTTGCGGAGCGTGATCACTTCGGGCATTGACGCGTTGCCGGGCTTTCGAGGAACTGGACTGAAAGGGAGCGCGCGATTGGCCAAGAAAATGGCTCGCAGCGCATCACTTGAACCGCGGGAAAGCTTCATCCGCAACTGCACGTATCTCGATGAAGAACAAAAGCAGAACCTGTACACCGACTGGCTGAGGGACGAGCTTGGCGACTCGGACCCCGCCGCAAGTCATCACGCCGCCTTCGAAGCAGTGAATCATGCGGATTTTTTGAACCAGATGCTTTATCTCGATACCAAGATTTTTATGGCGGGCCTGAATCTGAACTACAACGACAAGATGAGCATGGCTTCGTCCGTCGAAGTGCGCGTGCCATTTCTCGACCGCGGACTCGCCGAGTTTGCGGCGTGGAATATTCCGCCCACTCTGAAACTCAAAGGTTTTCTCTGGCCCACGACCAAGCATATTTTTCGAGAAGCCATGCGTGACGTGCTTCCCGCCGAAGTTCTGCGTCAACCGAAAGCGGGATTCGCCGCTCCCGTCGATTACTGGCTCGCCCACGACTTGCGCGAACTGGTCGATGATCTTCTTTCCGAGACAAGCATCGCGAAGCGAAATCTATTTCGCCCGCAGCAGGTTCGCCGTTTTATTGAAGAGCATCGTCGCGGAGTTGAAGATTGGTCGATGCAGATCTGGCAGTTTCTCACGCTGGAGTACTGGATGCGAACGTTCATTGATAGCTCTGCGCACAGGACTGCGGAAACATCCGGCAATTTTGTCGAGGCAGCTACGGCATGATGATGCAGGGCAGCAAAGCCTGGCCGGCTGTGAAGGATGCTGCCGGCTTGTTGCGCGCTCCGCAACGTACGCTTCCCTTGATTCGCGCGCTCGTCTCCGATGCAGCCGGTATTTGCTTCGCGCAGCCTCATCTTTACTCGTACTCAAAAACCAGGCGCAGTACGGAAGCTACGCTGGAAGCCCTCCTGCGCTGGATTTTTGATGCTCAGCGTTCCGATGGCGGCATCGCCGCTTATTACAGCCTGCTCTCTGGATATTCTTCATCCTATCCCGAAGTCACTGGCTATCTCATCCCGACCTTATACGATTTTGCTCGCGAATTTCCCGATCGTGCTGTCGCAAGCGAAGCAGCCTCTGCCGCCGCGCGTGCGACGGATTGGCTTCTTGAACTGCAAATGCCGGGCGGGGCATTTCCCGGTGGCGTGCGAGCTGTTCCGTCTCAGCCCTCGATCTTCAACAGCGGCCAGATTCTGCACGGGCTGATTCGCGCTCATTCTGAAACTGACGATTCGGAGATCTACCGCGCTGCCGTGCGCGCCGGCGACTGGTTAGTTGAAATGCAGCAACCGGATGGATCCTGGTCGGGACCCGGCGCCTATCAATCTGCAGCCCACGTCTACTACAGCATGGTCGCCTGGCCGCTGGCTTTGCTTTCGCAAGAAACTGGAGACTCCCGCTACCGCGATTCCGCCGAGAAAAATCTTGACTGGGTGCTTTCACGCTTTCGGCCCAATGGATGGATCTCCGGCATCAATCTTCAAGGACATCCCGATTATCTGCATTTCATCGCTTACGCTCTGCAGGGAGCGCTGGAATGCGCAGCGCTCTTACAAAGAAATGACGCAGTTGAGGTAGTTGCGAACCCAGCCTGGATTCTTCTCCGACAGTTCGAGACGAACAAATTTCTCTCTGGCGCCTATGACGGCAGTTTCACCAATGGTCATCGTTTCGTCTGCCTCACCGGCAATGCGCAGGTGTCTTACGTTTGGCTGCGGTTGTTTGAAATTACCGGCGACCTCCGCTATCTCAACGCCGCGCTGAAGATGAACGAGATGGTGAAAGATAGGATTCCAGTGCAAGGCAAGCCGGGAATTGTTGGCGGACTGGCCGGTTCTTATCCCATCTGGGGCTGTTACCAGCCCTTACGCTACATCAGTTGGGGATGCAAGTTCTTCGCCGACGCCCTTCTGCTTGAGCAGGGCGTTAAGCGCTCTTTCGATTCGTCCTTAGTCGGGGCCCTCGCATGCGCATCGTGATGCTGTGCTCCAGCGTGTACAGCGAAACCGCTTGTGCTGTGGCGGTGCGTCTCGCCGACATGGGATGCACTCCCGCCGGTGCTCTTTCAGTCTCTACCTTCAATCGCGGCACTCTGCTGCGCAAGCTCGGCCAATGGGGCGTAAAGCGCGTCGCGAATTATGCCCGCACAAAACTGTCTTCGAGAAACACCTCTAAGCCGGGTCGCATACAGAACGAACATCTGGAACCCTGGCTCACGCGCCGCCACGCCGTTTTCCAGAATCTGAACCAGGTCGCCAATGTTTACAGGTTTCCAGTAGCAATCACGCAAGATCAAAATTCTCCGCGTGCCATCGCAGCTCTCAAAGCGTGGTCTCCTGATCTGATCGTTTTTACCGGAGGCAACATTTTGCGAAGGGAAATTCTAGGCGTGCCGAGCCTCGGGGTGCTGAACGTTCATCTCGGTATGCTGCCGGAAATCCGCGGCATGAGCAGCCCGGAGTGGTCTCTGTTAAACGGCGTGCCCGTTGGGATCACCCTTCATTTCATGGACTCCGGGATCGACACGGGCCCAATTTTGCGGAAATACGAATTTCCCGATCTTGCGCACTGCGACTCGCTTGCCGACCTGCGCCATCGCCTGATCGCCTTCGGTGTCGAAAAGCTCGGCGATGTTGTGGCTGCGCTCGACCGGGGAACCATAATGAGCACTCCGCAATGCGATCGGAACAGCGCGAGCCGCGGCGATAATCAATATTTCGTGATGCACGATTGGTTGCAGGAGCGCGCAGCGACGCTACTGGCACAGCCTCTCCGGCAGCCAGTCTCGGAGACAGTTCATGGGTAAACTCGGAGCTGCATTGCAAGTGAGCCGCACCTTCGGTGTGCGCCACGGCATGCTGCGTCTTGAGTACGAGTTCGAGCGCGGCAGCGGCTTGATGGCCCGGCGCATGCGCTCGGTCGAGGGGTGGCAAGCATGGGAACTGAAGCGCGTTGCTCCCGGCATCTCGTCGGAAGTATTGCTCCAAGAGCGCCGCGATGGAACCCGCAAGTTTTTCTTTCGGGATGGCCGATCAGTGGGGTCGGAGATCAAGCAGATCCTGAGTCCTGAGGAAGTGAGCTCGATTCTTGTTGAAGCGGAGAGCATCGTCGCCGGCAAGTTGCCATTTTTTGGCAATCTTTCTTATGACTGCGGAGTTCCTCCGCGCTGGTTCGAGAACCCGGCAACCGGACAAGCGGTTTCGCCGCGCCAGCCGTGGACGCGAATGCGTTTCGCTTCGCCCGCGTACGGCGATCTGAAATTTATTCTCGAACCTTCGAGATTTCTCTTTGCCTACGCGCTTGTTCGCGCTTATGCCCTCACTTCCGACGAACGCTTTCCTGAGACCTTCTGGCGCTTTCTTGAGGATTGGGCCGCGCATAGCCCGCCAATGACCGGTCCGCTGTGGATCTGCGGCCAGGAGTGTTCTCTGCGCATTCTTGCGTGGTCGTTCGCTCTGCATGGATTTATTCATTCGCCCGCCACCACGCCCCAGCGCGTCGCATTGCTTTTCTCCATGATTGCCTCGCATGCCTGGCGCACGGCACAGACCATTCCTTATGCGCGGTCGCAGCGCAGCAATCACTTGGTTAGCGAAGCCGTCGGCTTGTGGACTGCGGGCACCTTCTATCCCGAGCTCAGTGCAGCATCGCGATGGCAACGTCTTGGCGCACGGCTTCTACGCGAAGCTGTGGTTGATCAGATCGCGCCTGAGGGAGCTTCCCATCAGCATTCGTTCAATTACCAGCGCATGATTTTGCATCTGCTGCTCTGGACGTTGCGTCTCGCCGAAATTAATAATGCCGACCTGCATGAGGATATTCACTTGCGTGCGGAAGCCGCATTCGACTTTCTCCGCACCTGGGTCGATCCTGCCAGCGGCTCGGTTCCGAATTATGGATCGAACGATGGCAGTCATATCCTTCCACTCGCCACTGACGATTACCGCGATTACCGTCCCTTGTTGCAGCTAGGTGCTTCGGTTCTCAATCGCCCCGCTCTGCCGCCTGGAAGTCGCGATGAGGCCGCGCTCTGGTTCGGCTTGAAACCAATTGCGTCAGCCTCTATGCCGGCTCTGAATCCTGTTCCCGAAGCCGGCTATTTCCGGCTCGGCGACGAAGATTCATGGGCCTTCATTCGGGCTGGCGCTTACCAGCGCCGCCCCTTTCAATGCGATCAACTGCACGTCGATCTGTGGTGGCGGGGACTGAATCTCGCTCGCGATGCGGGAACGCATCTCTACAACGGTCCCGCGCCGTGGGACAACGCGTTTACCAGCACCGCCGTTCACAATACGGTGAGTGTTGATGGCGGCGACCAGATGACCCGCGCCGGCCGTTTTCTCTGGCTCGATTGGGCGCAAGCCTCCGGCCGCATATTGGATTCAAGTTCTATCCACCGTGGCATTTTCGAAGGCGAGCACAACGGCTACAGAAATCTTGGCATAACGCATCGCCGCCGGGTTCAGCGACTCGGCCGTATCGGCTGGCTGATCCTCGACGAACTGAGCGGGACCGGTGAGCATGAATTGCGCTTGCACTGGCTTACGCCTGATTTGCCTTACCGGTTCCAGGAATCGCCGTTCGAGGTTGTGTTCACCCGCGGCGAATCACAGATCTGCTGGAACTTCTTCGCCAGCGTTCCATCTCAAGCCGCCATGGTTCGCGCGGGCACGCTCATTGAGCGAAGTTCGAACTTTGAGATCAGCGATTGCGATAGAAGGCTGCTCGGATACGAGGCGCCAACCTATGGCGATCTGCGCACGGCGGTTTCTCTTCTTTGCCAGACTCGGTCGCGGCTGCCGGTTCGATTCGTAACGCTGGTTCGCATGGGCAGTAGGCACGACGCTGAACCGATCAATTTTGAAGCAATCTCCCCTGCTAAGCTCGCACGGACAAGTCTCCACAATACAGACCTCGACGAAACAAATTTCGAAATCAAGCTTCAGTTGAAGGGGTTCGAACCGGCATGAAGCAAGTCTTTCAGGACGCTCGAACAGCTGCTGTCGCGGTCGAAGAGGTTCCCGTCCCTAAATTATTGGCGGGATGCATTCTGGTTCGTACGGCTGCATCGCTGGTTTCTTCCGGTACTGAACGCGCCGCCTCGGAATTCGCAGCCAAGAGTATTTTTCAGAAAGCACGGTCACGTCCCGACCTGGTCCGCGAAGTTCTCGGCAAAATCAATCGCGACGGAATTACAGCAGCATTTTCAGCGGTGCGTACTCGTCTCGATCACCCGAGCGCGCTCGGCTACAGCAGTGCCGGAACCGTCGTCGCGGTTGGCGAAAGCGTCACCGGTTTCGGTGTTGGTGATCGTGTTGCTTGCGCCGGAGCAGGTCATGCCGTCCATGCAGAGTTTGCCTGCGTGCCCCGCTTGCTTGTCGCCCGCATCCCATCCGAATCCGTCCGCTTCGACGAGGCTGCCTTCACCACGCTGGGGGCCGTCGCATTGCACGGAGTGCGCAATGCCGACGCGAAGCTTGGCGACGTTGTCGCCGTCATTGGGCTCGGCCTCTTGGGCCAGTTGACTGTCCAGATTCTGAAAGCTGCCGGCTGTACGGTTCTCGGGATGGACATCTCTCTCGATCGCACAGAGCTCGCGTCTCGCTCCGGCGCCGACGGAGTCAGCACGTCCGCTTCGGCTTTTCGCGACATGTGCATGCAGGTTTCGTCAGGGCATGGGGTAGACGCGGCCCTCATCACCGCACAGACTTTGAGCAACGATCCGGTAAATCTTGCCGCCGCCATCGCCCGAAATCGCGCACGCGTCGTTGCCGTGGGAGCGGTCGGCACGGACATTCCGCGCCGCGAGTTTTACGAGAAGGAACTCGACTTCCGCGTTTCGCGTTCGTACGGGCCCGGTCGATATGATTCCGCTTATGAGCAAAAGGGAATCGACTATCCCATTGGCTATGTTCGCTGGAGCGAGAACCGCAACATGGAAGCTTTTCTCAAGCTCCTTGCCGATCGCAAACTCGATCTGCAACCGCTGATCACGCATCGTTTTCCCATCGCGCAGGCTCGTTCTGGTTATGAGCTGATTACGGGGGCAAGCCGCGAGCCTTCATTGGCAGTGATGATTGAATACTCCGAAGGCGCAGGTAACGAAGATAGATGCATCGATCTTCCCCGCGTAAAACACTCTACTGCGGGTAACAGTTCTGTTCGTATCGGATTGGTCGGCGCAGGCAGCTTTGCTCTCGGCGCGCTTCTGCCAGCGATCAGGCATGCTGCGGGCTCCGAATTGATCATCGCGGTTGCCGCCAATGGTTCCCGTGCCCGCTATGCTGCGCAGAAATTTGGTTTCCATTCATGCACCACGGACGAACAGGAAGCGATCCAGCATCCGGACGTCAACACGATCGTTATCGCGACTCGTCATCATTTGCACGCACCACAGGTCACCGCCGCGCTCAGCGCCGGTAAACATGTTTTCTGCGAGAAACCTCTTTGCCTCAACCAATCAGAGCTGATCGAAATTGCGGACGCATATAGCCGCCGGGATCGGCTGCTCATGGTGGGTTTCAATCGCCGCTTCGCTCCGCTGGCAATGCGCATGAAAGCGTTTCTGCGCGATGTGCGCGAGCCGCTCGTGCTTCATTATCGGGTCAATGCTGGGTTTCTGCCCGCGGATCACTGGCTCAACGATCCTCAACAGGGTGGAGGACGCATTGTCGGTGAGGTCTGCCACTTCGTCGATCTTCTCTCGTTTCTAGCAGGTAGTGCGCTTGTCGAAGTTGAGGCACGCGCGCTCGCGAATTCGCGCCAATATAGTAACGACAACCTCGTGTGCTCTCTGCGTTTTCTGAACGGTTCTCTAGGCACGATCACGTATGTCGCGAATGGCGACAAATCGTTTTCGAAGGAGCGAATTGAAGTGTTCGGTGGCGGCGCGGTCGCGGTGCTGGAGGATTTCCGCCGCCTTGAACTGGTTCGCGGTGGAAAGAAACATGTCTTTCGCTCGCTTTGGCGACAGGACAAAGGTCATCGGGGCGAATGGAACGCGTTTCTTGCCGCGATAACAAACGGCAGCGAATCGCCGATTCCGTTTAGTGAAATCGTTGCCACAATGCAAGGCACGTTCGCACTCGAGCAATCGCGTTGTCTGGGGCGGCCAGTGGCCGTTGACCCGCTTCTCGTCGACAGAATCGGCAGCCGCGATCCAGTGACTACTGATGGTTTCGATCAGGCTTCCTAAGTCAATACCGTTCAGCGCCGATCTTGAATGCTTGCGATCGATGAAAATTTTATACATATCGCAATACTTTCCGCCTGAAATGGGAGCGCCTGCGGCGCGCGCCTCGGAACTGTCGCAGCATTGGGCAAATTCCGGTCACGACGTTACAGTGCTGACTGGCTTTCCTAATCACCCTACCGGCATCGTGCCGGCGGAATACCGCAAGAGCTTCCGGCGCATGGTCGCTCGCGAGCGCGTTGGGGCCGTGAATGTGGTTCGCACGTGGCTCCTGCCGTTTCCCAATCGCCACGCGCTCGAACGCATCTTAAACTACACTTCGTTCGCGATCTCAGCCTCGCTCACGGGTCTTGCGATTCCGTCCCCAGATGTTGTCATCGCCACATCTCCGCAACTGCTCGTCGGACTTTCGGGATGGTGGCTCGCGCAGTGGAACCGCGTCCCGTTTGTATTTGAGGTGAGAGATCTCTGGCCAGAATCCCTCGCTGCAGTAGGCGTGGGGCAGACGAACTCGCTCCTCTATCGCACACTTGCGCGGACAGCCGGCTTCTTGTACAGCCGCGCCGACCGTATCGTCGTCGTCGCCCCCGCCTTCGAAGAACATCTTGATAAACACTGGGGCGTGCCCAGAGAAAAAATCTCGGTGATCGAGAACGGGGTTGAAACGGAACTATTTATTCCGGGCAAAGAAACGAATCTGCGAAATGAACTGCACCTAGAGAATAAGTTTGTGGTCTCATATATCGGCACGATGGGCTTCGCGCACGGATTGGAAACAATCATCGACGCTGCCTCGATTCTGCAATCGGCTGATCCCCAGATTGTTTTTCTGTTCATTGGGGAAGGCGCTGAAAAAGCACAGTTGCTCGCTCGGGCGCGCGAACGCCGCCTAACTAATCTGCAATTTCTCGATCAGCAGCCTCGAGAAAAAATCCCCGCCTATATCCGTGCGTCTGACGCGTGTCTGGTTCCTCTCAAGAAAACGGAATTGTTCAAAACCGTGATTCCTTCCAAGATGCTGGAATTCATGTCGTGCGCGTGCCCGGTGATCCTGGGAGTTGAGGGCCAGGCCCGCGCCATTCTTGAGGAAGCTCGTGCCGGAATTTCAATTGAGCCTGAAAATGCAAACGCACTGGCGAACGCAATCCGCTTTGTTGCGGCCAATCCTGAAGCCGCCAAAAAAATGGGTGAGAACGGCAGGGAATACGTAATTCGCAGATTTTCCCGCGATCAGACCGCACAGAGATACATCCGGGTACTGGAAGATCTGCTTGCGATACCGGAGACTCGGCGCGCGCAGGTTGCTGCCTGAAAACGGGCAAAAGAATTTAGCAAACGCCTCTTACGGATGGGCGGCAATAATCGCAATCCCCGTTGTGGCGGTAACCACCGCTTGCAAACCTTGACTCGCGGCAACGCGCGCCCCGCTCAACGGAACGAAAAGAATGTCATCGGCCTGCAGCGTGATGTCCGGTGCTTTCGCCTCGAGCATCTTCTTCAGCGGAACTTTGGTTTCCATCATGCCCGCTGGTCCCTTGCGAATAATTCGCGCGGCCCCCATTTTTGCTGTGTGATTCGTGCCGCCGGCCAGCGCAATGGCCTGCAGCACCGTGAGGCTTCCGTTATCGATCAAAAGACCTGTCGGGTGCCCCACATCTCCCACGACATAAACGATCGGCGCCCGCGGCACCGTAATTGTGTCACCAGGAAAAACGTTGACGTTATCTTTCAAATTGTCAGCCAAATTTCTTGGCAGGTCCAACGTTACCGTCGCCCCTTGTCCGTGATCTCGTATGATGCTGATCTTTCGTCCCGCTGCTGCCGTAAAGCCACCCGCGGCTGAAATGAAGTCATACAGCCTGCGATCCCCTAGTGCCGGATAAATTCCTGGTTTTACGATCTCGCCGAGAATCGTCACGCCCTGTGAACTCGATTCGTCAACAATAATGGTCACATGGGCGTTGTGCACGAAGCCGCCGTCCTCCAACCGCTTCCCGATTAGCGCCTGCGCCTGATCGACTGTCAGGTCTCCAACGTGCACATAATCGATCAAGGGGAGATAGACTTCTCCCGAACTGCCTACTCTTGCCTTGGTCGACATGTCTGGCACGTTGTAAACGCTCAGTTCAATCAAATCTCCCGGAGCAAGTTTGACCGGCGAGGCATCCACTTCCGATGGAGGCAAATTGCCAAAGTCTTTTTTCCCTGTGATTGCACCGCCATTATTCCCCGCCGATTCTGGAACCGCGACATCGGATAGGGGTTGCGCCGCGGGAAGTCCTCCTACAGAATCCGCTGGCGATTGAGTTGCGTTCTGCGCCGCAAGTTCAACTTGCGCGCCGCAAGTCAGCGCGAGAAAAACTGCCAACAGACTGCCGCAGCGGACAAAACGGAATCTGCGAAGCTGCATCAAGAGCCTCTGATCGTGCTTAGGATGGCTGAAGTCTAGCATGCAAACCGGGATCATTTACCGGCCACCCGCAGAGAGGAATCCAGGAACGCACTCCCGGTTGACGCGTGGCTGCGGCAATATCTAGCTAGCTGTTGAAGTGCGGTTTGACCACAAGGGGGCTGGTTGACGGTAGCGTTTTTCGGGATTTTCTTTCTCTCGCTGCTGTTGGCATTTGTATTTACCCGCTGCGTGCGGGATTTCGCTTCCCGCAACGGTTGGGTGGCGACTCCTTCACAAGAGCGTCATCTGCATTCCACCGCCTTGCCGCGGCTGGGCGGCGTGGCTATTTTCATTTCGTTTTCTCTGAGCCTGCTGGTCGCGGCTACAATCGCCTCACTCATTCCCACGCTGCACTCCGCGCTCTCGCTGAAAACGCTGTTCACGATTCTTGCGCCGGCAACCCTGGTTTTCCTGCTGGGGATTTATGACGATCTTTATGGCGCCGGGCCATACTTAAAATTCGCGGTTCAAAGCGTCGCCGCTACGGTTCTGTATGCTGGCGGCCTGCGCATTCTCAACATCCCTGTTCTCTTTGGCAATCATCAGCTTCCCGTCTTTATCGCCTTGCCGCTCACGATTCTGTGGGTGCTGGCCATTACGAACGCCTTCAATCTCATAGACGGACTCGATGGTTTGGCCGCGGGATCCGCCTTGTTCTCGACGTTCGTCGCTTTTGTCGTCGCGCTTCTGAACGGACAATCCCTGATCACCGTGATGACGATCGCTCTCGCGGGGGCAATTCTGGGATTTCTCCGCTACAACTTCAATCCGGCGACAATCTTCCTCGGCGATTCGGGCAGTCTCTTTATCGGCTTCCTGCTAAGCGCCCTTGCTCTTGCCGGCGCACAAAAAGCTCCTACCATCGTAGCGGTCGCGATCCCAGTGGTTTCTTTCGGGTTGCCGATCTTGGAGACAGCACTCTCCATTCTGCGCCGGCTCATCAGCGGACGCCCGGTTTTTACCGCCGACCGCGAACATATTCATCACAAGTTGCTGCAGCACGGCCTTACGCACAGGCAAGTCGTCATCGTGCTTTACGGCGTCTCTGCTGTTTTTGCGCTGCTCAGCCTGTTCCTTCTTTGGCCCGGTGGGAGTTCACTGGGATTGGTTCTCGCCGTTCTCGGCGTCGGCATCTGGATCGGCGTTCAACACCTCGGCTATCTCGAACTGGGCGAACTCGGCCGGGTCGCTCAGCGAACGCTTGAGCAACGGCAGATCGTCATCAACAATCTCGCCATCCGCCGCGCGACGGAAGAGTTGAAGGTGACGCGCGACTACGATCAGATCCGGCGCGTGATCGAAGCCGCTTTCAACTCCAATGACTTCGACGCATTCGATATTCGCATCGATCTTTTTCCCGGAGAGTTCAATCCTGCAAGCGAAATGGATGCGGTCGGACGCCGCCGAGAAATGTCTCTTCACTGGAGCAAAAAAGCTGGGTCCCAATCGATCGACAGCATGGCCGCGTGGACGCTATCGCTGGACTTGGTGAGCTCGTCCAACCGCCGGCGCGGGGTTCTCGCCGTTCACCGACTCTACTCGCATCGTGATTTGCAGTTGGATATCAATCTGCTAACGACGGCGTTCCCTAGAGCCCTCGCCGACGCTCTGGACCGCGCTTTGCAGCACGCGGTTCAGATCATTCCTCTTCCCGCCGAGGAACCTGCATTTATTCCCGCTCAGGCCGGCTAATAAAACCGCTCCTGACATCCCTAAAGCTTGAGCTATGGCAGGCCCTTTCTTTTCTAATGCTGCTGTTGGATCGTAGGATTGGAGTGGTAAGAAGAGTACACCGGATCACGGGTTCAGCGGATAGTGCGTTCTCTCTTGCGACGCATCAGCATCCGGTCCCGCGCCTAGGTGTAGAATAGTACCCACTTAAGGGGAGATGGTTGCGAATCCTTCTCGGACTTTCTCCGTTTATCGTCTTCCACCGGTTCGAAAGTCCTGCAAATTCGTAGCTTTTCAGGTGACATCATGTCTTCTCCTGTGACGCTTCATCCGCCCGAGTCTGCGCGGGTTTCTTCGTTCAAGTTCCCGAGCGTGGATCAGGTAGAGGCATTTCCTCTTCTTACTGCTGCGCAAATCGCACGGTTTCGCGAGGTGGGCCACGTACGCAAAGTCGAACTTGACGAAATTCTGTTCGAGCCTGGCCTGACTAACCTTCCTTTCTGGGTGTTGCTTTCGGGAAGCCTGGACATTGTGCAGCCCGACGGAACCGGCGGCGAGCGTGCCATCGTGACGTTTCATGCGGGAGCATTTACCGGCGAGATGACAACGGTTTCCAATCGCGCTGCGATGGCTCGCGGACGGGTTTCGGAAGCCGGAGAGTTCATCGAACTCAACCGTCAGCAACTGCACGACTTGGTGACACGGGATGCCGAGCTCAACGAAATCCTGATGCGGGCTTTCATCCTGAGGCGCATGCTGCTGCTTTCGATCGGCTACGGAAATGTCATTCTGATGGGCTCGCGACATTCTCCGGAGACACTGCACTTGCGCGAATTTCTCGTCCGCAACGCCCATCCGCACACCTATATCGATCTCGACGTGGACAAGAGTGCGCAGGCAATGCTTGATCGCTTTTCGGTGAAAGTGGAAGAGATTCCGGTAGTGATCTGCAACGGCAAGACCGTGCTGCGAAATCCCACGACCCACGAACTGGCGCGCTGCCTGGGTTTCAATTCCTCACTCGAACCAACCGAGGTCCTCGATGTCGTGATCGTGGGCGCAGGGCCCGCCGGTTTGGCCGCCGCAGTTTACGCGGCTTCGGAAGGGCTTGATGTGCTGATGATTGAAACCAAGGCACCGGG